>CAYIJR010000014.1:0-15232 GCA_964363825.1 uncultured Candidatus Saccharibacteria bacterium | reverse complement strand
ATCAAGGGTGACTCCAAAGTCGCCAAAATCATACCCGCGCACGTTGCCATTGCTGTTCAAAAAGATAATCTCCACTAATGCAGTTGCCATGGCCGACTCCTTGTTAAAGGACAACAGGTCTAATCAACAATGCAACGGACTTCGTTGCCTTCTTTGACTTCCAAAAATCCAGAATTTACTTCAAAAAAGTGCTCTTTATTTTCAGTGTCAACCACTTTGGCAACTCCTTTTTTTAAAACCCCGATCAAAGGCTCATGGTTGTCTAAAACCGTGATTTCTCCCACTGCTGTTTTGCAATTCAAAAGTTCTGCCTCACCGGAAAACAAAATCTTTTTTAGACTATAAATAGAAAGTTTCATGCAAGATACCAAAAACCAAATACCAAAGACCAAAACTACAGAGTAAAAACCATTAAATTATCTTTTATTTTTGGTTTGTGGTTTTGATTTTTGGTTTTTGATGTTTGGTTTATGTGGTAATTTCTCCAATTGCTCCGCGCATATAGAACTTGTCTTCTGGCACATCATCATGCTTGCCTTCTAAAATTTCGGCAAATCCATTAATAGTGTCTTCCAGTTTCACGAATTTACCTTTAATGCCCGTAAAATTTTCAGCAACATTAAATGGCTGGCTCATAAACCGTTGGATTTTCCGCGCCCGGTTGACCACCTTTTTGTCCTCTTCTGACAATTCTTCCATGCCCAAAATGGCAATAATATCCTGCAAATCTTTATACCTTTGCAACGTCAGCTGGACGCCGCGGGCTGTTTGGTAATGCTTTTCTCCCACGATTTTTGGGTCCAGCGCGCTGGAAGTTGAAGCCAATGGGTCAACGGCCGGGTAAATGCCAATTTCAGTCAAGGCGCGACTTAAAACAATAGTTGAATCCAAATGGGAAAAAGTGGTAGCGGGCGCAGGATCGGTAATATCATCAGCTGGCACGTAAATTGCCTGCACAGAAGTAATTGACCCGTTTTTGGTTGAAGTAATCCTCTCTTGCAACTCGGCCATTTCCTGGGCCAATGTTGGCTGGTACCCCACGGCCGAGGGCATTCTGCCAAGCAAAGCCGAAACTTCAGACCCGGCTTGGGAAAACCTGAAAATGTTGTCAATGAACAACAACACATTTTTCTTTTCTTCATCTCTAAAATATTCTGCCATGGTCAAGGCGCTTAAGGCCACGCGGGCCCTTGCTCCTGGCACTTCATTCATTTGGCCAAAAACCAGCGCGGTTTTATTGATGACGCCAGACTCCGTCATTTCCTGGTGCAAATCGTTGCCTTCTCGCGTCCTTTCCCCTACTCCTGCAAAAACTGAAACCCCGCCCGATTCTTCGGCCACATTCCTGATGAATTCCTGCAACAAAACCGTTTTGCCCACTCCCGCCCCGCCAAAAAGGCCGACTTTTCCTCCTTTAATAAATGGTGCAATCAAGTCAATGACTTTAATGCCCGTTTCAAAGACTTCAGTTTTGGTTGACTGGTCAACAAAAGCCGGTGAAGCGCGATGAATCGGCCAGTATTTTTTAAATTCTTTTTTAGTTTCATTGAGCGTTTCCCCAAGAACATTAAATAAATTTCCTAAAACTTCCGGCCCAACCGGCACTTCAATTTGTCTGCCAGTGTCTTTGACTTCCAAACCCCTTTCCAAGCCGTCGGTTGACTGCAAAGAAATGGCCCGGACTTTTTGGGTATCCAAGTGCTTTACCACTTCGAGAATGACAAAGTCATTCTCGCCCTCCGAAGCCTCGGCGGAGGAGGGCCTTTTGATTTTCAACGCGTTAAAAATCTCCGGCAGTTTTTCATCCGTAAATTCCACATCCACCACCGACCCTATAATTTGTACAATTTTACCTTTTGGCATAATTTTTTATTTTGTCTAAAATAATTTTTGCAGTTTCTTCGGGACTCTGTTCAGAATTATCAATTATGTCACCAAAATTAGGTTGATGCATCCCTTTGTCGTAATGACGCTTAATTCTGTCCCTTTCCCAGTTATTAAGATCCCTACTTCCGCGATTCGTGAGCGCTATTTCTATTTTTGGTGCTAAGGTAAAAAAGTAAATCTTTTTATTTAAATCTTTTAGCTCGTTCGTTAAATAATCATAGCTTCTTTGAAGTAAGGGGTATTCAACAATAATATTTAATCCATTTTTTGAAAAATTCCTAGTCAAAGCAACTGTATTTTCAAGATTAATTGGCATGGCTTCTTCTAGTGGCATCCACTCAATCATTCCCCGAAGTTTATCGACTTCGATTAAAGCAACCCTTGGCAACTCTTTTGATAAAATTCTTGAAATGGTACTTTTACCTGTATTTATAGAGCCGTTTATAAAAATTATCATATTAAAAGTATAATCCTTAGTTCAATGCCTCCGCTCCCGCGCTGATTTCAATAATTTGGTTTGTGATTCCTGCCTGACGCGACTTATTGTACTGCAAATTCAAGTTTTCACCCAATTCTGATGCGTTGTCAGAAGCGGTTTTCATGGCCATTCTCCGGGCTGAATGTTCGGCGGCATTGGCTTCTAAAATCAAATGGTAAACTTGCATAGAAAATAAATGCCTTGTTAAATTTTCCAGCACTGCTTTGGGCGAAGGCTCAATTAAGTATTTAACATCTTTTGCGGAAGTCTTATGTCTCACGGGGCTTATAACATCTGAAAATCGACCGGTTTCTGGAACAATCTCTTGAATAGTTCCCTGAATTGACTCAAAACTGATGGGTAAAATTTCCCGCATCAAGGGGTCTTGTTTTAAAGCCGACTTAAAATGGGTTGAAAAAACAACAACTTTATCCCAACTCTTATCCAGATAACCCAGGACCAAAAAATCTACTAACGGCTGGACTTGTTCTGGCGTAGTATGGTCTCCCACATTAGTAAATTTTTTAATCACATTATACCCTTTTCTTGATAAATAAGCAGCTGTTTTCTCCCCCACCGCCACAAAGTCCTGCAATCCGTACGACGTCTGACGTCGTACAAACTGCTCAAATTTACGGAATAGCGAGCTATTAAATGCACCGGCCAAGCCTTTGTCGGAAGCAACTAAAACAAAAAGGGTTTTCTGTGTTTTTCTTTTTTTCAAAAGTTCTGGCAATGCAGTTTCAAGCAGAGTTACATTGGCCAGCAAATCCAAAGCCACAAAAGCGTACGGACGCGAAGCCAGCGCAATTTCCTGCGCCTTTCTCATTTTGGTAGCCGCCACCAACTCCATGGCCTTGGTGATTTTATTGATGTTGGCTACGCTTTTTATTCTCTTTTTTAAATTCTGCGTCGATTCCATTTTAAATCAGAGCAAAGACCAAATACCAAAGACCAAATACCAAAGATAAAAGACCTTTAAACTACGGCATTTTTTATTTTTTGTTTGTGGTTTTGATTTTTGGTTTTTGAGTTTTAGTTTATGCTGCTATAAACTTCCCAATTACTTCTTTCATTTTACTTTCAACTTCTTCGGTGATTTCGCGTTTTTCTTTGAGTAAATACAACAAATCGCCGTGTAAGTCTTTGACGTATTCCAAAAACTTGGCTTCAACGCTTTGCATTTCTTCTGGCTGGAACTGGTCAAAATATCCATTCAGTGCTGCGTATAAAACCAAAACCTGGGTTTCAAAAGGCATGGGGGCCAAATCCGTCTGCTTTAAAACTTCCGAAATAATCCTGCCTTTTTGGATTTTTTCTTTAGTGGCCTGGTCAACATCGGAAGCAAACTGCACAAAAGTCTGCAGTTCACGGAATTGCGCCAGTTGCAATCTCAACTTCCCCGCTACTTTTTTCATGGCTTTGGTCTGGGCCGATGAACCAACGCGGGAAACCGATAATCCCACATTCACCGCCGGCCGAGTGCCTTGGTAAAACAAGTCCGACTCCAAATAAATTTGGCCGTCGGTAATGGAAATGACGTTGGTGGGAATGTAAGCGGTCACGTCTCCCAGCTGGGTTTCAATAATGGGGATGGCAGTCAAAGACCCGCCGCCCTTTTCTTTATTAAGTTTTGCCGCGCGCTCTAAGAGCCGTGAATGCAAATAAAACACATCGCCCGGATAGGCTTCCCTGCCCGGCGGCCGGCGCAAAAGCAAAGAAATCTGCCGGTAAGCCCAGGCGTGTTTGGACAAATCGTCGTAAATGATCAAGGCGTCCTGTCCTTTGTCGCGAAAATATTCACCAATGGCACATCCGGCAAAAGTCGACAAATACCAAAAAGCGGCCGGGCTGGATGCTGCAGCCGAGACCACAATTGTGTAATCTAGCGCATTATTATTTTTTAAAGTTTCAACAATTTTGGCCACTTTTGATTCTTTTTGGCCAATAGCAACATAAATGCAGACAACCGACATTTGACCTTTAACATTTGACATTTGACCACTGCCTTCTTTTCCTTGATTAATTATCATGTCCAGTGCAATGGCGGTTTTGCCGGTTTGCCGGTCGCCGATAATCAATTCTCTTTGGCCGCGGCCAATAGGAATCATGGAATCAATGGCTTTAATTCCCGTGTGCAGGGGATGGTTGACTGATTCGCGCGAAAGCACATTAGGCGCATTATTTTCCAAAGGATTAAATTGTTTTTTCTCTTTTTCGCTGAAAATCGGGCCTTTGCCGTCTAAAGCATTCCCCAATGGATCAACTACCCGGCCCAGCAACTGCACCCCGACCGGAATGGAAAGAATTTGCTTTGTCCTTTTGACGGTTTGGCCAGATTTTACACGGCTGCTTTCTCCCAGCACCAAAGCGCCGACAGAATCTTCTTCCAAATTCAAAGCCACGGCATTAATTTTTGCTTTTTCAGTTTCAATAACTAAAACCTCCTGGCTCTGAGCATTTTTCAGGCCGGATATTTTTACAATGCCATCACCCACTTCCGTCACCTTGCCAATTTCTTCCCATTCTGGATTGTCTTTGTAACCCTCGATGGCTTGTTTTAATTTTTCTATAATTTCTTTGCTCATTTAAAAATTTCTTGTAATTTTTTATGCAACGAAAAGTCTAATTGTTTTTCGTTGTTTATTATTACTTTTATACCGGCGATCAATTCCGGATTTATTTTTTCCTCAACTGCGTCACCATTTTTTAAAATACTTTTCAGTACGCTTTTTACATCGGTTTTTCTGGCTGTTTCTAATAAAACGCTTTTGTTTCCCTTTTTTTCAAGATAATATTTCTGGGCCAGTTCAACAATTTTTTTGGCGTTTTTTAATTGCCTGTTCTTTTCCAAAACTTTAAAAAAATTATCAGCGATTTTTTTGTCACTGATTTTTGGCCCAAGCATTACATCCGCAAGGGCAATGGCATAATCTTTAACGTTATATTTCATTATTTTCCATTTGGGAAACCGCTTTATTAATCAAAGCATCATCAATGGCATCGGGCTTTAATTCCACGGTTTTAGCAATGATTCTTTTCACCATTTCTGAAGCTTTGGCCATAACCATCTTTTTTGACTCCTCCATTTGCTTTTCATAATTTAATGCCGCTTGCGCCATCAATTCTTTTTGGTGTTCTTCAGCTTTTTGCTGTAAAGAATGCTCCATCTGCTTTGCTTTTTGCTCGGTATTTTTAATGATGTTTATTGATTCTTGGTCTGCCTGTTTTAACTTTCCCTTGGCAATAATATCCACTTCTTTTAACCTAATGTCCGCTTCTTTTGCTTTTTCCAATCCTTTTTTTATTCTTTCATTTCTTTTTTCAATCACAGCCAACAAGGGCTTGTATACAAAAGCCCTTAATATAATCAATAAAATAAAAAAGTTAAAAGCTTGGCTTAAAAAAAGCTTCCAGTCAATTCCTAATTGTCCAATAATTCCCTCCATAATCCTAATCTACGAATTTATCCGAATGCTCCGAATGCAAAATTTTAATTCGTAGTATTCGGATTTTATTCGGATGACATTTGGATTATTTACTACGCGACGAACTTAATAATCAAAGAGATAACCAAAGAATAAATGGCGATGGCTTCAGCAAAAGCGATTGCCAAAATCATAGCCGTCTGGATTTTGGAAGCGGCCTCTGGATTTCTGCCGATTGATTTGACAGCCGAGGCACCGATAAAGCCAATAGAAATGGCCGGGGCTATCGTGCCAATGGCAATAGCGCCTACTGCCGCCCATAAACGAATCGAATCTATATCCATTTTGATGAATTTTGAATTTTGAATTCTGAATTTTGAATAAAACTATAATTTTGAATTCTTGAAACGTGTTTCGAAATTAAGTCATTCAAAATTTATTCGAAATTAGAAATTCGAAATTCTAAATTTAGTTAATATTTAGTGTTCATGTGCTGTCGTATGCAGTGATATTGAAACCAACGTCAGCATAGCAAATAAAAATGACTGTATCAAGCCTACAAAAAGCTCCAAAAGCAAAAATGGCAACGGGATAAAGTACGGCGCCAGAAAAAAAATAATGGCCAGCAAAACTTCTCCGGCAAAAACATTGCCAAAAAGCCGGAATGATAAAGAAATAATTTTGGCAATTTCCGAAACAATTTCCAAGATGCCGATGAAAAATGCAATAGGATTTTTGAAATTTAAAAACTTTCCCAGATGGGCAAATATTCCCACGGCCGCAGCTCCCAAAATATTAGTCACTAAAACAGATATGACCGCAAAAGCCAAAGTGAAATTCAAGTCAGCGGCTGGAGAACGAAAAAGAGGCAAGAAATGCCCCTCATTTTTAATCAAAAAAGACCCCACTCCCGGGAAAATTCCCAACAAATTTGACACCATTATAAAAATAAAAATGGTGGCCACAAGGGGAAAATACCGTTCGGCTTTCTCTAAAGACCCCAATGTAGAGTGCATCAAATCCAAAAACCACTCCATCCCCATTTCCACCGCCGACTGCAATTTGCCCGGTATAATATTAATTTTTCTGTAAAACGCAAGAGAAAAAACGATTAAGATAAAGGAAACAATAAAAGTCAAAAATAAGCTGTTGGTGACTGAAAAACTCCCAATTTTAAAAAGTTCTTCTGCTTTTAAGGAAATTTCTGTCATAAGTCTATTGTAGCTGCTCTTTTATAAGTGCCACCAGTTGAATTGGAGTTATGTTGGCTTTGATGATGAATTTGTCGGGCTTGATGCCGTCTAATTTGGAAATTTGCGACTCTTCTTGATTAGTAAGAATAAACACGCAAATATCTTTTGTAGTATTATTTTTCCTAATTTCTTTGAGGACCTCTATGCCGTTGATATCCGGCAATATTAAATCCAAAAGGACAATATCAGGTTTTGACGGGTCGCCGGCCTTCAACTCTTTTATTTTCTTAATGACTTCCTGTCCAGAGCCGATTGCCTCAACATCAAAACCGGCTTTTTGGATCATAGTCTGGTAAATATCTATAATTGCCAGATCATCTTCAACTAAAATCACTTTTTTCTTTTTTTCTGACATGCCTTTTATATTAATTCCTTAATGTAGTATTATACACAACTTTCAAACTATTTAAAGGGGTCTGCGTAGTTTATCGCTGATGCGCTGTTTAAAGATTCCTCCCTATTCTGCCATGAATTCAAAACTGATTGATAAACATCATTTTTAAATTTTGCCGGTACAGATGTAATTTGCGGCTCCGCGTTTTTAACTGAAAATACATAATGGTAAAATAGAAACCCGCCAAATAAAATATCTAACAGTATAAAAATCAAAATGAACAAAAAAGCATATTGCCCTAAAATCCAGGGTATTTTTTTAATATTGCCTATCATAGCGTCCCACAATTTTTCAAAAATGCCTAAAAAATTTTTATTCATTCTTTTCATTATATAATAATTATTTAGCCACTGCTTCTATTATAAAATTTGCATCTACTCCTTTTGCCACAGCCTTACCATCAACTGCCTGGACAAAAGATCTTGTCAGGGATATATTTTGTATTTTAATCAAATAATCTCTGGTTTCTAATCTATTGGCAAATTTTAGCATCTTTGAAAATTCCCCAGTTGCGCGAATTTGGAATACTGTCGTTGGAGATGCGATGGCTGCTCTGCTTGGCGCATTACTGCTTAAATTAATGTCTGCGGCAACGCCGGAAGCATCAGCCGTATTCTCTAAAAATTTAATGAATTCTATAGGGTTGTCAGAATCAACAAAAAGCTGGTCAATTTTTTTTAAGTTTGCTTCGTAACTTGGGTAATTTTTATTAAAATTATCCAAATCACCGGCTTCAGCCGTTATTAACGCCGCTGAATTTTTGTCACGTAAAATATCATCGGAAATTTTCTGTATGTCGCTTAGAGCCGGGTATATTAAAAATGCAACCAACAGCAAGGATACTGCGCCAAATATTATTGATATTGAATATACTTTATTCATCCAATGTTAAGTTAAAGATAATATCTTTTGGCTTGACCCAGTTGGCCGGCGGGAAATAGGCATTTTTAATCTTTGGATTGGCTTCAATATTATCCTTGAAAACAAGAAGGTTATCTCTGGTATCGCTTGTGCCAAGGATAGTTATTTTGACCCCCGCGCCATTTTTGCTCTTTTCCATGGAAATGTTGGTAAAGTAAACCTCTGCGGGCCGCTGTGTTTCCAAAATAGTCTTTAACGCTTCGCTGAAATATACCTCTTTTTTATAGAAATCATCAACTTTTAACAGCGATGCATTGTATTTTACAATGAGTTCTTTAGCTGATAGTGATTCTGGCGTTTCATATTGTTTTTTTACCAAGTCTAATACAACTTTTTGGGAATTTTCATCTTGTAAAATGTAGAACTTTACCGAAAAGAGCACCAAACTTAGAGCAACCAAAAAAATAATAAACATATACCACAAAACAATCACTAAGTTTTTAGTTATCTCTGATTTGAGCGCCTTTTTTTCTAATGGAGGCAAAAGGTTAATCATGGTGGGAATAATCGCTTAAATTTGTATTAGCTCCCCGCAACGCTAAACCCAAAGCTGTGATATAGGAAAGCGCCTTGTCTGGCGTAATGGATTTTTTGCTGTTTTTTTTGGGAGCTAAAATATTTGCAAAGGGATTCCCAAGCTCAACCTGGATTTTCAACTTTTTGGACAAAAAATCCGGCATCTCCTTTAAATTTGCTCCCCCGCCGCATAAAATAATTTTATTTATTTTACCGTCAGACGGGAAATACTCATGTGAAACATGGCCCTGGTAAAAATTGATGTATTTCTTAATTTGTTCCACCAAGTCCGACAAGATGGGCGTTATCAACTCCGCCGCGTCTTCTTGGTCGTCCTTTTTTGTTGTTAAGCCCTTTTTTAATTTCAACTCTTCGGCCTTGGTAAAATCAATCCCCAAGCCATCAGCAATGGCATAGGTTAACTGCTGGGAAGAAATGGGTATGGTGCAAGTAAACCTTATGGAGTTTCCCGAAAAAATAATAAAACTGGTTTTAGTGTGGCCAAAATCCACAAAAACCGTAGATTGGGCATTTCCCTCAAATTTTAATAAAGCCCTGACAATAGCCTGGGATTCAACCTCTAAAACACACGGCACTAAACCAGCTTTTTTAAAGCAAGACACATACCCATCAACAATATTTTTGGGCATAACATTGATCATTAAATCCAAATGGCTTACATCTTTTTGCTGTTTGTGCTCATCAATTATTTGAAAGTCCAAATAAACTTTATCAATAGGCAGGGGAATATAATTTTCCGCTTCATATGGCACCGCGCTGATTAATTCTTCGTGCGTCATTTTAGGCATTTGGATAACTTGGGAAAAAGATTTTTCTTCGGGTAAAGAGATTATTACATACTTGGTATTAAGCTTTTTGCCTTTTGCCGCGGCACAAGCATCTTTAATGATCTTGGCTAGAGACACTTCGTCCTGGATCGCCCCTTCTTTAATAATTCCCGGTTTTATTTGGATTTCATTAAAAGAAACCAATTTAAAAATTTTACCAACTTTTTTAAGCTTGGCTATTCTTAAAGACAAATCATTAATATCCACACCAAAAACTTCCGGATTGATATTTAAAAATTTAAACATTACTCTATTATAACATTTTTGCAATCCTTTTTCATTTCTCCTCCCAACTCTTTACTTCCCAAGACCCCCCGGGGCCGGAAGAAAAATGAGTATCACCCAATCCTACCTCATAAGTAACTTCGGCATTTGAATCCATATAAATCCCGTAACCAGTGGCTTCTCTTAATTTTGCATTAGAACTTAATGTAATAAATCCATTGGCGGCATAAAGAATGGCGGTTTTTGTATTACTTCTCGCGTCAATAGCAGGATTGTTGGGATCAGCCGATGATTTAGTAGAAAGAAGCATCAAATAACTGCCCACCGAAGGATTGCATCTTTGCGCTGATTCGTACCCTTCAGAACCACAGAGAGTAACATTACTGTCGATAAAAATCTTACCATCAACCACAATAACTCCGCTTTGGGAACCATAGCCAGGACCGAGCTGAAGCACTGTATTGGAATGCAAATTTAAATCACCTGTTACCCAAATAGTGCCGGTAACTGTTAATTTGGCACCGCTATCTATAGTCATGTTCCCTTCCACTTTCTTAGGACCTAAAGAGCCTTCATTGTTCCCACCCAAAGAATAGGAAGCAGTTGTTCCGCCATCAGCTGCATCGTCTTTCCAACCAGTAATTTGGGTCGCGCTTATTGGCATACTCTGCGGTGCAACCGGAGTATCATCATGTATAGTCAAGCCCCCGACCGTACCGCAATTGATACTTGTTATATAATGCGCATTACCATCAATTACACAACCGCTCCCTCCATCAATGGTTGCGGCCCAAGCGTTGCCTCCCCCCTCCGTGGATTTGATCTTTGAATTGGTAATACTCCCGCTCCCGCCAGCTGAAATAGCATCTCCATATATTTTAGTATTTGGCTCTCCCGTTATCGGGCCATTGGAGAGTATATTGCCGTGAACAACAGCATTGCCTTTCATTTGCAAACCAAAATCTCCCACTTGTATGCCGTAATGGAAAGAAATTTCCTGGCTGCTTATACTGTAAACAACTTGCAAATTCCTAATTATATCATTAACATTTCCCTGTGACGTAATAGTCCTTGAGCCGCCTATAATATTGGGGATGGCAACGCTTGCAGTTGCTCCATTAACCGTTAAATTATAATTCAGGGAAGACATTTGGGGACTGTTATTTAATCTCAACAGAGCGTCTTCCACGCCGGATTCGGCGGTGTAATATGACTGGGTTGATTTCACTGCATTGGTTGCAATTTTCTGCCGGTAAGCAACCAAAGCGCTCATGCTAACAGCAACGCTTAGCATAATTACCAGCACAAAAAAAGTAATGATGGAAACGACAAAACCACTTTCTGAATTTAAGATTTTAGATTTTAGACCAGAGCACAGAAATTTTTTCAAAATTTTGTGCTCGGCCGAGCACCTTGAAAAGGTGCTTTGGTTTAAGATTTTCATGATGAATTCTAATAACTTCTTGTGGATGCGGTGGATATTAAATTAATGGAAGCGGCGGCGTTGGGATCGGTATTGGGGTAGTTGACAGTCATATCCACCTTAATTGAAGGAAAAGTCCCATTCATTATTTGGGTAAATGCTAAATTGGTAACTTGCACGCTGTCTGAAGTCAAGGCAGCAGGATTTTGCGACTCTTTTTTCAGGCAAATGGCAGTGCCGCAAAGGAAAAAATCAATAAAGGTGCTGGTTTCGCCAGCCGGTAAATACTTTGCAGTCTCTAAAGAAAGCTGGTTTGCAGTGGTGGTGGGAGTATACACGCTTTTAGCTGCCCTTATTTCAGCAGTTACCTGGTCTAATGCAGCGCGCGCATTCTCGCCCGCTTCCCGGTCGGCTTTTGTCTTGGAATTTGACGCGTTCATCCAAAAGAAAAAAGAAATAATTGCCAAGGAAATTAAAGAAAATATGGCAAGGGAAACCAAAATTTCTACCATGGTAAACCCAGCACCACTTTCACTGGATAATTGAAAGTTGTTTTTTTGTTTGTCTTTAAATCTTGAAATCATAAATTACTTTAATGATAGTTTTGTGAAAGTGGTGCTGGGTAAATCCGTCATTTTTAAATTTTTTGCGTAATGTTTCAGGTTTCATGTTTCACGTTTTATGATTATTGTTTCCAATTAGTAAAATATGCCGTTACCTGCGAAGTTTTGTCATTCCATATAATGGTGATGGTGGCCATTACTGTGTCAGGATCATTGTGGGCAGCATTATACGCGCTTTCAATATCTTGAGTGGCGGGATTTCGCGAAACTTGGTCAAAGACAACTTTTCTGGTAAAAATGCCTGTTGTTTCTTCTCCTGTTTGCAGAACCCAATGGGCTGGATTTGTGCCTGTATCTAAAATCATGTGATAGGGATTAGCGTTGCCGAAAAGAACCGCCCCCAAGCCGTTTACCAACCAGTTGCTGGAATCTCTTAAGCTTCTTACCGCTTCAAATTCTTCTTTGGCTAAAGCATCGGCTTGGGTCTGCTCCCGTATTGATTTTGAAATATTCACCGCCGAAAAACCAATGCCCAAAAGAGTAATAAACACGATGCCGATTAAAGCCACGGCAATTAAAATTTCCAGGAAAATGAAGCCATTTTTTTGATTTAAGATTTTAGATTTAAGATTTAAGATTTTCATTTGATTACTGCCACGAACAATTTGAAACAAAACTGGATAAACCAGTTGCGCCAGATGAACAATCAGCAGAAGTTAGTCCATTAACGGTTGCTCCATCAGCTGAATATTCGATGAGACTGCCAAAACTGTCTCCTGAAATAGTAATCTTAAATGTCTTATCATTAAATCTTTTGTCCCTCGTAACGCTAAATTGGGTATCTGGATTATTAAGCCGGTGAGTGTGGACTCTTACTGTCTGGTCGGAACTGGCAGTATTTACCGTGCCCTCCCAATTAAATTCTCCCCCGGCTAAATAAGCATTAACAGGAATGACTTTTACTATTGTGCCATCAAATGTCAATACGATATTTTCAGTACTGGTATTAATAATCCGGCTATAATCAAAATGCACATGCCTTGAGTCTTTTATTCGGGCCTCATCAGAAGCGGAAGATGGCGCGACGAACCCAATAACACCGGAATTAGCTATATAAACTGTTTTATTTTGGCTGTTATCTATTTTTGACCTTAGCGAAACGCTTCCTGACTGCTGGGACGAGCCAGTTAATTTATTAAAAAATATTTCATTTCCGCCGCCCAGGCTGATTGCGTAAAACTCAACATTATTTGATAAAAAATAATTCTGGTCATATGCTTGTTCTCTCACGGCATAGCTTGCACCTTTAAATAATACATACTTATGCGGCGAAACGCTAGTATCAATGTAGACCCCGTACTGGCTATTGGCATCTGAAGCCAAGGCTCTGTTTTGAGCGGATTTTAAAACTCCTACAAATTCCTGGACGCCATTATTCAACTCTGTTCTTTGTTGGATTAGCGGAAAATTGGGTATTAAAATAGCAGCCAGAACAAGCAAAACAACTATTACTATCATCAGTTCTAAAACTGTGAAACCGTCATTTTTTTTAATCATTTTATTTCTTGTAACGAGGAGTACATCGGCTGGATAATGGAAAATGCAAAGAACCCGACGGCCAACCCGAGCAAAATAATCAGCATCGGTTCTATCAAAATTGATAGCTGCTCAACGGCGCTTACCGCTTCCTGCTCATAAAATTCCGCTAATTTCTTTAATATTTCCGAAGTTTTGCCGGTTTCCTCGCCCACTTCAACCATTTCAACCACTCCGAAAGGAAAAAGGTTTTGGTATGGCCCCAACGCGCCGGATAACTTATCCCCTTTTTTTATTTTTTCACTGGCTTTAGCGATGGCATTTTTAAAATAGTGGTTGCCCACGGTTTTTGAGGTAATTTCCAAAGATCTTACCAGCGGCACCCCCGAAGCAATCAATGAGCTTATTGAACGAACAAAAAGGGCGGAGTTATTTTTTTTGATGATAGAAGAAATCAAAGGAATTTTTAACAGTATGGTGTCTAAAAAGAATTTTCCCGGTTTGGTTCTGATAGCAAAAAAAATGGCAGCGGCCAGCCCAAGGGGTACCACAATCAGCAAATACCAATTTTCCGACAAAAAACTTCCGGCGGCAATCAAAATTTTCGTATAAATAGGGATGTCAACATTTAAAGTGGTGAAAAATATATTTAAATTCGGCAGCACAAAGGTAATGACAATGCCGCCGATGATGCACATCGCTACCAGAATAATGGTGGGATAAGTCATGGCATTTCTGATTTTGGATTTCAATTCGTGCTCCTTTTGAATTTGCAATGACAAAATTTGGAAAATCCCTTCTAATGTTCCTGATTCTTCACCCACTTTTATCATATTGACAAAAAGCTCGGAAAATATTTTTGGGTATTGCGCCAGCGCATCTGAAAGGTTTTCCCCCTTGTTGATTTTTCCCTTTATATCAAGCAAGGCGTTTTTTAATTGCTTGTTTTTTGTTTGGATAGATAAAATGTCAAAAATCTTTACCAGTGAAAGCCCAGTAGAAAACATCACTCCCAGGTTTTTAACCATCAATATTTTTTGGGTTGAAGAAATACCGAAAGGAAGGTTAAAATTCAGGTTGAATTTTGCCTTTTTCTGCTCAACAGATGTTTTAATCAAAACCATCCCTTGGCTTTTTAGGCTTTGGGCCAGCTGACTTTCGTCTTTAGCATTCAACATTCCTGACTCATTTTTCCCGTCAAATGTTTTGGCAATGTAAAAATAATTGGGCATGAATTAGAAAATAGAATTTAGAAAATAGAAAATAGAATATTTCCTTATTTAATTTACTTATTTAAAAAATTATTAAGAATTTTCATTACTTCTAAGACATCTTTTTCAACATTCTCAAAATCTACTAAGGGATATAATGCTTTTGCTATTTCTACTTGGCTTTCTAATTCTGATCCAGAACCAAAGGCAACTGCTAAAAATTGTTGTTTTTCTTTATTGTGAAATCTATGGTAACTTTCCGCTATGTTAGAAGAAATTGAAATAACTGCTCTCCTCATTTGACTTGTTAATCCATACAGCTCCGATTTAGGAAAGTTCCCTGTTATTTTATAAACTTTCACTGCTAAGTCACGAGATTTCTGCCAAACAATTAAATCTTTAAATGATGTCGTCGCCATAGTTTTTCAAATTCTATTTTCTACTTTCTATTTTCTAGATTCTAATCTATTATTACACGGAGCACTTCCTCAATTGATGTCAGCCCTTGGGCGGCTTTGACAAAGCCGTCTTCCACCATGGTTCTCATGC
>CAYIJR010000013.1:0-15412 GCA_964363825.1 uncultured Candidatus Saccharibacteria bacterium | reverse complement strand
GCAATTGCAAAAGCGTGTCAATCAATCGGTGCTGGTCTCTGGAATGCAAACCAATAGACGGCTCGTCTAAAATATACAAAACGCCCGACAGTTTTGACCCGATTTGAGTTGCCAGCCTGATTCTTTGCTCTTCTCCGCCGGCCAAAGTGCCCGCTTTTCTGCCTAAGGTCAAGTAATCCAAACCAACATCAACCAAAAATTGGCTGCGCTCCACAATTTCTTTTACAATTGGCTGGCTGATTTTGGCTTGGCCCGCCGAAAGCTTGGGCAACAAATGCCCGAAAAAATCTTTCACTTTTTCAATGGAAAGCTCCACCACATCGTTAATGGATTTTTCTTGCACGGTCACCGCCAGCACTTCTGGTTTCAATCTTTTGCCCAGGCACGTTTCGCATTTTTTAATCACCATGTACTGCTCAACTTCCGCCCGCGTCCATTCAGAATCGGTTTCGTGGTATCTTCTTTCAAGGCTGGGGATGACTCCCTCAAAATCTTCATTGTCTCCATATAAAATGATGCTTATTATCTTTTGAGGTAAGTTTTTTACTGGTTCATCCAATGAGAATCTATGTTCTTCGGTCAATCCAGAAAGTTTCCAAAAATAATAACCTTGCCGGCCCACTTTGTGGCTGGCGCGGCTCCACGGCCAAATGGCGCCCTCGGCAATGGTTAAATTTTTGTTGGGCATTACTAATTCCGGGTCAACCTCCAGTTTTTCGCCAAGGCCGGTACAGTCAGGGCAGGCGCCATACGGATTGTTGAAAGAAAAAATTCTGGGTTCCAATTCCGGCAGAGAAATGCCGCAATCCTCGCAGGCAAAATGCTCAGAGAATGTTATATCGTTGTATCGCTTCGCTTGTTGTAATTGTTGTAACGAACGTTTTTTTTCATTTACAACATTTCCAACATTTATAACAGTTACAACCACTACGCCTTTTCCCAACCTCAAAGCAGTTTCCAGAGAATCAACCAGGCGTGATCGGTCTAAGTCTTTATCAAGAATCAAACGGTCAACCACCGCTTCAATGCTGTGTTTTTTATTCTTGTCCATTGGCTTGGCAATGGCCTCTTCTATGGGATACACATCTCCGTCAATCCTTACGCGGATAAATCCCGCCCGTTTTATTTCTTCCAATACCGCCTGGTGTTCGCCTTTTTTGCCTCTGATGACCGGCCCCAAAATCATAATTTCTTCTGCGTTTTTCCGCGTAAAATTCTGCGTTTTTCCGCGACCCAGAATTTGGTCCACAATCTGGTCAATGGTCTGGCGGGAAATTAATTTTCCGCAGTTGGGGCAGTGCGGCTTACCTATTCGCGCGAATAGGAGACGAAGGTAATCATAAATTTCGGTGATGGTCCCCACCGTGGATCGGGGGTTATGCACCGATTTTCTTTGGTCAATGGAAATAGCCGGACTGATGCCTTCGATTTTGTCCACGTCTGGCTTGTCCATCACGCCCAAAAACTGCCTGGCATAGGCCGATAAACTTTCCACATACCTCCGCTGGCCTTCGGCGTACAGTGTGTCAAACGCAAGGGAAGATTTCCCCGACCCGGACAAACCGGTAATCACCACTAATTTATTTTTGGGTATGTCCAGGTCAATATTTTTTAAGTTATGCACTCTAGCGCCGCGGATTTTAACGAAATCTTGCTTCATAATAATTAATTGGTAAATCATTATATACTTTTTAAATCAACTCTTCAAGTGCGCGAATAAAAAGCCCTACACTATTATGTAGGGCTCATCGGCTGGCTTTTGATTTTCAACGGGCGAAGAAAAAACGATTTTGCCATCGCGGGTTATGATAGTAATCCCATTTTCGCAGATTTTAATCGTATCGCCCAATCCAGAACGGCAAAGCAAAATTTTATTTGCTTTCTCCCAGTTGATGGGAGAAAGCAATCTCACGAGAATTTCCATTGCATTCTCCTTTGGGTTTAAGTTTAGAAAGGACTGCAAGTTTAATGTACCAAATTATTCTCATTTTGTATATTCCGTGTTATATAATAAAGCCATGGAAAAATTTAAAATACTATCCAAAAATAAAATCAATGACCTGCCAAAAACTGCGGGGGTATATTGTTTTATATCAGGAAAAGAAACCATATACATAGGAAAGGCCATCAATATCAAAGACCGGGTAAAAAATCATTTCCAACAGCCGTCGTACCGAGATAATCTATTCATCAAAGATGTGGAAAAAATCGGCTTCATCAATACTGATTCAGAAATTGAAGCCTTAATTTTAGAAGCTAATTTAATCAAACAGCACCTGCCAAAATTTAACGTCGTCTGGCGCGACGACAAAAATTATTTTTACGTCGCCATTGCCAAAAATAAAGAAAATTTGCCCTATGTCTACATCACCCACCAAAAAGACAGCATTAAAACAGAATATGTCGGGCCCTTTATTGAAGGCTCTGCTCTCAAGAAAACACTAAAATATTTGCGACGGGTTTTTCCTTACTACACCACGGCCAAACACCAAAAAAACGCCTGCACCTGGTGCCATTTAGACCTTTGCCCTGGACCAGAATTATTTGAAAACCCTCCTTCGCCAAAGGCTACGGCGGGCCTTCGGGAATACAAAAAAAACATCCGCCAGTTAATGCTTATTTTAAAAGGAGAAAGGAAATCAGTTTTTTATGCTTTGCGAAGGGAAATGGAAGCAGAATCTAAAGCCAAAAATTTTGAAAAAGCGGCCGCCGTGCGCGACCGGTTGCAAGCTTTGGAACGGACTATGGCACACACCAAAGTCATTGCGGGGTCCGACCCCGCGGGGTCGGACCCCGCAATGGTTAATCTGCAGAAATTACTCAATATGACTAATAAAATATCCAAAATTGAATGCTATGATATTTCCAACATCCAGGGAAAATACGCCGTCGGGTCCATGGTGGTGTTTGTCAACGGCGCGCCAGATAAAAGCCAATACAAAAAATTCAGGATCCGGATGAAAAATGAGCCCAATGACATTGCTATGTTAAAAGAAATGCTCACCCGCCGCCTGTTGCACCCCGAATGGAGCTACCCCGAAGTCATGCTGATTGACGGCGGCATCGCCCAACTCAACATCGCCATAAAAGCTAAAAACAATAGTACCCTAAATCTCACGGCCGTTAAAAATAGGGTACTAAAGAAAAATATAAAAATTATCTCTATTGCAAAAGGGAAAAGGGAACTATTAATAGAGGGTGCGCCCAAAATCCCCTTAAAAGACCTGCCACAAGAAATTTATAACTTGATTGTCCATTTAGATGATGAAGCCCATAGATTCGCTATCAGTTATCATAAAAAAGTGAGAAAAAAGGCGCTACTTGACCCCGTTAGAAACAGCCCGCCCTAAAGGCCCTTCGGGCGCGCAAGCGCGGGCGGTGTTTCTAACGGGGTTGATGTTTAGGTAAAACTATGCTAAGATAGGAAAATATGCGCAATCTTCTCTTTAATATCATAGCCGCTGGGGCGGGACTGTGGCTGGCATCGCTGTATGTGCCGGGCGTTAAAGTTGCCGTAATTTCTGGTTCAAACTTTTTTGGGTTTCCCATAACACAAGACTGGCAAATAATTCTTACTTTAGGAATCATATTGGGCCTTCTCAATTTTTTCGTAAAACCCATATTAGACATTATCACTCTTCCATTAAGAATAATCACACTTGGAATTTTCGGGTTTTTTGTTAATATGTCGTTAATTTGGATCGTAGATGTTATGTTTAAAGAATTCAGCGCGCCGTGGTTTTGGCCATTGCTGTACACCACATTAATCATCTGGGGGTTGAATGTAATATTGTCATTATTCGTAAAGCGACCTTAATATCCGAATTGCACCCGAATAATCCGAATTTATTTTCGGGTCATTCGGATGGTGATTCGGGTTATTCGGATCGCAGTTGATATGAACCAAATTTTATTCTACGGGCAAATTGCCGCTTCAATAATTTTAATTGTTTTAATAGCCATCCAGCAAAGGGGAACCGCCTTGGGGTCAGCTTTTGGCGGAGGAGGAGAATTTTATTCTTCAAGACGCGGCATACAAAAAAAATTACACTATGCTACAATAGGCGTAGCCGGAATTTTTATAATACTTAGCATCTTAAGCTTAATCATCTAATAATGTCTTTTAAATTTCCGAGCTTTTCGCAATGGAAACAAATTTTTAAAGTACTTAAAAAGAAAGAAAAAATAACTCTTTTGATATTTTCGGTGCTGGCATTGGGTTCGTTATTTTTTTTAATAAGCAGTTTTTATGTCGGCCACACTAAGGTGGTGCCAGCATTGGGCGGCACTTATGTGGAGGGCGTAGTAGGCCAGCCGCGGTTTATCAATCCGATTTACGGAGAAACTAACGACATTGACCGCACCTTGATTGACTTGGTTTTTTCCGGACTAATGACGTATGATAAAGATGGAAAACTGGTCACGGACTTAGCTGACAGCTACAATGTTTTAAATGACGGCAAAACTTACGAATTTACTTTAAAAGACGATATTTTTTGGCACGATGGCAAACCCCTGACCGCTGACGACATAATTTTCACCATCAAAACCATCCAAAATTCTGATTACAAAAGCCCATTGAGAGCCAATTGGATAGACGTGGACCCCCAAAAAATTTCTGACAAAACCATCCGCTTTAATTTAAAAGCCCCGTATAATTCTTTCCTGGAAAATTGCACCTTAAAAATACTGCCCCAGCACATTTGGGAGCCCGTTTTACCAGAAAACTTCACTCTTTCTTCTTATAATTTGCAGCCGGTGGGGTCGGGCCCCTTTGCTTTTTCAGACATCAGCCAGACTAATGCGGGATTTATCAGCGCGCTATATTTGACATCAAACCGCCGATATTACAACCACCCGTCATTTATTTTAAATTTATCTTTCCAGTTTTTTGAAAAAAAGGAAGATTTAATCAGCGCGGCCAATGCAAAAACCATTGACGGATTTACTTTGGCGTCATTAGACAATAGCCAAGCCCAATCAGAAAAAGCAATCAAGCAGGGCTGGTCAAACAATGAAAAATTTTCTACATACTCTTTTTCTTTGCCTCGGTATTTCGCCGTTTTTTTCAACAACCAAAAAACATCTATTTTTTCAAACACCAGCATAAGACAATCCATGTCTTATGCAATAAATAAAGACGAACTGGTTGCAAAAATAACTTCTGGAACCAAAACCAACATCTCTAAAATTGACTCGCCCATTCTGCCAGATTTTTACGGCTATCAAGCTCCAACAAGCATTTACAATTTTGATACAACAAAAGCCGCCGCTCTTTTAGACAAATCTGACTTTAAAGATAACGGCCAAGGCATGCGGGAAAAAGCAACTGTCAAAAAACCAGCTTTTCAATTTACCACTTATTTAAAAGTTGGATCTAAGGGTACGGCAGTAATACAATTGCAAGCTTGCCTGGCAAAATTAGACAATAATTTTAAAAATTTACTGCAAAATGAAACCAACGGGACTTACGGCAAAGCCACCGAAAACGCCGTCACTGAATTCCAGAAAAAATATTTGCCGGATTTAAAGCCCACCGGCGAAACGGGCGTTTCAACTAGAAAAAAATTAAACGAATTGTGCTTGGCGCCAGCGCAAAATTCCCAGCCGTTAAAATTTATTTTAACCACCGCTGACCAGCCGCAATTGTTAGAAATTGCCAATGAGCTTAAAAATTATTGGCAAAGCATTGGCGCCCAGGTTGATATACAGGCCGTATCGCTAACGGATTTAAAACCAATCATCAAAAACAGAAGTTATGACGCCTTGCTGTACGGAGAAGCGCTGGGAGCTGAACCCGACTTATACCCCTTCTGGCATTCATCCCAAAAAATTGACCCGGGATTAAATCTGGCTTCATATGAAAATAAAACGGTTGACCAGTTATTAAAAGACGCACGAGAAACATTAGATTTATCAGTCAAAGAGGAAAAGTTGGAAAAACTGCAAAATACGATTATTGCAGACGCCCCTGCCCTCTTTTTGCACAACCCGGATTATGTGTATTGGGTTTCACAAACCGTGCAAGGCATAGACACCACAAAAATTATTGATCCAGCAAAAAGATTTGTGAATGTGACAAATTGGTATTTAAAAACCCGCAGGGTTTGGAAATAACAATTGTTTAAAACCCGACGTTAAACAAATGGAAGTAGATTTAACAAAATTGACGCCCGACGTCCGAAAACTTGATGAAATACGCATGGTTTTGGCCGACCAAGAATTCGCCAAAACCGCTAAAAACACAGACTTGTATTTTATGTACCGAAAAATTAAAGTGGAAAATGGCTTGCGCTATGATATTACTGTCATTCCGCCCAAAATGTTTGGGCAGGAATTTGTCAAAACCAAGGGACACGTGCATGCGGGATTTTACGGCGAAGTATACATGGTTTTAGAAGGGGAAGGAATCTATTTTGCCCAGAAATGGAGCGATGACCTGCCTGCGCAGGCAGGAAATAACATTGAAGATGTATTTGCAGTGCACGCAAAAAAAGGAGATGTGATTATTATTCCCGCAGGATACGGGCACGTTACTATCAACCCTTCGCAGGAAACTTTAAAAACCGCTAATTGGATTGCCGAAAATGACAAGGGAAACTTTAGCTTATTTGAAAGGAATCAGGGAGCTTGTTATTACTATTTGGCCACCGCCGACGGCGGGGCAAGTTGGGTCAAAAACGAACACTACAAAAACGTCCCTCCTTTGCGCTTTGAAGAACCATTAAAAGAAGTCCCAACAAATTTAGACTTTTTGAAAGCGCGGTAACCAAAAAATCTATCAGTTAAGATAGACTTTTTGGTGCGGAGGCCGGTGGGGTCGAACCACATCCTGAAAAATCATGACCTGTTAGTTATCAGTTAACGACCAGATCCGTCTGGTTTCAGCCTCCGATGCCTCCGCAAATTCATGGTATCATGAGGGAACAAAAAACAACACCTCCCGTAAAGAAGATGCTGTTTCTTGGTTCTGATCACAGAATGTGACGTTAACTGATAACTACCTCTATTATAGCAAATCAAGAGACCTTGTCAATAGTCTAGTAAAATTTGCCGCGGTGGCGGAATTGGCAGACGCACTACGTTCAGGTCGTAGCGAGCGCAAGCTCATGTGGGTTCAACTCCCGCCCGCGGCACAAAAATCCAAAATTATATGAAGAAAAAATCACTTGATCCAGCCGGACACTTGTCAATTGCAGTTAGAAATTTTTCAAAGAGCAAAAATTTTTACAAAAATTTGTTCAAGCAACTCGGATGTAAGCAAATTAAAGATGGTGCGCACAGTGTAGCGTGGGTTACACGAGAAGGTTTTGGAATTTGGATTAGGCAGGCAAAAAATACCAAGTTACGCCATAATCATTTTGCACCAGGATTACATCACTTGTGCGTAAAAGCAAAAACACGAAAGTCGGTTGATGAAATTTACAAGTTCATGGCAACAAGGAAAACCTTTATTTTTGCCGAACCAAAGGCATATCCCGAGTATACGCCAAAATATTACGCGGTTGACTTTGCTGACCCGGACGGAATAAAAATTGAAGTTGCATATTATTGACACTTTTACGTTATAAAAAAGTATGATTTATGATTGAAGTAAGGGCGCACATTTTAGATATACCAACGACACAAAAAAAACTTGAAGGCATAGGGGCAACTTTTGACAGCGATTATGCCTTCAAAGATGTTATTTTTATTCCCAAAAAGGACCGCTATAATTTAGATGACGATTTCTTACGAATGAGGATTTACACAAAAAATAACTGGTTTGTAAAAAATGTAGTAGTGGCAAGAAAACAAACTCAATTTACGAAAAGCAGTAAAACGAATATTGTGTCATTAAAAAAAGAATTCGAAACTCCAGAAGAAGCATTTGATTTTATCAAAAAACAATTTTCTTTGGAATTTACGTATGGCTTTGAATTTGAAAGGGAAGGCTGGCAATACAATTTTAAAGATTGCCGTGTTTTCATTGAAGATATAAAGGGATATGGTCCATCAGTTGAAGTGGAGGGAGAATCGGAACAGGAAATTAAATCATTACTTAATCAAATTAAGGCAACCGAAGTAATGCGCTCTTCAGTGCCAGAAATTATGAGAAAAATATTAAATAAAATATAATGTATGTTTAGACAACACATGAAAAAGCCCATGGGCGTCGCCCACGGCAAAACAGAAAGTAATTTACGGATAATTCCTCTGGGGGGATGCGAAGAAGTTGGGCGCAACATGACCGTTTTTGAGTACGGCCCCGACATTATTATTTTAGACATGGGCCTGCAATTTCCTGAAGAAGACATGCCGGGAATTGACTATGTCATTCCCAACGTTGAGTATTTAAAGGGCAAGGGAAAAAATATCAAAGCGGTCATTTTTTCCCACGGGCACTTAGACCACATTGGAGCCGCCCCCATTTTGCTGAAAAAATTAAATAATCCGCAAGTCATCGGCCGGCCTTTGACGCTGGAAATGATCAAACACCGCATGGAAGACATGGATAGGAACAGCTCCAAAAAATTGAAAGCCACTTATGTGAAAACCTTGCAGGATAAAATCACCCTGGGTAATTTTAAAGTTTCATTTTTCCAGATTGACCACGCCATCATGGACGCCATGGGAGTCATTTTAGAAACGCCGGTGGCTACCGTTATCCACCCTGGCGACTGGACGATTGAAAAAAATCCCATCGGCCGGGATGTGCTGCATTACCACCATCTGGCCAAATTAAGAAGGCCAACCATTTTAATGCTGGAAGCTTTGGGCGCGGTCAACTCCAAAACTCCCGTGACCGAACAGGAAATGTTGAGCAATATCAATAAATTGATTGGAGACGCCCCAGGGCGCACCATCATTGCCACCTTTTCCAGCCAAATTGAAAGGATAAAACAAATCCTGGAATTTGCCGCCAAAACCAATAAAAAAGTGGCGCTGGATGGGTTTTCCATGAAACTCAACATTGAATTAGCAACCAAATTGGGGTACATTAAAATTCCCAAAGGCGTGATTATTCCCACCGACAAGGCCCACGAATACCCCGACAACAAAGTGATTATTATTTGCACCGGAGCCCAGGGAGAAGAAATGGCTGCCCTGCCCCGCATCATTGCCGGAAACCACAAATATATTAAAATTAAAAAAGAAGACACTATTATTTTTTCTTCGTCAGTCATTCCGGGGAATGAAAGAACCGTCCAGCGCGTCAAAGACAGTGTCTACCGCTTGTCTGATAATGTGTACCATAACGACATTATGAACGTACACGCTTCCGGCCACACCAACATTGACGGCATCAAACAAATCCTTTCGGAAATAAAACCGGATTATTTCATTCCCGTCTACGGCAATCATTTTATGCTTAAAGAAGCGTCGAGGATTGCGTATGGCATGGGCATTCGCAAAGACAAGGTGTTTGTACCTGATAATGGATCTGTGATAAAATTTACAAAGAACGGTAGAGACGCGAAATTTACCCGCGAAGCGGGAAATTCCGTCTTCGGCGAAGTATTGAAAGACAAAGCGCCAAGTAACTATGTCTTTGTTGACGGCTTGGGCGTGGGAGACGTGGGCGAAATTGTCTTGCGCGACCGCCAAATGCTGGCCGAAGACGGCATGTTTGTCATTGTGGCCATCATTGACAGCAAAACAGGCAAAGTAAAAGGCAGCCCAGACATTATTTCCCGCGGCTTTGTCTACTTGCGCGAATCAAAAGATTTGCTGGCGCAAACCCGCCGGAAAGTAGTTGAGATCGTGGAAAAAACTGCCGGGCACGGGCGCGAAAATCCGGTCAATTGGTCTTATGTTAAAGATGAAATTAGGAACAAGGTCGGAGATTTCTTAAGCTCAAAAACTTCAAGGCGGCCCATGATTTTACCGGTTGTCATAGAAGTATAATTCAATAAACCAAAAAGCAAAAATCAAAAACCAAAGCCATAGACCAAAACCAAAAAAATAATCCAGTAATTTAAAAATCTTTCCGTCTGTATTTTTTGTATTTGGTTTTTGGTATTTGGATTAATTTTTATGCGAATCGTATCCGGCATTCAGCCAACCAGCCAGCTTCATATTGGAAATTATTTGGGAGCAATAAAACAATGGATTCCATTGCAAGAAAAAAATGAATGCGTGTTTTTCATCGCTGATTTACATGCTTTGACAGTTCCTTATGATCCCAAAAAAATGCAAAATGCAATTAAAGAAACCGTGATTGCCTACATTGCTGCCGGCTTAAATCCCGAAAAATCAATTATTTTTGTGCAATCGGCAGTAAAAGAACACGCCGAGTTATGCTGGCTCTTAAACATTTTATCTCCTGTTGGCGAATTAGAAAGAATGACCCAGTACAAAGACAAATCCAAAAAATTCAAAGACAACATCAATGCTGGTCTTTTAGATTACCCTGTTTTGCAAACTGCCGACGTTTTAATCTACAAAGGCGAGGCAGTCCCCGTTGGCAAAGATCAAGAACAGCATATTGAATTAATGAGAACGCTGGCTAGGAAATTCAACCAGAAATTCGGGGAAACTTTCAAAGAACCCAAATCTTTAATTTTAAAAGAAGGAGGCAAAATAATGTCCCTGCAAGACCCCAAAAAGAAAATGTCAAAGTCTGATGATCCGAAAAGCTGCATCTTTTTGTTTGACGAACCCGATGTAATAAGAAAAAAAATCATGTCGGCAACCACCGATTCAGGCAAAGACATTGTTTACAACATCACCAAAAAACCTGGCATTTCCAACTTACTGGCTATTTATAGTTTGCTGAACGGAAAATCCATCCAAGACATTGAAAAACAGTTCAAGAAAAAATCTTACGCCGAATTTAAAAAATCCTTGGCTGAAGCCGTGGTAAATTATTTGGAGCCGTTCCGCCGCAAGCAAAAAGAATTTTTAGCCCGTGATGTGTACGTGCAGGAAATTTTAAAACAAGGCCAAGCCAGAGCCCTGACCATCGCCCAGGAAACGATGGCAGAGGTCAAGCAAAAAATGGGATTAGTTTAATTAAACCAATCCCATTTTTACAAAGGGGGTCGGGGAAATCACAGCCTTCGGGATGCCCTGCGGGTCAAGGGGTATTTCCCCGTGTAGGAAAACAGTCATTTAAACGCTTCACACATAGTCTGAAGCGTTTAAATAGACGTTAGAAACCGTGGGTTCCGGGCCTCAAATGTAAGTTCGCATGAGATTGAGAAGCCCAAACATGACATCATTTCAAGGCGTAGCGAGGAGGTTGTAGCCGCAGGCTACGCCCCCAGAGCTGCAACACAGAAATGAGTCATGTTTGGGCTTCCCCAAGGGCGTCAAGAATTCAGGCAATCTTCTTCGTTGCTCGTCGCGAACGATGCCTCCGGCATCAAATTCGCTTCCTCGCGCCTCGAATCTTGCCTGAATTCTTGACGCTCAAACCATGCGCACTTGCACTTGAGACCCAGAAGGAGCGAGCCGGAACTGAAGAGCTAGCCCAAGCGGAGCGAGGGCGACAAGGCGAGCGACTAAAATGGGTTTGGCGTAACGAATTTCCACCCAACTGACGAATTTCCACAAATCACGAATAAAAAACAGCCGTTTGATCAGCTGTTTTTTAATTAAGTAGTTATTCCCCATTTACGTTATTTTTCATTTACTTAGACATATACACTTTACCAAAACACATATTACCAAAACATATACTCTTGTGCAAGCGATAGCGCCTACAAAGATATACCTATACAGCGAAATGTTTTTTCAATCTAATATCATCGTATATTTTATCTGCTGTGATAATATTAACAAAATTACCTATATCAAAGAACTCAGACAAAAAAAGAATTTCTTTATCACAGGGATAAGGACATACAAAAACACTTTTTTGCAACTGATAAAAATTTAATCCCTGCAATTTTTGCCTTAATGCATCCCTTCCACGCTTCTTTCTTTCTGGAATATCAAAAGCCACTATACGCCATTTTTTATCCCAAATTTTCTGTTTTATAATTTCTAACTTATCAATATTTATCTCTTCAACTTTTCTTTTTCCCTTATTTGTAAGTTCAATAGTAAAATTTCCATCTTCTTTTTCTTCTAAAATAATAATCTTATTTTTTCTTAACTTTCTTAAAGATGCTACTATTTTTTGTTCAACGGCCTTGCTATTCTTATATTTTTTATTTTTTATAATTGCTCGTGCTATATTTATTAAAAAGTACGGTGATGTAGAAGCAACAACAACCATGCCAACTAAAGCAATGGTTAAAAGAATTTCTTTGGTAATTGTATTATATCTTTCTTTCATTAATGTAGTATATAAAAAGTAGTTCTCTTGTGCAAGCGATAGCGTTCACAAAAGAATGATTGAAATAAAAAAACATCCCTGCGGGCATGTTTTTTTTTACTCAATGAGGCCTATTTCTTCATATCTCCCATTTTGGTTACTCTAACGTCAACGAGTCCAGTTTTCTTATCCCTACGCCTTCTCCAAGACTGGCCTGGTGTAGCAAATTTTTCCAGTAATGCACTCTTCGTACTTTCTATTTTTTTTAAAAAACCATCATCATTAAATAATTTTATAGCAACACTATTTAAATGGTTTAAAAAGTTATCGAATTTTTCTTCTTCACTACCATTTCCACTTAAAATACTGATGGCATCTTTCCAAAGATTTTTTTGATTTTTACTAAAATTTTCTTCTATAAACTTTTAAAGACTCCTTAAATCTGATATGTTATTTAATTGAATTTCTATTTCAGACTGACTTTGTTCGGTTACTCCTTCTTCCCTTGGTAAATCCTGCTCCCCTGATTCATTTGAAAAGTTTTCTTTTTCCATATTTTATTGCTTAAATTAATTTTACGACTTTTACTTTAAAATGAACTCAGTTAATTCTTTTTTCTTTTCATTTAATAATTCCTGCGTTTGGGCTTCAAGAGTGAGTTTGAGCAACGGCTCAGTGTTGGAAGGCCGTAAGTTAAACCACCAGGTCTCATATTCCACGGTTACGCCGTCTAAGTAATCCTGCTTGCCATCTTTGTATTTTTCTTTGACTTTTTCCAAAACCGCATTTTTATCTTCAATGGCAAAATTCGCCTGTGCGGGTTTAGCGTATATGGTCAACGCCTTGACAATGTCCGAAACTTTTTTATTCTCACGGGAAATAATTTGCAACAGCGTCAAAAAGGCAATCATGCCAGAATCCATGTAAAAGTAATCGCGGAAGCAGTAATGGGCCGACAGCTCTCCCCCCATAATGCCGTTATTCTGGATTAACCCTTCCCGCACATTCACAAAACCCACCTGGGTACGCACTGGCACACCTCCCCACTTTTTAATAAATTCAGGCACCGATCTGGAACAAATTAAGTTATAAGCAATGACACTCCCCGGACTTTTCTGCAAAAAGTATTTTGCCAGCAGTAAAAGCGCTATGTCAGCTGAGACCATATTCCCCTGCTCATCAATCAAAAAAATTCGGTCGGCATCGGCGTCAAACATAAAGCCAACATCGGCCTTGTGTTTTTTTATTTCTTTTTCTATCTGGTCTGACGCCCCTTCATCTAAAGGATTAGGAGAATGATTCGGGAAATTGCCATCGGGCTTGAAATTCAATGCAATCATTTCAACGGGCAAGCTGGGTTTCATTTTTTCCATCACATTCCCCACAAAACCATTGGAGGCGTCAACAACAACCTTTAGAGCCCCCATGTCCCCAGAAAATTTTAAAATATAATTTATATAATCCTGCCAAATGTTTTTTTCGTGTACCATGCCAGCTTTCTCCGCGACTGGCTCAACCGCGCCCATACTTGAAAACAAATCTTTGCCCCGTATCCATGCAATATCCTTGCCGTTCCTTTGCATCATCTTAAAACCATTGTACTCTTTTGGGTTGTGGCTGGCGGTAATCATAATTCCCGCGTCAAAATTGTAATTGGCCACCGCAAAGTACAGCATTTCTGTGGGTACTTGGCCAATACTATACACTTCTGCGCCTTCGGCCAAAAGGCCGTTTGAAAGGGCTAAAAAGAGTTCTGGCGATGATAATCTGACATCATAGCCCACCACCACTTTTTTTGCCTTGCCTGCCGAAGCTTCATGTGAAGGCTGGCCACTGATGTATTTTACAAAAGCCTTGCCTATTTGGTAAGCAGTATTTTCATTTAACTGTTCAGGGTAAATTCCCCGCACATCGTATGATTTAAAGATTGATGAGTCAAGCATATATTATGGATTATTGCATTAAATCCTTGATTTTTCCATAGGTATTTGGTAGTATAACGCCATGAACCCCGTTAGAAGTTTGGATGTAGTCGTAAAAACTTCTGCGGGTTGAATATACAAAGAAAAATATTAATTACCATGAGCAAGCAAAAAATATTTTAATCATAAAATATTTTTTGCCCAGACTTCTAACGGGGTGAAAACCTACGAATTAACTTACATTATTTCTTCTCAAATAAGCCAGGAAGCGTCCGATGCTGTGAAAAAAGATATGGAATCTTTCGTCCAAGGCAAAGAAGGTGTGGTTTTAAAATCGGAAAAAAGCGCTCCGAAAACGCTGGCTTATCCCATCAAAAAGCACAGTTCCGGTTACTTTGCCACTTTAACCTTTCAAGTGTTGGAAGATAAAATAAAAGCAATTAAAGAAGCGCTGGAAAAAAATGTGAATGTCCTGCGACATTTTATTTTAATCAAGTGGCCGGCTAAGGTAATGAAAGAAAGAAGGTCCAAGAAACCGCTGTTTATGCAACACAAAGTTGAAGAATCGCCCTTTACCGCCGCCGGAATGAAAAAGAAAGAAGAAATAGCAAAAACTGAAGATATTGATAAAAAAATAGAAGAAATATTGAGTGAGTAACCAGTAACCTGTAACCCGTAACCAGTAAAATAACTACGGGTTACGAATTACACTTTATGGGTTACCAGTAATCATGAATTTGAATAAAGCTTTCGTATTAGGAAATGTCACAAGAGACCCCGAAGTGCGAGCACTGCCATCGGGCGCGCAGGTCACTTCTTTTGGCATTGCCACCAACCGGTTTTATACTGACCAAGCCGGCCAGAAAAAACAGGAGGCGGAGTTTCATAATATTGTCTGCTTTGGAAAACTGGCTGATATTAGTTCAAAGTATTTGACTAAAGGATCTTTAGTTTTAATTGAGGGAAGAATAAAAACCAGGAACTGGATGAATTCTGCGGGCGTCAAACAGTATAAGACAGAAATCATTGCTGATGCTTTACAGTTAGGACCGCGGGGAGCAGGCCAAAGCGGAGGCAGCGGCCAATATAATAAATCATTTGCGCCCCAAGAACCAAGTGCGCCTAAAACCGACGACATACCAATCATTGAGGAAAACACGCCCCCGGCAAACTTTGTAAATAACGAACCGCCAACGCCACAGGAAGCCCAAGACGGCGAGATTGATGTGAGTCAAATACCATTCTA
>CAYIJR010000012.1:14402-15577 GCA_964363825.1 uncultured Candidatus Saccharibacteria bacterium | reverse complement strand
GGAGTATCCGAGGAAGATGCCTTTATTATAGTGACATGGGATGGCACCACAGAAGACACCATTGGAGCCGGCGCATCCACCACCTACACTATTAGGGGTACACCACAACAATTTGGTACCGGGGCAGATGAACACGATAGTGTTTCTCTGGCATTCACTCCAGACGCAGATGATGTAACATTCGGCAGTACTTCAGTTGACTTTATCGGATTCATAAATACTGATAACGCAACCGATGGTATCTTGGCATTGTTCACTTCTGCTACGGCTAACGCTTCAGCAGAAGAAGCAAACTTGATCTGGTCAGACCATTCAGCTGTTGCGCACTCTGCGTCAACAACCGCTGGCACAGGCGACTGGACAAACAGCTACCTGCTAAAGGATTCATTGTCTTCAGTAACCTGGACAAAGTAATTATGTAAAGAAATCGGCGTCCTGACTTTGTGGCGGGATAGAGCCGATAAGCTAAAAACCGCTCTAAACCCTTTTGGGTCGAGCGGTTTTTAGTTTTCTATTTGAAAATATAATCTGTGGATAAGTCCACTTGTTTACAATTTTTTAAAGTATTACAATGCAAGAATGAAGAAAATAAACAAAGTAAAAACAATTTTTGTTCTCCTTGTATTTTTTATTGGTACTTTCTCCATGCTTAACGTTTCGGCTCAAGAAACATCATCAAGCTTTGACGTCTCAACCATCATCAAAACGCTTCAAGAACAAATTAAAACTTTGCAAGCTCAAATTACCGAACTTCAGTCACAACTTGAAGCAGTTAAAACAGAGTTAAAATTTAACCGCACCCTTGTTCGCGGATTACAGGGAGATGACATAAAGCAACTTCAGGAATTTTTGAAAACTATGCCAGACATATATCCAGAAGGTCGGGTTACCGGATATTTTGGTCCGCTCACAGAAGCTGCGGTAAAACGTTTCCAGGCAAAAAATAACATTGAATCTCTGGGTTTTGTGGGACCAAAGACTCTTTCAAAATTAAATGAGTTGTCAGTGCCAGTGCAGTCTGCTGTTTCGGCAACACCAGTAGTGCCCACGGAGCAAAAAGCTATTCCTGCCGTTCCTGCTGTACCTGCGCAACCGCTAATTTTCCAACTTCCCACGACACCAACGACCCAAATTTTACAACCTACCTCCATTTCCTCAACAGAAACGGTAAGCCC
>CAYIJR010000012.1:0-14302 GCA_964363825.1 uncultured Candidatus Saccharibacteria bacterium | reverse complement strand
CTAACTTTAATGTTATTAATGCTTCTTGATAAGATTTTTCATATTCGCCTAATTCGTTGTAAATAACGGCTAAAGAAAAATGGTGTTTTGGATATTTTGGACTTTTAGAAATTAATTGCGAATAAGCCGAAACTAATATTAAAAGCTCTTTTTTCATTTCTTCTTCTTTGCCTAATTGTTTGTAAATATGAGCCAAAGATGAATGTAAACTTAAATCATTTGGGTTCAATCCAAGCAGTAATCGGATGAATGGTATGGTTTCTGGGTTTTCTGGTTGTAATTGAAAAATCTTTATTGCTTCTTTACCCGCTTCAGTATATTTGCCTATTTGTTTATATAAAAGCGCTAAGGTTGCACGGTAGCTGGCGTTATTTGGATAATTGCCAATAAGCAGGTCATAAGCATCAGCCGCATCTTCATAGTTTTTTTGGCTTATATAGGCAACACCAAGCTGAAGATACGCCGGTTTCCAGCCACTTGCCAGTGCAAACTCTATATTTTTTTTACCATTAATTTGGTCGCCCGAAAATATTTGCGCAATGCCAAGATACCAATAACAGCCCTTTTGTTTTGGATCTATTTTTATGCAGTTTTCTCCCAGTTTTTCCATAGTTACATAATCTTTTGCCAAAAGGTAATTTTTTTGCTGTTCTACAATAATCTCCGCGCGTTTGGGGCTTAGCTTTAACGCTTTTTCAAAATAACCCCTTGCTTCCTGCAAGATTTTTTCTTGTTCTGTCGGGTTTTTTTCTGCGGCAGCCAAAACATTGGCAAAGCTTCCCATAAGCAACCATGTTCTAGTGTATTCCGGTTGATAAACAGCTGCAACCTTTAAAAAATCTAAAGCCTTTTTTGAATATTCGGCTCCCTGTTCATCGCTGACGCATTTTTTGACAAGGTCTGCGTATTTTAACGAAGCGTAGGATTTTAGAATTCCTGCTTTTTGCCAATCTTGACCATCTGATAAATTAACCGCCCGGTCGCATCTTTTTGAATCAGCCAGAAGGGCAATATGGCTTATTTTTTCATTAATGTAAAAAGGTTTTACATTCCAAAACCAAACAAATAGAGCAAGAATTATTAAAAAAGAAATAATAACAGGTTTCTTTTGGAAGAATGATGTGTTTGGCGGCGGCAAAATTATTTTTTCTTCTTGTTCCAAAAGCAAATAAAAAGAATATCCGACAAAGAAAAAAGCGATTACATAAGTTGCGAAACTGTCAAAGTTGAAGAAAAGCGCAGTAAGATATCCAATAAACATGGCCTGAATGCCATGGGCAATGCAAGCATTTTTGCCGTCTCCTTGGGATTTTTTGTATCTTTGAAGCTGCCAAAAAATTAATATCCAAAAGGCAACATAGAAAATTAAGGCAAATATTCCCGAATTTGCAAACACGTCTAAAAATATATTGTGGGGCCTGTCCCACCATAATCCCTGGATGTTTGACAGCTTAGGGTCGTAGTGTTTTTCAAATCCAACGTAAAAATTTTCCAGGCCCCATCCTACTATCGGCCGTTCTTTGATTGCCTGGAGGGTAATTTGCCATGCCGCCAAGCGATTTCCCGTAAAATCGGTTGCTATTGATTTTATGGACAAGCGATTAGCCGCTATTTTCAGAAGGCTGTTTTGTTCTGCTATCTGGGGGAAAAAGTTAAAAAATAATATGGTTGCTATAATAAGGGCCAGGATAACGCCAGTAATTATTTTTACCCTCTTTATTTTTTTGGGGTAAAAAAGCAGGAAGAAAATAAGGCCCGCCGTCAATCCCAAATACGTTGCTCTGGCAGATGTGATTAAAATGGTAAAAAGGAATAAAGCCAGTAGTCCCGCATACAAGATTTTTTTCTTTCGATTTTTTTCCTGGATGAAAAAAACCAAGCACAAAAAACTCAAAAAAAGCATATAAATAGCTACAAAAGTGGAATTTCCCAAAAACGAAGGGGTGCGGCCTGCTTCAAAAGAGATGAAAACATTTTTCAAAAGATTAAAAAACTGGACGATGGATAGCAAAGAAATAAGCCCGCCGGCAACAAAATTAATTTTCAATAGTTTATCCCAGTATTTTCCTTTCATGAATAGGGCTAAAAAGGCTGTAAAAATAAAAATAAACAGCCAATTTAATAAACCGCCGGTTCTTATAGGCCAGCCAAAAATACTCATTGTGATATTTTCTGAAAATATTGTTGATATGACTAAATTTATTGCAAATCCCAAAAGCGCCAGAAACGGCAGAAAAGACAGGCTTTTTGCCGTGGGCAAAGAAATAGAGATTTCCTTTTTTATGAAAAATTTAAAAACTGCAAAAAAAACTAAAGCAGTTAAAATAAGCCTGAACAAAATAACCCGGCTCCAGTCGGACGGCTGGAAATCGGGAGGCAAAAGGACTATGGGCAGGAATAAAATGAAAGCAATAGCCCAAAAAAATACGCTGTCATTTTTTTGCCCCAGGATGTTTTGGTTATTGTTTTCCATGTAAGTTCATGATATAAAGAAAACATAAAAAAAACAACCTCTTATGAAGAAAGTTGTCATTACATCGGGCTACTTTAACCCCCTGCATATCGGCCACATGAATTTAATGAGAGAAGCCAAAGAGCTTGGAGATTTTTTAGTGGTGATTGTTAATAATGACAAACAAGTAAAATTAAAGGGAAGCGTTCCTTTTATGTCAGAGCAAGAACGCTTGGAAATTATAAAAGATATCAAGCACGTGGACGCGGTTTTCTTATCTGTTGATGATTATGCTGAAGGCAAGCACGTCCCGATTGCAAAGTCATTGCAAGCAATAGCCCAGCAGTATAAAGGGGAATTAATTTTTGCCAAAGGGGGGGACAGGAATTTTGATAACATTCCCGAGAGCGAAAAAAAAGTCTGCGCAGAGTTTAACATCCAAGTGGTCAATAATGTAGGCGGCGGGAAGGTGCAGAGTTCCTCAAAGTTATTAAGTAATGTTAAAACTAATTAAACGTAAAAAGCCATGGCTCCAGGGAGTTTGCGAAAGCAGCTCCCTTTTTTTGAGCGGCGCAATATGATTTCTCTGGCGCTGCGAAACCCCTTCACCAATTTTACCCATAATCACGGGTTACTATTTACGACAGACGAAGTCGCTTCGCCAAACAAACTTTGCATACCACTCAAATACTTTGAAATTGGTGTGGGGTTGCTTTCAATTAATACTTTTTGACCCCTATTGACACTCCTTGAATAAGAGGATAGTATTAACTTAAAGTAGTAAAGTTGTCGAAATTTTGTCGAAGCGAAATTTCGACTCCATATTATTAAAAATTTAAAATTGAAAATTTAAAATTCAATTTTAAACGAAGTTTAAATATTAGTTGGTATGGTAGAAGAAATCAAGCCAAATAAAATATACACCCCAAAAGAAACTCGGGAATTTCTTAAAGTCAGCGAGAGTACGATGAAACGGATGATTAAAGTAGGTATTATCAATGCTTACAAAGTTAGCGGGCAATACCGGATTTGGGGGAGGGAAATTTTAAATTTAGTTTCTCCAAAAGTCGCCATAAAAGGACAGAATGCTTTTCTGAAGGCAAAAGAACGTTTTAAGAAAGCCATTGAAAAATGGTAATTCTTGTTTTAAGGAGTAATCGCGAATATACAAATCAAAGGTAATATACAAATACTACGAATATACAAATAATGATGTCGTAATCGTAATTAGTATATTTGTAAAATTTGTATATTTGGTAATATTCGTATATTCGTGACTACTCCAAAATCATGAAAAACATTAGAATCATACCGAGATTAGACATTAAGGGTCCGAATGTGGTAAAACCGGTCCAAACCGAAGCTTTAAGAATTGTTGGCAATCCCAAAGAATTGGCGCATCGTTATTACCAAGAAGGGGCCGATGAATTAATTTATTTAGACATTGTCGCCAGCCTGTATGGACGAAACCTGGATTTTGAATTGCTCAAATCAGTTGCGAAAAATATTTTCATACCCATAACTGTAGGGGGTGGCATACGGAGCATCCACGATATCAATAATGTCCTGCGATCCGGCGCAGATAAAGTGGCGATTAATACCTATGTGGTCAAACACCCGGAATTTATCAGTGAAGCGGTAAAAAAATTTGGATCCCAATGCATTGTCTTATATGTTGAAGCCAAAAAACAACCCAATGGCAGCTATGAGGTTTACACCGATGGCGGCAGGGAAAAGACGGGCATAGAAGTCGTTGGTTGGGTAAAAAAGGCCATTGATTTGGGTGTGGGAGAAATCTTGCTGACCTCAATTGACAAGGATGGCACCAGGGCCGGCTTTGATGTTGAATTATTAAAAAAGATCAGCTCTTTTTCTCCGGTTCCTGTTATTGCCCACGGCGGCGCCGGGAATGTGGATTCTTTAAAAGAAGCTGTTTTGGAAGCTAAAGTTGATGCTTTGGGAATATCATCAATGTTCCATTACAATGAATGCTCTATAAGCAAAGCAAAAGATTATTTGGCAAAAAATGACATTAATGTGAGAATCATATCATGATTGAAAAACCAACTATAGCCATTGTAGATTATGGAGTCGGCAACTTGTATAGCTTAATCGGGGCTTTTAAGTTTTTTGGCGTAGATCCTGTCGTCACTGAAGACGCAAAAACGTTGGAAGAAGCGGATGGCGTTGTTATTCCCGGCGTGGGTTCATTTGAAGCCGGCATGAAAGGGCTTCAATTACGAGGCCTGGTGGATACGGTAAAAAAGATTGCTAAAAATAACAAACCGATGCTCGGCATATGCTTGGGAGCCCAATTGATGCTTTCTGAAGGGCACGAATTCGGGATTTTTGAAGGACTCGGCATTATGAAAGGCAAAGTGTCGCATTTCCCGCCTTTGGCTGGCAATGAAAAAGTGCCACAGGTGGGCTGGAATACCATGGCGCCTCCCGAAAATAATGCCTGGGCAGAAAGTATTTTACATTCGCATCAAGACAGCGATCAAGTGTATTTTGTCCACTCCTATATTTTAGAACCCGAGTCTGAAGAAAATATCTTGGCTTTTTCAACCTATGGAGGGCACCGGTTTTGTTCAGCCATTAAAAGGGGAAATATCTACGGTTTTCAATTCCATCCGGAAAAATCCGGCGCGGCCGGGTTAAAATTAATAGATAATTTTATTACATTAGTAAAAACACATCAGTAAAAACACATCATGCAAAAATTAGATAAACAATTAGAAGAGCAGCCAAAAGAAGTGGTATTTTGCAAAAAGTGCGTTGTTTCCAACCAGCGTCCGCGGACCGCATTTAATAAAGACGGAATTTGCAATGCCTGCGAGTACGGTTTGATAAAAGATAATTCCATTGGTTGGGAAAAACGGGAAAAAGAATTGGCCGCGCTATGTGATAAGTATCGGTCCAAAGATGGAAGTTTTGATGTTATTGTCCCGTCAAGCGGGGGGAAAGACAGCGGTTACACGGCGCATTTACTTAAAACTAAATACGGTATGCATCCGCTTTGTGTTACCTGGGCGCCCTTTATCTATACCGATATCGGCTGGAAGAATTTCCAAAACTTTGTGAATTCCGGTTTTACAACTTTGAATTGTTTTCCTAATGGAGTCTTGCACCGGAAATTGGCCAAAGTTGCTTTTGAATTGAAAGGGGACGCCTGGGAGCCGTTCACCTTCGGGCAAAAAGCATTTGCTTTCCATATGGCACTTAAATTTGGCATCCCGCTTATTTTTTACGGGGAAAATGGCGAAGTAGAATACGGTGGTTCCATGCAAAATGCCAACAAACCCTATGAATCGGTCCAAGATTGGGACAAATTATATTTTAAAGGCGCCGGTGTTGATGCTTTATTGAAAGCCGGGCATGAAATGGGTATTTTTACCAAAGAGAAATCTGAAGATAAAACATTTGATTTGTACCGGCCGCCAAAATTAGAAGATGTGGACAAGCTCGGCGCCCAAATGCACTGGCTTTCTTACTACAAAAAATGGATTCCCCAGGAAAATTTTTATTATGCCCAAAAGCATACCGGTTTTACCGCCAACGAAGACGGAAGGTCAGAGGGCACGTATTCCAAGTACGCCAGCTTGGATGATAAGACCGATGGATTCCATTTTTATTTGGCTTATATTAAATTCGGTTTAGGCCGTGCCACGCGCGACGCCATGATGGAAATCCGGTCGGGTCATATTACCCGCGAAGAAGGGTTGGCCTTAGTCAAACGTTATGATGGCGAATTCCCTAAAAAGTATTTTAAAGAATTCTTGGATTACCTTGGAATTACCGAAGATCATTTTTGGAAAATTATTGATTCTTATAGGTCAGAACACCTTTGGAAAAAAGTGGATGGCCAATGGAAATTAAAGCATACGGTAAATAAAGATGGCACTGATGACCAAAAAATATAGCATATTAACCATTATTCCGGCCCGAGGAGGGTCAAAGAGAATACCTAATAAAAATATCAGGGATTTTTTGGGCAAACCTTTAATTGCCCGCACCATTTTGCAGGCGCTTGATTGTGATTTTATTGGCCGCGTTATGGTTGATACCGATTCGCCGGAAATTGCCAGCATTGCCTCCAAATTTGGGGCCAAAACACCATGGCTCCGCCCAAAAAAATTGGCAACTGACAAGGCAAAGATTGTTGATTCTGTGATATATGCGCTAAACCGCCTTAAAAAGGAAGAAAATTACCAACCTGATTATGTGATGATTTTGCCCCCAACTTCGCCCTTGCGTGAAAAGAAAGATATTGCAGATTGCTGGCAAGCAATGCAAAAAACCAAGGCTGGAACGGTATTAACCGTTTGCACCACCCATCCCCGGCTTTATTATCTTGATAAAAAACAAAATATTATTTTAGCGAATGGAAAAGAAAACCAGTCTCCCAACATACAGGATTGGAGGCCGGCATATAAGTTAAACGGCTGTTTTGTGTACATAGTCAAAACTTCGGATTTGTTAAAAGAAAAATCAATTATTACCAAAAATACCAAAGCGGTAATTTGCCCGGCCTGGCGTTCGGTTGATTTAGACACCTTTGAAGACTGGGCTTTGGCGGAACACTTGTATGAAAACAAGGAAAAAATCGCCGGCAGGATTAATCAATTATCGTATGAAAAAAACTAACCATACATTTTTAATTGTCGGTTTGGGGTCAATGGGCAAGAGGCGGATACGCAACTTGCGCGCTAATAATCAGCGCCGGATTATCGGCTATGATGTGCGGCTTGACAGAAGGCGCCAAGCGGCAAAAATCTATGGTATTGAAACCATAAATGATATAAAAAAAATATCCGCCCAGGATTTTGACGTTATGCTCATCTGCGCTTCGCCCGGCAGCCATGGAGACTATATCCGCATGGCGTTAAAAAATAAAAAACATTTTTTTGTGGAGCATCCCGTCAATATTGATGGTTACAAAGAAATTTTTAAGGATAAAAATTCTCGCTTGGTGAAGGCTCCCTCTTGTACAATGCGTTTTTACCAGCCAATAAAGATGATAAAAGAAATATTGGAAAGAGGAAAAATAGGCAAAGTCCTAACCTTTCAATACCATATGGCTTTGTATTTGCCCGATTGGCACACCCATGAAGATTATCGAAAAGTGTATTTTTCCAAAAAAGAAACGGGGGCTTGCCGTGAGATGCTGCCATTTGAATTGATTTGGTTGAATTGGATAATGAATTCAAAAGTAGCGGAAATTTCAGGTTATATCAAAAAAGTTTCTGATTTGAGAATGGATGCCGATGACACGATACTGGCTAATATAAAATACAAAAATGGGATTTTGGGTAATGTGATGATTGATGTTATTTCCCGTAAGCCATTTAGAACCCTTCGCATATTATGTTCAGACGGAGTTTTAGAATGGGAAAGGTTTGAGAAGGTTATTAAACTGTATAATGATAAGACTAAAACCACCAAGATTATTAAAATTCCAAAGGGGCGCGTGCAAAAAGGATATGAAATCACAGGGAACGAAGAACAAATGTACAACGACGAAATTAAAACATTACTGCAAGCGATTAACGGACAAGCCAAATATCCCCATACATTTTTGGATAGCCAAGATGTTTTAAAAACATTATACGCATTGGAAAAGAGCTATAAGACCGGTAAAAAAATTAAAGTTTAAAATAAATGATTATTTTAGGAATCAACGAAGACCACAACGCGGCTATTGCCATCATTAAAGACGGCCGGGTTATTTATGCGGCATCAGAAGAACGGATTACCCGTTTAAAAAATGATATTGGCTATCCATACCAAACAATCGCCAATGCTTTAAAAGAAACCGGCCTGAATAGCGGCGATATAGATTATGTCGTATATACAACTGCCTCTTTGCAAAATCCTCTTCAGTTTAAAATTAAAAGAATATCTACCTTTAAAATTTCTGATTATGTCAGGGAAATGCGCGAACATTGGAAACCCCTGCTTATTGAGAAAAAACCATCGCATTTTTGGGAAGCAATCCTTAATGAGCCGCGTTTTGAAAATGTTAAAAACCAATACTATAATTTGGATTTTCTTAAAACTGAGCCTGAAGATAAATGGGGAACGCTTTTTAATGAAGAGCGCATCCGTCTGACAATAGAGCAAATTGGCATTGCCCGTGAAAAAATTATTTTTCAAAACCATCATTACTGTCACGCGTCTTTTGCTTATCACGCTTCCCCAATAGACAAAACAAAACCCGCGGCCGTTGTTACTGCCGATGGATGGGGCGATGGAGAAAATGCAACCATTTGGCTTGTAAAGGATGGCGTATGGGAAAAAATTCATGGGACAGCGCTGTGCAACTTAGCCAGAGTTTACCGTTACATAACGCTCCTTTTAGGTATGAAGCCCTTTGAGCATGAATATAAGGTCATGGGCCTTGCTCCCTACGCAAAGTCCTATATATCAGAGCCGGCCTATAAAGTTTTTAAAGATACTTTGATGGTTGATGGCCTTGATTTTAAATGGCGCAATAAGCCGGAAGATATGTATTTTTATTTTAGAGATAAGCTTGAAGGAATGCGTTTTGATGGTATTGCCGCAGGCCTTCAAAAGTGGTGCGAAGAATTGGTTGCAGAATGGGTAACTAATATTTTACAACACTTGAATGTTGACAGTCTGGTTTTTAGCGGAGGCCTTTCCATGAATGTAAAAATCAACCAAGCCATTGCCCAAATACCGGGACTTAATCATTTTTTTGTCCCTCCAAGCGGAGGAGACGAGTCAACGCCCATAGGAGCGGCGTATTCTATTTGCGCCAAAGAAGGAATAAAAACGTACCCATTGGATAATGGATATTTAGGTTACCGCCTGCTGGATGCCGAAGTTGAGGAACTTATAAAAAAGCATGGCATTCGTGGAAATTACAAAGTTATTGATAATGCTTCAACCGAGGAAATCGTAGATTTGTTAGCCAACAACAAGGTTGTTGCCCGATGTGTTGGGGCAATGGAATTTGGCGCCAGGGCGCTTGGCAACCGCTCTATCCTCTGCAATCCTGCGCATTATGACAATATCAGATTGATTAATGAAAAAATAAAATTCCGTGATTTTTGGATGCCATTTACCCCTAGCATATTAGATTACCGCGCCAATGATTACTTGGTAAATACCAAAAACTTCAGCTCGCCGTACATGACGATTGCATTTGGCACTAAGCCATTGGCCCAAGAACATCTTGCGGCGGCTATCCATCCGGCCGATTTTACCGCTCGGCCGCAAATTTTGGAAAAGGCGGTTAACCCAGAATATTACACATTGATTCAAACTTTTGAGAAAAAGACGGGCGTTGGGGCGCTGCTCAATACGTCATTAAACCTTCACGGTGAACCAATTGTCCGCAATGCTGAAGACGCATGGCATACCTTTATCAATTCAGGGTTGGACGCGCTTTTGCTTAATCATACGTTAATTATCAAACTATAGACCTCCTGTAAAATAAGCTTTTACTGCAAACTGCATATTTTAGCTGAAAATTCGCAATAATTTTTCAGCTTAGCGAGGCTAAACTTCAAAATTCTATCAAATTTTCATCGTAAAATCTGCAATTTTCGTAAAAAAGCTGATTTTACAGGAGGTCTTATGAAAAAAGTTTTAACTATTGGGAAAAATCAAGTCGGAGAAGGTTGCCCTGTTTTTATAATAGCCGAGGCTGGAGTAAACCACAACGGTTCTTTGGCTATGGCAATAAAGTTGGTGGATGCAGCCAAAAAAGCCGGAGCTGACGCGGTGAAATTCCAAACGTTCAAGGCCGAAGATTTGGTCGCCCAAAACTTGAACATGGCAGCGTATCAGCAAAAAAATACCGGTAAAAAAGAAAGCCAGCTTTTAATGTTAAAAAAACTGGAATTGAAACATCAAGATTTTGTTGCATTGAAAAAACACTGCGATCAAAAAAGTATTATGTTTCTTTCCGCGCCGCATACCGAAGGCGCTGTTGATTTTTTAAATCCCTTAATGCCCGCATTTAAAATTGCTTCGGGGGATTTGACTAATACCCCATTTTTAAAGGCGCTTGCAAAAAAGAAAAAACCCTTGATTGTATCAACGGGCATGGCAAATATGGCAGAAATAAAGGAAGCAGTGGCAGCCATAAAAAAAGCCGGCAACCATAACATAATCTTGCTGCACTGTACCACCAATTACCCTTGTCCGTTGCAAGAAGTTAATTTAAGGGCGATGCTGGCCTTAAAAAAAGAGTTTGGTTTGCCGGTCGGTTATTCAGACCATACTGAAGGCATTTGGGTGTCGGTAATGGCGGCAGTGATGGGGGCCGCCGTTTTGGAAAAACATTTTACTTTGGATAAAAATTTGCCGGGGCCGGATCATAAAGCAAGCTTAGAACCAAAAGAATTAGAAGAAATGGCAGATAAAGTCCGCCAAGTCCAAAAAATTCTGGGAAGCGGCATTAAAAAACCAACTGAAAGTGAAAAAAATATTGCTTTGATGGCAAGAAAAAGCATTATTGCTAAAAAAGATATTTTGAAGGAGCAGATGATTACAGACGATATGCTGATTGTTAAAAGGCCTGGGAATGGCATTGAGCCTAAATATCTTAATCAAATTATCGGAAAAAAAGCGAAAAAAGATATTAAAAAGGAGTCGTTGATTAGTTGGAGCGAAATATCATAAAATGTTTGTCGCAGAAATAGGGCTAAACCATAAAGGCAATGAAAAAAGGGCATTCCAAATGCTCAAGGATTTGATTGCCACCGATATTGATGCAATGACTTTTCAAATTACCGAACCGGCATTTTATGAAAAAAATAAAAAATGGGGAAAAGCTTTAAGCCAAGATTTTTATAAAAAGGCGATAAATTTTGCACACCAAAATAATAAATTAATAGGTTTTGCGATTAAGGATAAAGATATGATTGATTTTCTTGACACGGCTGGAGCTGATTTTTGGAAAACGTTGAGCGGTTCTATGAGAGACGCCGATTTGCTGGCGCAATTGCAAAAAACAAAGAAAAATATGTTTGTTTCTACTGGTTTTTCAAGCGAGGAAGAAATAATTAGTGTAGGTAAAAAATTAAAAAACGCAACATTTATCCATACCCAATTATCACAAAAGTTAGAAGATAGCAATTTAAAAGCCATTTTACGCCTAAGAAATGTTACCAAAAAAAATGTAGCTTTTGGATTGCACGCCGCTGACCACCAAGTGCTTTATTTGTCAGTAGCATTTGAACCCAAAGATGTGTTTTTTTATGTTAAGGATAGTATCAATGAAAAATTTCCCGATGAGAAGCACGCAATTATGATTGGCGATGTAAATACCATTGTAAACCTAATGAAACGGTTAAAAGGAGCTATGGGAAACGGGGTAAAAAAAGGAGCAGAAAATAAAATAAGATGACCACCTACGAATTAATTTTAAAACGCAGATCCGTGAGAAAATTCATTCAAAAGAAGATTAAAAAATCCGACCTTCGTGATTTTGTAAATGCCGCCAGGTTAGCTCCCAATTCCATGAACGCGCAGTCGTTGGAGTACATTATCATAACAAAAGATGTTAAGGGGTTTATGCAACACACCAATTGGAGAAATTATGCCAGTTATTCCGGGCCCCGGCCCGGAGAAGAGCCGGCCGCCTATATTCTTGCAATATCCAATACGAAAGTAAATGCTATAAGCAGTGAAGCCCAATACGACGTTGGCTTTGCCATGGAAAATATATTCTTAACGGCCATGGAAAGAGGCGTTTCGTGTTGCGTTATAGGGTCAGTGGATAGGGAGAAACTGCCAAAATATTTGAATATTCCAAGCCATTATACGGTCAAATTGGCTATTGCATTAGGATATGCCAAACAAAAATCCGTTGCAGCAACATTTAAAGAGTACAAAGACTATGCCAAGAAAAATCCGGCATTTGAGGTTTACCCAAAAAGAGGGCAATATTGGTTAGATGAAAAAGGCGTTGAACATGTTCCAAAGCGGGCATTAAAAGATATTGTTCATCAAGAAACCTTTTAAATAATATGACCGTAAAAAAAAGAAAAGTTTTATATATTTCCGGCACTAGGGCTGATTACGGGCTTGTAAAAGCGACCTTGCTTTGCATTAAAAACAACCCAAAATTAAAATTGGAAATCATTGCCACGGGAATGCATTTGATGCCCGAATTCGGCAAAACCATAAATGAAATAAAAAAAGACGGGTTTAAAATCCACCGAATACCGGCAACCTACGAAAAAGATAACAAAGAATCAATGGCCATTTTTATGGGAAATTTTACCAGATTGTTAACCGAAAAAATTGGGGAAATCAAACCGGATATTATTTTAGTTTTGGGAGACAGGGCGGAAATGTTGGCTGCAGCTATTGTTGCCTCGTGTCTCTCCATTCCAGTCGCCCACATTCATGGAGGAGAGATTTCTTCTACAATAGATGATAATTTCAGGCATGCCATAACCAAATTTTCCAATATTCATTTTCCGGTAACCAAAAAATCCGGAGAAAGAATCATAAAAATGGGAGAAGATCCTTGGAGAGTCCATGTTATTGGCGCGCCGGGCTTAGACGATGTTTTGCAATCTAAGATAGTTTCCCCGCAAGATATTGCGAAAAAATATAACTTAGACCCTGCAAAGCCAATATTAATAGTTGTCCAGCATCCAGTAACCATAGAAACTAATCTTGCTAAAAAACATATGAATTCAACGATGTCGGCGGTAAAAGAGCTTGGATATGAAGCCATTATTATTTATCCCAACGCCGATGCTGGTGGCAGGGGAATGATCAAAGTCATTGAAAAATATCGTAAATTTCCCTTTATTAAGATATATAAAAATATTCCCAGGGCGGACTATTTAAGTTTGCTGAATATCGCAGATGCGGTGGTGGGGAATTCAAGCAGTGGGATTTTGGAAACGCCGTATTTTCATTTGCCAACGGTCAACATTGGGACAAGGCAGTTGGGCCGGGAAAGGGCAGAAAATGTTATTGATGTTGGGTATAAAAAAGAAGATATAAAAAAGGCTATACAAAAAGCGCTTTTTGATGCAACATTTAAGGCTAAGGCGAAAAAATGCGCTAACCCCTACGGCGGCAAAGAAATGGCAGGGCCAAAAGTGACAAAAGTGATAAGTCGTGTTAAGGTTAACAGCAAATTATTGCAAAAGAGATTATCTTATTAAGTAAATATGGGAAAACAAAAAAAAGAAAAAATATTTATTTGGGGGGCAAGCGGGCAAGGGAAAGTGGTGCTGGATATTTTAAAGAGCGCTGGTGATTTTGAAGTGGCTGGTTTTATTGACAGCAATAAAAAAATCCATAACAAGAACATCGAAGGCGTCAAAATTTTTGGCGATAAAAGTTATCTTGATGCTTTCTGGAAAAAAGGCGTAAGAGCTGGCATTGTCGCCGTGGGGGACAATGAAAAAAGATGCCAAATTGCTAACTACTTAAAGCAACGGAATTTCAAGCTTATCAATGCTATCCATGCCAACGCTATTGTTGCTCCCACTGTTAAGTTTGGCAGTAATGTTACCATTAACGCCGGGGCTATCATTAGCGCCTATGCCAGCATAGAAGACAATGTCATCATAAATACTGGCGCGATTATAGAACATGAAAATATTATTAAAAACGGAGCTCATATTGCGTCGGGGGCGCAATTGGCTGGCGGGCTTGAGGTAGGAGAAAAAACCCTTGTTGGAATAGGGGCAACGGTGATTCAGTACGTAAAGATCGGGAAAAATTCAGTAATTGGAGCGGGAGCCGTGGTTTTAAACGATATTCAAGATAATGTTGTTGCCGTGGGAATTCCGGCAAAAGTTATTAAGAAAAGGTCAGAATTCCAAGAAGAAAAAGAGTATCAAGGGTAAT
>CAYIJR010000011.1:0-16740 GCA_964363825.1 uncultured Candidatus Saccharibacteria bacterium | reverse complement strand
GCAGTCCCTGGGCAATAAATGCCGTAAAGGTGGTAATGACACCTATAAAAAGCGCTATGGATATAATCGGACCGCTTAAAAAATCTTTAAGCCCGATTAAGGCCGACTCACTCGCCTGGTTCCCAGAAATGCCAATGATTAAAAAAATAAATGCCAGGTAAATGGCGGCCGGAATTACAATAGCGGATATGATGATTTTTTTCAATGAACCCTTCCTGCCGGTAACCATTTCCTCGGTTTCTGGTATTAATCCTGTCCCCCACAAGGAAAAAAGAATGGCGCCATAGGGCAAAAAGGCGTTGGCAAACCGGCCGTTAAAAGGAATAAAAATATTGCCAAGGTTAAGCCGGCTGAATCCTTCAATAAAAATGGCGGCTAAAGACGCCACCAGCAGAACCAAAGCCCAAAATTCAAATTTACTGATTATTTTTACCCCAAAGAAAATCAACAGGCTGGCAACCGTAAAGTATATGGCGAGGTACGCCAATTGCCCGCCGCCGAACATGGGCGAAAAAACGGATGTTAAAAACTGGCTACCGACGATCAAATACACCAGCAAAACTCCAAAGGACCCTGAAATCATGAAAACCGAAATGATCTTTTTTGCCTGCTCCCCAAAGTAAAATCCCACAAAGCCGGGCCACCGTTTAAAGTCCGGCGTTGCAATGCAGACTTTGCCGAAAACCACGTGGATAAACACCACCAAGGCAGTCAAAAAAACAAAATAAAAAAGCATCGGCCACAAGCCAACCTGGACGGTAATATACGGCAGGGACAAAAAACCAACCCCCACAATGCTACCGGCTAAGGTCGCCACGGGATAAACATAATGCTTGAAAAAACCCTGAAACATATTGGTTAATTTTACCTTTTTAAAGGTAAATTAACAATTTTTGGTTTGGGGATAATTGAAAAAGAGCTCTTAATGTGGTACTATGTTTGCAATGCTCTCATCGTCTAGCCCGGCCTAGGACGCCAGGTTCTCATCCTGGTAACTGGGGTTCAAATCCCCATGAGAGCGCCGCGTTAAAAAATACCCGACATTTTGACCAGCACCTTGAAAGGAGCTACCATGAACAGCCAAGAATTAAGGCCACCGGTTAGCAAAAAAGACATTCTACTTGGCATTATTGTGTTGGCTTATACGCCATTATTTATTTTCGCAACTACTATCAGTTCAGCAGAAGTCCATTGCTTGCTTATAGGAATGGCGATTGTAATGGCTGTCTGCCATGCGGTCGCATACCATACTAAAAAGAATTTCAAAAAAGCGAATTTAATTGCATGCATTCTTTGGGGAATGGTATCCTTGGTAAATTTCCTGATTGTAGTGAAGTAGGATACCCGACAAAACCGAAAACCCGTGCACGCGCCCGGGTTTCTTTTTTTACAAAAATCCGAGGAGATACTTATATCCTACTTTGTAAAGCTTTACAAAATAGGATATAAATATTTTTAAAATAAAACTCCTCTCCAGTTGCATATTTCACGAAGCCCCGCTAAGCGGGGCGAAGTGAAATCAGCGAAGCGGTAATGCAACTGGTTTTAAAAAAAAAGCGAGGGTATTCTGGCAAAAGAGCGTCTCGGAGGCGCCCCGTTGTGGCGGGCGAGAGCAGGGCTACGGAACATATGAGAACTAGTTCTGAGCGTAAAGAATTCAGGCAAGATTCAAGGCGCGAGGAGTGAAGCGTACCCATAGGGTACGCCATATCTCCAAAGCAACGCAGAAGCTTGCCTGAATTCTTTACGCCCTTCGGGAAGCCAAAAAATGAATAATTCCTGCGGTTACGCCTCCTCGGCGTAGTGCAAAGACTATGCCTCGTCGGCAAGCCTTGGAATTATTTCATTTTTTGGCTTATCAGAACGGTTCTCATATGTTTCGTAGCCCTAGGCGCGGCTAAAATTATGCGGAGCATATTATTTTAGACGACGCCGAGCTCTTTTGCCAGAATGCCAGAGCGCCTTAATAATCCGGCGGGATTTGCCAGTAATTAATGATATATTGGGCTAATTTTCTGAAAATGGGAGCGGCCGAAAGAGCGGATTTGGTAACTTTTGGATTGTCCAGCTTTACTAATATTAAAAACTGAGGCTTTAAAGCTGGCCCAAAACCGATAAAACTTTGTATTGTTCTGTCAGGATAATACCCTTTTTTATTTTCAAAGGGGACTTCGGCTGTCCCGGTTTTGCCCGCTAAATAATACCCTGGAATTTTGGCAATGTTGCCAAATCCTCTTTCCACCACATTGGTCAGCATTGCCGTAACTTCTGAAACAGTCTTTTGCGAAATGACCAGATCTAAAATTTCTGGTTTGATAATATTTTCGTCCTGGCCGCGGACGACTTTTTCAACAATGTAAGGCTTGACTACCCTGCCGCCGTTGGCAAAAACGCAAAAAGCGCTGGCCAGCTGGATGGGCGTCATTTCAATTCCTTGGCCAAAGGAAGCGGTGGCAAAGCCAAAGTCAGACCCGTGTCTCAACAAATCATTATTTGACTTGACTTCTCCCTGTAAATCAATACCCATCTTGTTGCTAAAACGAAATTTATCCAGATAATCTAAAAATGTTTGATGATTTAGAGTTTTTGAAAGAAAAACAGCTCCGGTGTTAATGGACTTTTCCAAAATTCCCGACATATTCTGCTTGCCATAGATTTTCTGGTCAAAATTATGGACGGTGTCAGGGCCGATGGTTACCGATCCCGTATCTACAAAAGTGCTTTCGGGCGTAACCTTGCCTTCCTGCAAAGCCATAGCCATGGTAAAAGGCTTGAAAACCGACCCTGGCTCAAAAATTTTCTGCACTGTTGAATTCTGGAAAATTCCAAAATCTTTTTCTTTTGAATAAGCATTGGGATTGAATGGCGGATAATTTGCCAAAGCCAAAATCCTGCCTGAATCGGGTTTTAAAACAATAATCTGCCCCGAGTCTATGTTGATGTCTTTTTTGGCCTGCGCCAACAAGGACTCGGCTTGGAATTGGATGTTGTAATCTATGGTGAGGTAAAGATCCGAACCGTTCAAATTATCCTGGAATTTCTGCGCATTAATCAAATCCAAACCTTTGCGTTCTTCTTTTATCCCCGCCTTGCCTTTTAAAATATCTTCATAAAAACCCTCTATGCCGTATTGGCCCGCTCCGTCTCCGCCCAAAAAACCAACTACTTGGGCAGCCAAATTTTCCTGGGGGTAATACCTGGCCGAAGTGCTTTCCAAAGACAATCCTTGCAAATTCAACTTATTTAATTGGTCAGCTTGGTTCTGGCTTGCGTCTTTTTTAATAATCACATAAGAAAGCGATTCCGCTAATTTGGAAAGCACAAATTCTTTTGATTCGCCAATTGCTTCGCTTAACGCCTCCGCAAAAGCGTTTTTATCTTTAATGTTTTTGGGTATCGCGGAAATCAGCCAATTTTCTTTGTTGATTGCCAGACTTTTTACTTCTCCCGACCCACTAACTCCTTTGGTTTCCTTGCTGTTTACAAAAAAAACTTCTCCCCGGCTGCCTTGCACTTCGGCAAACCCGGTCTGCTGGCCCAAAGCGATGGCCGAATAAAATTTATGGTTAAAAACCTGAACATAAAACAAGCGGCCAATAATAATTGCCGCTAACAAAAACATTAAAAACAATATTAATCTCGGTCTCCAATTTTTCATAATTTTGGAGTAGTCTTGAATAGGCAAAATATAAGTTGATTACTCCCTATTTTGCTTTGGCCAGAGAAGTGTCTGGTAGTTGGATGTATTTTACTTTAGTGGTTTTCTCAAAGCCAAGTGTTTGTGTTTTTTCCTGGACACTTCCCAAAAACTGGCTTTTGGCAAAATTGTCTTCTAAAATTTTATTTTCACTTGTGAGCTTGCTTATTTGTCTATTATAATCTTTAATGGCATACGTTCCACCAGTCAACTGGTTGATTAAAAAAACGTAAAAAACCAGCATAGCAAAACAAATCAACACTCCAAAAAAGTAAAATATTTTCCAATTTACTTTCAACAGATTAATTGAAGTGACTTTGCTTTGGACGGTTTTGTAAGCTAATGTTGCTGTAGTCATAATTCGAGAATCTAGAATTTAGAAAATAGAAAGTAGAATCCGTACGTCGCAATTCTATTTTCTATTTACTATTTTCTACTTTCTAGTTTTTTACTATTGCCCTCAATTTTGCCGACCTGGCTCTGGGATTTTCTGCCATTTCACGATCGGCCGCCACGATTGGTTTTTTAGTTAATATTTTTATTACTTTTTTTTGTTCTTTATTTTTAAAAAAATTTTTCACAATCCGGTCTTCTAAGGAATGGAAAGAAATCACCACCAGTCGGCCGCCTTTATGCAAAACTTCAACGGCCTGCGGCAAAAATATTTCTAAACTTTCGAGCTCCCTATTGACCGCGATCCTTAACGCTTGGAATGTTTTCGTCGCACAATGAATTCTGCCGTGCTGGAATTTTTTAGGGATCGATTTTTCTATGATCGCCACCAAGTCAAACGTGCTTTCAATTTTTTTTACTTTCCTTTCTTTTGTAATCTGGCGCGCAATCTGCCTGGCAAATTTTTCTTCCCCGAAGTTTTTTAAAATGTTTTCAATTTCTTTTTCCGGATATTCGTTAATGATTTTTTCAGCAGTTACGGGGTTTTGCAAATTGTACCTCATATCCAATGCTTCATTTTTACTGAAAGAAAACCCCCGCTGCGAATCTTCAATATGCCAAGATGAATACCCAAGGTCCAGCAAAATCCCGTGCACTGGCTTAAAATTTTCTTTCTCAACAATTTCTTTTATGTTAGCGTACGAATCATTTACCAAAATCAATCTTCCTTTAAATTCATCAGTAGCTAATTTGCTATTTTCTATTTGGCTGGTATCAAAGTCTATTCCCAACACTTTTCCTTCTGGCCCATTTCTTTTTAAAATTTCAATGGCATGCCCTGCTTGGCCCACTGTCCCGTCAATAAAATTTTCATTGGGCTTGGGGCTTAGGTATTCCAAAACTTCTTTTACAAGAACAGGAATGTGCATCGGAAAACTCCAAATTACAAGCACCAAATTACAAACAAATTCAAATTTCTAAAACTCTAAATTCTAAACACGTTTTGGTAATTATAATTTAGGATTTAGGTATTGTTTGTGATTTGGGATTTGTGGTTTGGGATTTAGATTCCTAGGGGGCCTAATTTTGAAACAATTTCTTCCACGCCTTTTTCTGCTTTTTTCCGGTACGCATCCCATTTTTCTTCATCCCAAACTTCTAACCTATTAGAAAGCCCGCACACGGCCACATTTTTTTTCAAGCTCGCGTATTCTTTTAAATAATCCGGTATTAAAATCCTGCCTAATTTATCTAAAGAAACTTCCATAGCCCCAGCTAAAATAATCCTAGCAAACGACCTGGCCTCTATCTGGGAAATTGGCAAGTTGGCTAATTTCTGCGAAATCACCTCCCACTCTTTTTGTGTGTAAATAACCAAACAGTTTTCTACTCCTCTGGTGACAATAACTTTATCTCCCAACTCCCCTCTGAATTTTACTGGGAGGGCCAAGCGCTTTTTGCTATCAATAGTGTGTTGGTATTGGCCAATGAGCATTGCATCAACGAATTTACGAATTAGTCACGAATTTTCGAATGTACGAATACGTTGGTGCATTCGTCAATTCTTTTTATTCGCAGATTCGCAAATTCGTAATATATTCGTTTATTTGTTGATAGAGTTATCAACAGATAACTCGTTTTTTCCCACATTTATCCACAATCATCCACTTACTGTTATTTATACTCCACTTTATAGCATACGGTCAACACCATTAAGATTCTATTAACATTTGTTCCTAAATAAGCGAAATTATCCACACCTAATCCACAATTGGAATTTTAGGTTTTGTTCGTAAAGTGGAAAAATCGGTAATTTCCCACTTTCCATGCCAACGGCTCAACGGCAGCTGCCGTTGAGCCGTTGGAAAATCCGTTTTGGAAGTAGGCTTTGGAGGTAGGCTAAGCCTGCCTCCAAGCTACCGACAATAATAGAAATTCCTGGGGCTAAGCCCCAGGGTACTCCGATTGCATCGGAGTACCGCCTGCGTTCGCTTATGCGAATGCAGGCTGCGATTTATGTTTCCTCCTCCGCCCCGATGCTACGAATCGGGGCTCCGGGCAGCATTCATCCCTGCGGCAAAGCCGCAGGGTATTCTGCTGAGAAAATAAAAAACAGCCCCGAGTTTGTCGCAGAGCTGTTTTTATTTTTTTACTTAATTATGTGAACTTTAAAATTCCCCGGATCGATTTCAATGGTATCGCCTTTTGTGATGGAGTCAGACAAAAGGGCTTGGGCAACATTATTTTCTATTTTATTTTGGATAACTCGCCTCATTTCCCTGGCTCCGTATTGTGGCTTGTATGAAAGTTCAACGATTTTTTCTTTCAATGATTCCGTAATGGTAAAGTCGATGTCCTTTTCTTTGAGAGATTTTTGAAGGCTGGCCATCATTAGCTGGGCAATATCCATTAAGTTTTCTTTGGTCAAAGGATGGAAAATAACCGTGGCGTCAAAACGGTTGATGAACTCTGGCTTAAAAATGCCTTTTTCAAAAAGGGAGCCCAATAAAGTATCTTTGTCAATTTTTTCTAGCGCTTGGACTGCTTTGAAAATTGCCGGGGCTCCCGCGTTAGATGTGCAAATGATGATGGTATTGGTAAACATTATTTTCCTCCCTTGGCCGTCGGTAACATGTCCTTCGTCAAAAACTTGCAAAAATAAATTTAAAATGTTGGGGTGGGATTTTTCCACTTCGTCAAGCAAAACCAAAGAAAATGGGTTTTCCCTGACCGGCGTTGTCAAAAGGCCCTGCTGTTCCACGGGAGAAACTGCTCCGATTAGGCGAGGAATATCTGAAATATCTTGGAATTCAGACATATCCAGCCGTATCATCTTGTCTTCCCCGTTAAAATAAATTTGGGCCAAGGCTTTGGCTGTTTCAGTTTTTCCCACTCCCGTGGGCCCCAAAAATAAAAATACTCCCATGGGCCTTTTTTTAGATTGGATGCCAGACCTGGCCCGCCGCATGGCAATGGATATTTCCCTGACCGCTTCTTCTTGGTTAACAATCCGCTGATGGATTAAATTTTCCAAATTAAGCAAAACTGACTTTTCTTTAAATTCCATTTTGCCAACAGGAATTTGGGTTTTGTCAGAAATAATTTGGGCAATGTGGCGTGGCTCAACCACTTTTTCTTTTAATGATTTCACATACGCGGCCGCTTCTTGGAGCACATCAATGGCTTTTTTAGGAAAAGGCGTGCTGGGATAATATCGGCCGGTTAAGTTGACAATTTCCCTAATGGCGGGGTACAAAATTAAAATTTTATATTGCTGTTCAAAACCCAACGCCAAATTTTGCAAGATTCTTATAGTGTCTGTTTCAGATACTTCAAAAACTTCTATTTTCCGGAAATACTCCAAGAAAGCCGGGTTTTGCTCTAATTTCCTATGCAGTCCGTCAAAAGAAGTAATGCCAATGAATTGGAAATTGGGCATGGCTAAATATTTTGACAAAATGCCGGAGATGTCAACTGTGCCTGGTTTTGTTACTTTATTTTCAACAAAGTTGTCTAAATTGTCCACTACCAAAATAACATTTCCGGCTGATAATGCTTCTATAAAAATATCATCTATCATAGTTTCCAATTTTTCCGGATCTTGGATGCGCGATACCAGAGAAATCATATCAAGCTCAACAATCCTTTTATTATTCAGCTCTTCCAAGCTTGCGCCCAAATAGCACCGTTGGGCCAGCGCCTCAACTAAGCTTTTGCGCCCCACTCCCAGGTCTCCCAAAATTAGGGCATTGCTATGGCTGGACTTTACTAATGCCGTCTGCAATTCATCAATTTCTTTTTTATGCCCGACGATCTCGTTGAAAATTTGCTTTGAAGCGGCTCTACTCAAGTCATGGGAAAATAAATCCAAATTAACCGTAAAGCCCGCTGCCCAGTCTTTCCCCAAAGACCCCATTTTTAATAAATTTTCTTTGGTCCAGAATTTTTTGTTTTCCTCAATGTGCTTTTCCACCGCGTCCAGCCACAGCGCAATATTTTCCACATCTTCTTTTTTTAAGTCATTTTCAATGAGAATTTTTTTGAAAAATTCATCATTCCTTGCCAAAGATACCAGCAAATCTTTATCGCCTATTTTTTGACTGCCGCGATTGCTGGAAATCAACGCCGCTTCTTCAATGGTTTTCTGGAAAGAATCAGCAAGCACTAATTTAAACGTTTTTTGGCGCTCTTTTTTTTCCAAATAATTTTTCAAATCTTCCTGGATTTTTTTGGCATCCAAGCCAAGCCGTGTTGCTAAAAGCCTTACATCTTGGCTTTGGGCCAACGATGCATAAAAAATGGCTTCGGAACCAACTTCCGATAACCTTCTTTTTTTGCAAACTCGTATGCTCTCTTGGACAATTTGGCAGGATTGCAAAGTCAAGAATTCGGCTAAGTTGTAATTATCTTTGTTTACGAAGGCATCTGAAAGCGGTACAGTTATTGTTGGGTTTTTTATTTTTGACTCGGCAAAAAAATGTATTTCCAAAAACACCATGAAAAGCAGTAAAAACAATACCACCATTTTCAAAATTACAGACTCTGGAATAAACCCCAAAAAAGAAAATCCGATTAACAGGCAGGCAATAAGGGACAAATAAAAAAAGGCCTGGCTCAGCAAGGAAGCATATTTGACCAAGGGAAACGACCAGATCTTCAGGGCTTTTGAGACGAATGTTTTTCGGGTGTCAAAGTTAAACATATAAAAAAAGCCACGCTAAAGCCACTATGGCAAAGGGCATGAGTATTAAAAATACCACGATGATCATGCCAACCACCGCTACAAAAATTTGGGCGAGAATACCAATGACGATCAACACCAATCGGGCAATAGCTCCTATAATCCTGGAAAAAAAGTTAGAAATGAATACTTGGTAATACTGGCCTATGTCAAACCCCCGTGGATATTTCCAGGCATATCTTCGCCATGGAGACAAAAAAGTCGCAAGCAAAAGCGGCACGGAAAAAAAGTTTGTCACGAAAAAAATATAATTTTTCCAGACTGAAAACAAAAACCGTGGCATTTCATAAAAATGCCATGTAAACCACATGCTGATAATATTTTCTTTTTTAAAATTCTCCATGCAAAATTTCTTTTTTTATACTTTCGGGAATAGGAATTTGGTCACCCGGTTTGGAAACCCCTGGATACCGCCAAGCGCTGATGATTTTTCGTATGTCTTTTACATCTTTGTACATTAACCAGATTTCACCCGGCGCTCTTTTTTGTTTGGCTTTGGAGAAAGATTTATTCGTTTGCATGACGGCCATCGTCCCCTCGGCAATCCCCGGCTCTTTCCTTTCGGGCTTTTGCAGTATATTCATAAGCTTTGTTGTTGAAAGCCCATATTGGCGCATTTTTAACTTTGAATGCTCCGTCCAATGAAGTTTTTTGTTAATCATGGTGGGTGTAGAAGGGATTGGACCTTCGACCTCTTCGACCCGCCTGCCATCGCTTAATGTGAGCCCAGATGGATTCGAACCATCGGCCTTTCGGATGTGAACCGAACGCTCCGCCACTGAGCTATGGGCTCAGGCTTTGGCGGGCAGGTGTGAACGAAGCGCTCTGCCACTGAGCTATACACCCATGAAGCATTATCCTATTTTACCACTTCCAATTAAAAATGGCTACCGTTTCCAGTAGCCATATACAATCACTGAATGCCAAGGGCCTCGAAGATCCATGACGCCACAAAGCTTAGGGCGATAACGCCAAAAAGCAAAATGGCCAATGCCCGGGTGCTCTTTTCCATCACTTTTCCTCCCTTACAAGAGAAATTGAGAAAAGCCAATTTTTGACTGGCGGCGGTTCAAAAACAAATTTTTCACCGCCGTCCAGGGTGATGACTCCGCCAAGGATATTGCCCTGACCAGCCGCCCTTATGAAAGCGATGCTTAGGCGCTTTTTTTCCTGCCCTTTGTTAAAAATGACGATTTTACCGCTTCACCCTGACGTGTTGCCGGAGGGTAAAAGAGCGGTTCGCTTTCGGAAGGCTCGTACCCTCCATCGTCGTAATTACAAAGTACCCAGGGAGGGACTTGGATTTCGATCCCGTCGCCAATATCCCAAGTATTAAAGTAGGTTTCAGACCGATAGATTGCAACGGCCATCGCGCAAATAAGAAACACTATCAGTGCTACTATCCCAATGGGACACCGATAGTTTTCCCACCACCATTTCAACTTTTCTAACATGGCCATGGCAACCTCCTTTTGTGTATGTGCCGTTTTCAGCATACCATAGTTTTAACTAAAAAACAGCCCGCGGGCTGTTTTTTGGTTAAAACTATTTAATCTCCACTTTCGCTCCCGCGGCTTCAAATTTTTTCTTCATTTCTTCGGCTTCTTCTTTCTTCACTCCCTCTTTTACCGTTTGGGGAGCTGCGGCGGCGGCATCAACCAAATCCTTTGATTCTTTTAATCCTTTGGCGGTAATGTCGCGGACAACTTTAATAACTTCAATTTTCTGGGCTCCAACTTCTTTTAATTCCACGTTAAACGAAGTTTTTTCTTCGGCCGGGGCCGCTGCCTCTCCCGTTGGAGCTGACACAGCCACAGGAGCCGCCGCTGAAACGCCAAACTTCTTTTCTAAAATTTTCACCAATTCGGCCAAATCCAGCACCGACATCTTCTCAATATTTTCTACCAACTGCTTAAATTTTTCTGGTATTTCTATTTTTGTTTCTTCTGACATAGTTTTTTGAAACTTGAAACATGAAACTTGAAACATTATTGCTTTTCGTTATGTTGCACGTTTTACGTTCCATGTTTTACGATTTACCAATTTTACTTAATATTGAAACTAACGACCTTGTATTGCCTATTAAAACATTTTCAAATCCTGATATTGGGCTTGCTAACAATCCCACAATCTTAGCCAGCAACTCATTCCTTGAAGGCAAATTAGCCAATACCAATACTCTTTCTTTGTCTATAAAACGCTTTTCAAAAATGCCTCCTAAAATCTTAAAATTCTCGTTGGTTTTGGTAAATTGGTTGGCAATTCTGGCCGGCGCCACTTCATCCTCAACACCAAATACCAGCGCCAATTGGCCGGGAACCGCGCTTTTTATTTTATTCCAAAATGAAATATTGGATTGGCCGAAAGCAATCCTTATCAACGTTTTCTTGCCCACTTTCAAAGCGCATCCCGCTTCCTTCAATTTTTTGCGCAAGTCAAACAAATCCTTGGAACTTACTTTGGAAAAGTCAGCAAAAACCACCGATTTCTGCTTTGAAATCGCCTCTTTTAAGCTTTTCAACGATTTTTGTTTTTGTTCTTTTGTTAAAGCCATATTATTAGAATTTAGAATCTAGAAAATGGAAAGTAGAATTTTTGTGTTCGTATTCTATTTTCTATTTACTATTTTCTATTTTCTGGAAAATAAAAACTGCCTTCGCAGACAGCAAAAAAAGAAAAACTTTTTTGCCTCGGTGGGACTTCTTCCTTGCGGATGCCCGCTGTCTGCGGCTAAATTAACTTATCTCCATCTTAATCCAATACCAAAATAAAGTCAAGACCCCAAGTATTTTGCCCTGGCAATGTTGTGCTGGCCTAATGTTGCGCTGAAAATGGTTTTGCCATTGCCCTTGGCTGAAAGGTAATACCAATAATCAGTTTTTGTGGGATAAATGGCTGCCAAAATGCTGTCCATGCCTGGGCTGGAAATGGGGCCGGCCGGCAAGCCAGCATATTTATATGTATTATACGGCGAATTTATTTTGGTATCTTTTATGGCCACCCTGGCGTCATTTTTGTCGGTAATGTAGTTAATGGTTGCATCAACTTGCAGTGGCATGCCGATTGACAGGCGCTTCCACAAAATTCCCGCCACTATTTTTTTGTCTTTAGTGCTTTTAAGTTCTTTTTCCAGGATTGAAGCCATGGTGATGATTTGGAAAATGGATTTATTCTGCAACGCAATTTCAGCTCTTAATTCGGGTATCAATTTTTTATCCAAATTGGCAATGGTGTTTTCCAAAAAATCTTGCGGAGTTTCCCCTATTGAAATTTGGTAAGTATCGGGGAAAACATATCCTTCCAAGCTTATGTTTTTGGGCTTGTCGTTTAAAATGATAAAATCCTCGCTAAAGTCGATTTGCAAAGCTGCTAAAAAATCTTTTTTTGAAAAAATATTTTTGCCTTCAAGATATTTGGCAATGTCTCTTGCATCCCAGCCCTCCAGTAATGTAACATTGTCTTTTATGACATCCCCCGCAATGAATTTATCGGCAATTTCTGCAATAGACATTGACGGGGACAAAATATAACTGCCGGCCTGAAGCTTTGAATGTTTGCCCAGGCCTATCACATAAGCTTCAAAAAATAATCGGTTTTTAATAATGCCCTGGTCTTGCAATTCACGGGCGATGTCTTCATCCCCCATTCCTTTTTGGGCGGAGTATGTAATTGTTTCGGTTTGGTGCTTGACTTTGGGGACATAAACTTCCCACCACAAAAATACAACAACAGCACACAATAAAATGACTGCGCTAATTTTCAGATTTCTATTTTTTTTAAAATTAAATTTGAATTTCATTTTTATGTCACTTGCCGCACAATAGAATATGCGGGGACACAAGGATTCGCACCTTGATCAGCGGTTTTGGAGACCGCTATTCTACTGTTGAACTATGTCCCCCTGTTTTAAAAATATTATCATATTTTTGATATTAAAAAAAGCCCCGAGGAAATTTCCACGGGGACCAGAAGGCAATGGCCTAATTGGATTTTTTTATGACGAAGGACAAAGCGCCCATCTTTTCAAAAACCTGCAACTGTTTTTCAACAGTTGAAATCTGGACGGCATTTCTCTCTTTTAAAAACTCAATTTGAGAGAAACGCTTATCGTTTTCTTTCTTAATCAAGGCGTCTTGCCTTTCAAGCCCGGTTTTTTTCGTTTTTAATTCGAATAACCGAGCTTCATCATACCTCTTCCACTTTGACTCTTTTTTTACCTCCCTGATCGTTTTTACGATTTCCTTATCAGTGCCTTCCATTTTTTCCTTCAGTCTTTTCTGGGCGTAGTCAAAGTCAATTTTCAAGACCTTTGAGCTGCCTTCCAGATGAATTTGGAAAATCTTCATCTGGATAAGGGTATTTTTCAGCGACTGCTCGGTCTGGGCCGGGTAGTCTCCGCTCTTGCTTTGAGCCTGAGCATCCTGTCCAAAAAAGAACGCCAGAATGAAAACCAACGCCGTAATCTTAGTCATGATCAGTTTCTCCAATTTTGAAAAGGGCGAAGAATTTAGGGTTAAAACAAAGGAAACACTCCTTTATTCCCCATACCTTAATTGTACACCCTTTATTGGTTATTGTCAAGCCCGTGCAATAAAATGGCTGCTATTTTTAACTAAAAAATACTAAAAAAGCTTCTCTTGATTTTTAATAACTATTTTTGTTTCTTTTATTTTTTTCAACATTTTAGGCAACTTTTTGAAATTGTCTTTAAATGCTTCCATCATCAGCGGGGCTCTTAAAGCGGCAGCTGGGTGGAACATGGGCGCCACAAATAAATTATTTGCTTGTCCGCCAGAGGCGGATCCGCCTCTTGAGCCAAAGGACTCATCCGTTCCTCTGGCGGAGGCGGAGAAAAGCTTACCCTGGTCGCGGGTAATTTTGGCTTCCGGCAAAAAATAATTCATGGAAAACCGGCCAAGGGTAACAATAATTTTTGGACTGATGATAGCAATTTGGCGTGTTAAATAGGGCTTGTACGCTTCAATTTCTTCTGGTAACGGGTCGCGGTTTTCGGGCGGGCGTCGCTTGACAATGTTGGTAATGTACACATCCTCTTCTTTCCAACCCAACTCCCTTATGCACTGGCGGAGCAGCTGGCCAGACCGGCCCACAAAAGGCCTAACCTGTTCATCTTCAACCGCCCCTGGAGCTTCACCGATGAAAAGCACTTGGCAATCCTGGCTTCCTTCGCCAAATACTAAATTGGTGATTAGCGGCAGATTTTTATCACCCAACATTTCCTGCTTTAACTTTTCCAGCTCCAAAACTTTATCCACCCCAGTAGAAGAATTTTGACGAATTAAATTAAAATGTAATTCTTTGAAATTCTTTGATTAATGTATGATATATAATCTTGATTTAGTTTCCTGGCCCCATGAATTTAATTCAATCAAAACAGTCAAAATTCTCTACGGGGTAGCCGTGTAGTGAAATTTGGCTTTGATTGTAATCCCATTATACCCTAAATATGTAAGCTTACATATTTAGGGTATAATGGTGGCTGCCAAATTTCTACTACTGCGGCATATCATTCTGCCAGCCAAGCTATTGCTTGCTCTTTTGTGTCAAAGACTTTAATATTGTCGCGGTGGGATAAAGCAATCACCATTTCCGCCGCCATTTTTTCTTTGTCTGCCCCGCCAAACACCGCCGATTTCTCCACGTACGGATTGGTTTTAATGGCAAAATTGACCATTTCCGTGAAAGATTTTATCACGTATTTGCCGCTGAATTGGCTCAAATCCACCAACACCTTCACTTTTTTTTGGCCGGCAGCATTAAAAGCATCAACGATTACCTGGACAGATTCGCCCAAAGAAGCAACTAGGCTTTCCATTTTGTCTTCCGACAAATCGCCGGTAATAGAAATGGTTATCATATTATTTTCATCAACGGTAGTTTCAATAGATTGTGCCATTTTTAAGTCTATTATATTAATATTATTGTTTTATTGTCCCATATATAAGAAATATTACAATATGAACCAGCGCCAAAAAGCACCCTGCGGGGTGCTTTTTGGTGGAATCTTATGCCCAATTATATTTTTTCGAGTCAAAACCTTGGCCACAAGTGGTTTCCAGCAACGCGGTAAAAATTTGATAAGGATCCAAGTTGGCGGCCGGCCGGCGGTCTTCCAAATACCCCCTGCCCTCATTGGATACGCGTGTTGGAATTCTAACAGAAGCTCCCCTATCCCCTACGCCAGACCTGAATTCATGGACACTGCACGTTTCGTGTTTGCCGGTCAAGCGCTTTTCATTGCCGGCTCCGTAAACCGCAATGTGCTGGGCATGAAAACTTTTTAATTTTTCGCAGGCCGCTTTGATAAATTCTATTCCATTATCACCTCTCATGCTTTCTGTTGAAAAATTAGTGTGGCCGCCCGCTCCATTCCAATCCCCTTCCACCGGTTTTGGATCAAGTTTTGCGTACGCATTATAATCTTCACCCAATCTTTGCAAAAGCCATCTGGCCAGCCACAACTGATCAGCCGCTTGCAAAGCCGGCAATGGTCCAATTTGAAATTCCCATTGCGCCGGCATTACTTCAGCGTTTATTCCAGAAATAGTAAGCCCCGCATCCAAGCAAGACTGCATATGGTCTTCCACCAACGGCCTCCCATAAACTTTGTCATTGCCAACCCCGCAATAATATTTTCCCTGCGGGCCGGGAAAACCTGCCTCCGGCCAGCCAAACGGCCGGTCTCCTTGATACAGCGTGTATTCTTGCTCCACGCCAAACCACGGATTTTGCTCTGCAAATTTTGCTGCAACATTTTCTAAAACAGCCCTGGTATTTGTTGCGTGCGGCGTACCGTCGGCATTCAACACTTCGCACATCACCAAAATGTTGCCCTCGCCCCGGATAGGGTCTGGCACAAAATACACCGGCTTTAATCCACAATCGCTAAATCGCCCTTCGGCCTGCTCGGTTGAAGAACCATCAAACCCCCACACTGGAATTTGTTCTAGCGAAGTCACTGGACCCTCTATTATTTTCGTTTTTGACCTTAACTCCGCCGTCGGCTTTTTGCCGTCAAGCCAAATGTACTCTGCCATAATGTTGTTTTGCATATTCTTTTAATTATTTAGACCCGTTGCGTAACAGGTCTATTTTTTAATATTGGCATTATTATAGACAAGTGAAAGTTTTTTTGCAAATTTTTTTGCATAAAAATCCCTGCAAATCCTTTATGCAGGGCCGAGCAGCGGAAACATAATAATGCAAGCCAAAAGAAATGAAAAATTGACAGCAGTTAAAATATACATTATGATTTTTAAATACCGCAGTTTTTAGTAAAACCCTCTTACAAGGAGACAACATGTACTTTGACACTTTTGAGCGCCAGGAAGTGAAATGCGTGGTAAAATTCCTGCAAGTCAAGGATCTACATGATCAAATGGAGCGAGATCGTTCCCTGCGGGCGCAAATTTTTTACTTCCTTTACTTCGTCGTTGTGGTGGCAAGCGCGCTATTTTTTATCAGCTGGATTGCATGGCTGCTCGTAGCATTCATTTTTTTCGTCATGCTCTCTTCCAAAAAAATCACATACGAAAAATTGGAAGAGGAATTTGAGAAACGTGCGGAAGACTGGTGGCAGGAAGCCGAAGACCTCGATGCCAGTTATGACGACCGCCGGCTTTTTTGCGATTTAATAGATGCTATTCCTTCCGGCAATCGCCGGGAAATAAGGCATCTGGCTAAGCAAGCGCTCAAATCTCCTGCTCTTTCACGGTTGAAATTCGTCAACAAACTGCAGCATTACACTTTCAAAAGGTGATGCGCTGCGCGCCAGCCCGCTGGAATTTAAAGCGGGTTTTTTATTCTCTATTTTTCATTTGTCGCACAATAAAATTGTGGACCCACCGGGAATCGAACCCGGCCCTGATCCATGCCATGGATCCGTAAT
>CAYIJR010000010.1:0-20215 GCA_964363825.1 uncultured Candidatus Saccharibacteria bacterium | reverse complement strand
TATTTGTTCTTAAAAGTCAAGTTCAAAGTGTTGCACTCCAGGGTACAATGTACCAATTTGTTACTAATAAGATAGTATCACGATAAATTTTACTCGTCAATCGGACTTACTGACTTACTGAATAAATAAAAAGTCCGGCGATTGGTTAATCGACGGACCTGTTTTGGCTGGCGAATTGCCTGCCATAACTGATTTCTTGTGAGGCAGTAATTAGTTGATGGCCCGGTGGTTTTTGCACAGCCTTTTCTTTTTTGGCTATCAAATTCGGTTTACCTGCAAGGCTGTCAACCCAGCAGTTTTCGCACTGTCCATTAAATGTGGAAAGTGCGCGATTTTTCCCGCACTTGCATCTTGCCATATGACCACTCCCTTCAATGGCTAGAGGAAATCAACATAGTTTCTTAATCGGTGCGGTTTGGTCAATAGACAGCGGCTGGCCGCAGTTAAGACCGGGGCATTCACTGGTCAAAACCTTATGCAGGCCATCACCTTCTCGTACTAAGTGGAAACAATCTGAAATTTCCCCATTTATCTCAAAAGCAATAGCGGGAAATATGTGGATTTCTTTATTCTTCTTACCATTTGCACAAGTAACAGTACATTCGATTCGCATGGCTTTACTCCGGAAAAGTAAGTACGATAAATTGTCAGCGAGCCTCTTTCATAATACTATGTGAAATCATGAACGTCAATAATTGTTTGATTTCTATAATTTTGTTATTATACATAAATTATGTCTACCATAGATGAAATTAAAAAAGTGAGGATTGCAAAATTAAAATCTCTGCAAAAACTGGGGCTTTTGGCGTACCCGGGAAAAACTAAAAGGACTCATATTATAACCGAAGCGTTGAAGAATTTTTCCAAAATTGCAAAGTCTAAAAAAGAAATTATTTTAGCCGGCCGGATTATGGCTTTGCGAGGCCATGGAGGCGCCACATTTTTGGATATTCAAGACGGAGAGGGAAAAATCCAGGGGCTCGTTAAAGAAGATAAAGTTGGACCGGAGGGCTATAAATTTTTCATTAATCACTTTGACATTGGCGACTTTGTGGAAATTAAAGGCCTGCTGATGAAAACCAAAAGGGGAGAAGAGACCATTGAAGCGTTAGATTACGCCATGCTGGCCAAAAGTCTTTTGCCTTTGCCAGAAAAATGGCACGGTCTCCAAGACGTTGAAGAAAAGCTGCGCAAAAGATATCTGGATATTTTATTCAACCCCGAAATAAAAGAAATGATACAAAAGCGTGCTATTTTTTGGAACAGCATACGCGAATTTTTAGTAGAAAAAGGATTTTTGGAAGTGGAAACTCCTGTGTTAGAAGTCACTACTGGCGGAGCCGATGCCAAGCCATTTGTCACCCACCACAACGCCCTGGATTTGGATTTGTATTTGCGCATTTCCACAGGAGAGCTTTGGCAAAAAAGATTAATGGTGGCCGGCTTTGAAAAAACGTTTGAAATTGGCCGGCAATTCCGCAACGAAGGTATGGACGCTGAACATTTGCAAGATTATACCCAAATGGAATTTTACTGGGCTTATGCCGATTACAAGCAAGGCATGAAACTGGTTGAAGAATTGTATAAATACGTAATTAAAAAGACATTTGACACGCTAAAGTTTAAAATTCGCGGTTTTAATGTGAATTTTGGCAAAAAATGGGAAGTTTATGACTATCGCACCATCATCAACAAATACGCCAAAATTGATGTGTTTGAAACCAGTTTACCAGAAATAGAAAAGCAATTGCAAAAATTAAGTATTACTTACGACAAAAACGGCTTTAATAAAACCCGCGCCATTGATAATATTTGGAAATACTGCCGCAAAAATTTGGCCGGCCCCGGATTTTTGATTAATTTGCCTACCGATGTTTTACCCCTAGCCAAAAAAGACGAAAAAAATCCAAAAATGGTGCAAGCTTTTCAGGTAATTTTAGCGGGTTCTGAAAATGGTAAAGGTTACAGTGAGTTAAATGATCCAATAGATCAAGCGGAACGATTTAACGAACAACAAAAACTAAGGGAAAAAGGAGACCAGGAAGCCCAGATGTTTGATAAGGATTTTGTGGAAGCGTTGGAATACGGCATGCCACCAACATGCGGCTTTGGATTGTCAGAAAGATTATTCAGCTTTTTAATGGACAAACCGGCCCGGGAAACGCAGATATTCCCTCTTATGAAGCCCAAAGAGCGACCCTAATCTACGAATAACACCCGAATGACCCTAATAAAATCCGTTTCGGCGGATTTTTTGTAAAATAATAGCCCGAGAATCGAATCTCGGGCTTTGTTGTGATAGAAGTCAGGTTTCTCGGGGCTGGAAGATATTTCCCAGAAACCCGGCAATTTCTTGGAATTGCCCTGCCCAGAATCGGCAATTGCTTGCCATGGTTTCTGCGCGTTCGGGGGAATCACTCGCCCTGGCGGAAAGAAGAGGCAGAAGATTTTCTTCTAGAACCTCGAGTTCTCCGCCAGAAACCTCCCCATCAGGAACAATTTCCAGCTTTACAGGAAAAGTTACCTGATCGCTGTCATCCGCGTCTTCGGCCTGATGATAAGTGGGACCACCGATCACCCTTCCGATAGCCCAATGGTTATCGCCGTAGGGCTGACAGGCAACCAGGACACCTTCTTCGATAGTGAACATTTTTTCTCCTTATTGTGTAGAGAGTACAATATTTCGCAAAATGCTAATATTTGTGGATTGTACTTTGAAGTGCAACACTCCAATCTTAACTCAATTTTATTCTAATTCCAGGATTAGATTCAAATAGCCCCATTTTTCTGCTATTTGTTCTTAAAAGTCAAGTTCAAAGTGTTGCACTCCAGGGTACAATGTACCATTACTCCCATATGTTGATTATATATCAAGATTATATTTTGTCAATAGTTGCTGGGATTTGGCAATTTTGGTATAATTGCTTCATGACAAAAAAAGAAACAGAAAAACTGTTGCCGATTTTTAAAAAATATCCAACCGTTAAATTGGTGTATTTATTTGGTTCCATGGCAACCGGCAAAACCGGCCCGTTGAGTGACTATGATTTTGCCGTTTACCTTGATGAAAAAGATTCTTTGAAAAGGTTTTCCATTCGTGTCAATTTAGCTAACGATCTTTCTTCTATTTTTAAAACTGATGACATTGATTTATCAGTTTTAAATGACATTGAAAGTCCCGAACTAAAATACAACATATTGAAAGAAGGTATTTTAATTTTTGAAAAAGAACCATACAAAGTTTTAGTGGAACCCTCCGTCTTAATTGAATATTTTGATTTTCATGAATTATTACTAAGGCATCAATTAACTAAAGGATAATATGACAAATATTTCAATTATTGAAAATAAATTAGCAGCTATTCACGGATATTTACAGAATTTGGAAATGTTTAAAAAATACTCAAGACTCCAAATTGAGGAAGATATTTTTATTAGGGGAGCTACCGAGCGGTATTTGTACTTGGCAGTTCAGGCGGCAATTGACTTATCTGAGGCGGTAATATCTCTTAAAAATTTCCGTAAACCCACTACCCTTAAGGAAGGATTTGAGATATTAGAGGAGGAGCATATAATATCTATTGATTTAAGAAATAAACTGCGGGAAATGGTCGGGTTTAGGAATGCTATAACCCACGATTACGCTAAAATAAACTATGACATAGTGTACGATGTTCTGCAAAACAGACTGAGTGATATCGAAGCTTTTGTTGCCGAAATTAAAAAATATCTTAATCTGCGCTAAACCCGCCCGCGAAACCCAACATTAAACAAATTTATGAGTGAATATCTACAAAAAATCACTGAAAAGAAAAAGAAGCTGGATAACTTTCGACCTTTGCCGCCGGAATTGGTAAAAAACCTCGATGAATGGTTCAGGGTTGAGTTAACTTACACCAGTAACGCCATTGAGGGCAACACCTTAAGCCGCCAGGAAACAGCACTCGTGGTGGAAAAGGGGATTACCGTTGACGGAAAAAGTATAACTGAACATTTGGAAGCAACTAACCATGCAGAAGCTATTGATTACATTAAAAAACTTGCCCAGGGTTCTCGATCAGACTTGAAAGAAAGCGACATATTATCGTTGCATCAATTAATTTTGCAAAAGATAGATGATGCCAATGCTGGAAAATACCGTACTGTGGCAGTGAGGATTGCCGGCTCTGAAGTAGTTCTGCCCAATGCCTTGAAGGTGCCGGAGTTAATGAAAAACTTTATTAAATGGCTAAAAGACGCTGACGCCCATCCGGTAGATATCGCCGCCAAAGCCCATTTTGACTTGGTAAGTATGCACCCGTTTGTTGATGGCAATGGCCGAACTGCCCGGCTTTTGATGAACTTACTCTTGATGCAAGAAGGTTACCCGCCAGCGCTAATTAGAAAAGAAGACAGAAGGATATATATTAACGCTGTGGAAAAGGGACAGCTCACGGGCGACACGGCTGATTTTTATAAAATTATTTATGAAGCAGTAGACAGGTCTCTAGATATTTATTTGAACGCTATGGAGGGGAGGGGGCCGAACGATGCTTAAAACCCAGCATCAAACAATGGTAAAATGATAAAAGTACTCGTTTTTGGCACGTTTGACGGGTTGCATGAAGGACACAGGGATTTTTTCAGGCAAGCTAAGGAATATGGCAATCATTTGACTGTTGTGGTAGGCAGGGATTCTACTATTTTAAAGACAAAAAACAAAGCCCCAAAGTTTAATGAAAATGAAAGATTAAAAGCGGTGCAGGAATCTGGTTTGGTGGATGAAGTGCGGCTGGGCAACAAAGGAAATAATCCTTATAAAGTAATTGAAGAAGTGAAGCCCGATATTATTTGCTTAGGATACGACCAGACTCATTTTACCGAAAAGTTAGCTGCAAAAATCAAAGAGATGGGTCTCGGTGTTAATATTATACGACTAAAACCTTTCTATCCTGAAAAGTATAAGTCTTCTTTATTAAATAAGTAATATAACGTCACTTCCACATAGGCTAATTCGTACGAATTAGCCTATGTGGATTGCGGTTTGGGATATTTGATTGACACATGAAACGAAATGAAATTATTAAAATTTTTAAAGCTCTAGGAAACGAAAGAAGGTTTTTAATTGTAAAACATATCCTTGCTCAAAAAGAATTGACAGTTAGTAAAATAAGCGAACTCATCCACCTTTCTTTTAAGAGCACTTCGCGGCATCTGCTGGTATTAAAAAATGCCAATCTTGTCGTTTCAAGGCAAACAGATCTCAATAATTTCTATTCGCTCAACAGAGAGTATGTCAAAGATTTTTTAAAGTTTATCCAGACTTAAATCATAGGCTAATTCGTACGAATTAGCCTATGGTGGCAAACTGGTTTTTAGAATATAATTATTGATTAAGCTAAATAATCAAAATATATGTTAGACATTAAACTCATCAGGGAAAATCCCAAAAAGATAAAAGAGGCTTGCGCCAAGAAGAATGTCAACAATGGCGACATGCTAGTGGAACAGATTTTGGAATTGGACATGAAGCGAAGGAGTTTATTGACTTCGCTGGAATCTCTGCGCGCCAAGCAAAATAAATTCACCCAAAACGATATTGATGAAGCCAAGAAAAACAAGCTGGAAATCAAAACCTTAGAACCAGATTTGCAGGAAACCGAAAAAAAATTGGAAGAATTAATGTTGCAATTACCCAACATTCCCTTTGACGACGTACCGGTAGGCAAAGATGAAAGCGCAAATGTAGTGTTAAGAAAAGTCGGCAAAATCCCAAAATTCAACTTTAAAACCAAAGATTATATGGAATTGGGCAGGGAACTGGACTTAATTGATACAGAAAGAGCCGCTAAAGTGGCTGGTAGCCGATTTGGTTATTTAAAAAATGAAATTGCTTTGCTGGAATTTGAGTTGATAAACTTGGCCATGGAAACAGCCAGAAAAAAAGGGTTTACTGCTGTTATCCCACCCGTGATGCTGAAAAAAGAAATGGCTCACGGCACAGGATACTTTGAAGCCGGCGACGAAAAAGAAGCTTATTATTTGCCGGAAGATAAAATGTATTTGGCGGGCACATCCGAGCAATCGCTCGTTGCTATGCACGCAGATGAAGTTTTACCATTGGAAAAATCGCCTTTGCGCTACATTGCTTTTTCTACCTGTTTCCGTCGGGAAGCCGGATCATACGGCAAAGACACTAAAGGGATTTTACGTGTGCATCAATTTGATAAAGTGGAAATGGTTGTTTTTTCAACGCCGGAAAATTCAGAAAAAGAACATGAACTTTTGCTTTTCATAGAAGAAGAATTGATGAAAAAATTAGGGCTACCATACCAAGTAATTAATATTTGCACTGGTGACTTGGGTCGGCCGGCAGCCAGAAAATACGACATTGAAGCCTGGTTGCCGTCAGAGCAAAAATACCGCGAAACGCATTCCACATCAAATTGCACTGATTTCCAGGCGCGAAGATTGAATATAAAATACAAAGACAAATCAGGAAAAAATGAGTTTGCCCATACATTAAACGGCACCGCTTTTGCTATTGGAAGGATTTTAATTATGATTTTAGAAAACTACCAGCAAAAAGATGGTTCGGTAAAAGTGCCCAAAGCTCTGCAAAAGTATACGAACTTTAAAGTTATCAAACAGAAATGACAGAAAAGCAAGTTGAAGTAAAAGGTTTAAAGATAAATTATAAAACTATTGGGGGGGGCCTGACCACACAGGCAGGCAAGCCATTTTTAATTTTGCATGGTTGGAGGTCAAGATCTGACCGCTGGGAAAATGTGGCTGATGTATTGGCAAGCCACAATTTACAGGTTATTATTCCTGATTTGCCCGGATTTGGCCAAAGCCAAGAGCCAAAAGAAGCGTGGAACTTGGACAGTTATGTTGAATGGTTGAATGAATTTACCGAAAAAGTGCCGGAATTAAGTAATGGATTTTATTTGCTGGGACACTCTTTTGGCGGAACTATATCTGCCAAATTTGCCATAAAATACAACCAAAATGTCAAAAATCTGTTTTTGGTTGCCCCTTCATGCATCAGGACTGTCACTTTTTCAAAAAAGGTGATGTATAATATTTCAAGAATTGTTAAAATTTTTTATTTTTTCCCTTTTTATGAATCTTTTAGGAAATATTTTTACAAACTTGTTTTAAGAAAAAGCGACTACCCGTATGTTTCTGGCATAATGAAAGAAATTTATTTAAAAGTTATTGAAGAAGACCTATCTCAAAAGTTATTATTCATAAAAGTTCCAACAACTATTATTTGGGGAGATATAGATGATTGGACTCCCATAGAATACGCCCATATTATCAATGAAAAAATACCGCATTCAAAATTAATCATCATTCCCGGCGCGGGGCATAACTTGCATTTAAGCGCGCCGGAAATTTTAGTGGAAAAAATATTAGAGAACATATGATTCCTTTTGTAGAAATTTTCAGCGTTTTGTGGCTGACAAGGACGCTTAAACTCGTCCTTTTTTGGATTTACCTTTGGCAGTTGAAAGCATACCACATCGGCCGTTTTGTGGACCACTTCAGAACCCAAAAAGGCAGGCAATTAGTGCTTGGGACTCTGCCCATACTTAAAATAATCCTGCTGTTTTTTCTTTTGACCAGTTCGGAATTTTTAACACTGGTTTTTTATGTCTTGCTTGTTTTGTATCTTTTAGAATTGGGCCTTTTTATTAATGGACTGGCCAAGAAAACATTCAAAAAGCCTGTTTTTACCTTCAAGGCGCTTTTATTGACAGCAGTTTCTATTTTGCTAACGATCTTGTATTTAATTTTTACCTACAACTACAACGAAGTACTAGGCTTAACTTTTTCTTTACTACTGATTGATATTGCAATGCCGTTAATTATTTCGGCCACTGTTTTGTTGTTTCAGCCGTTTTTTGTATTTGCCCGCAACAGGATTTTAAAAAAAGCGGCCAAAAAAATGGCCCAGCATAAAAATCTGATTGTCATTGGCATCACTGGAAGTTATGGCAAAACATCCACCAAAGAATTTTTAACCACGATTTTATCTGGAAAATTCAAGGTGCTGGCAACGCCCGAGCATAAAAATTCAGAAATCGGCATTTCAGAGACCATTTTGAACGATTTAAATGAAAAACACCAAGTTTTTGTGGTGGAAATGGGGTCGTATAACAAAGGCGGCATAAAGTTATTGTGCGACATTGTAAGGCCAAGAATTGGTATGGTCACCGGAGTCAACGAACAGCATTTGGCCACTTTTGGGTCTTTGGAAAACCTGCTTTCAGCGGAAGGGGGCAGGGAATTGGCCAAAAGTCTTCCCCAAAACGGGCTTTTAATTTTAAACGGCGACAATAAATACTGCCTGGATTTGTATAAAAAATTCAACGGCAATAAAAAAATATATACCGTCAAAAAAAATACTATTGACTCTGACATTTGGACCGAAGACGTGGAAGTCAAAAAAGATTCTCTGCATTTTATGGCTATGTGCCAAGACAAAGAAATCGCCCATTTTGATGTGAATGTGCTGGGCCAGCAAAATGTCCAAAACTTGTTGGGAGCGATTTTAGTCGCAAAAGAATTGGGCATGGGTTTGGAAGAAATTGCCAAAGCTTGCAAAAATATTAAACAAGAACAAGCCGGAATGACATTAAAAAAAGGTGTTTATGGCCTCCAAATCATAGATTCTTCTTACTCTTCAAATCCCGATGGCGTGATGGCAGACTTGGACTACTTGAATTTTTTCAGCCAAAATTTGTCTTCGCTTGACAATTTTATCAAAGTTAAAAAAGTGGTTGTTATGCCATGCCTTATTGAACTGGGACAGGCGTCATCGGTGATTCACCAGCAAATAGGCCAAAAAATAGCCGAAGTTTGCGACTTAGCCATTATTACCACCAAAGACAAATTTGAAGAAATAAAACAAGGGGCCATTGCAAATGGAATGCCAAATGATAAAATCTTATTGTGCGACACTTCGGCAAGCTCAGTGCAAGCAAACAAAATTTTTAATATCATTACCACATTCTGCAAAGAAGGCGACGCGGTTTTGCTGGAAGGCCGAGTGCCAGAAAATTCAATTAAGGCACTGGTAAAATGAATTACTTCAAGCCTATTTCTATTTCACTTTCCCCAAATGTCCAAAAAGATGATGTGGCTTTGGCGTTGAAATTATTATTCCAGCCGTGGCGGTGGAAAAAAGGAAAGGCAATAACACAATTTGAAGAAGAATTTAAAAAGTACTTAGGGGTAAAGTACGCTTTTTCTTTTAACTCCGGACGGTCCAGTTTATACGCCATTTTAAAAGCGCTTAATTTGCCGAAGGGAAGCGACGTTTTCCTTCAGGCCTTCACCTGCAACGCTGTGCCCAATCCCATTTTATGGGCTGGACTAAATCCTGTTTATGTTGATTGCGCCGATAATTTTAATCTAGACTTAAATATTGAAAAAAACATATCTCTAATTCGCGCGAATAAGGGTGGGGTTTTGGTGATGCAACACACTTTTGGGCTCCCCGTGGATATTGATAAAATTATGCAAATCGCGCAAGAAAATAGTATAACAATAATTGAAGATTGTGCCCATGCTTTGGGGGCAGAGATTCACCCGGTCAAATCCGCCGAAGGCGGTGTTTCGCAAGATGCGAAACAATTTGATCGGGTAAATAGCCAAAAAGTCGGAACTTTTGGCAAGGCCGCATTTTTCAGCTTTTCGCGCGATAAAGTTATTTCTTGCGTGTATGGCGGAATGGCGGTGACTAACGATGACGAAATTGGTAAAAAATTACAGCAATTGCAAAAAGAATTCGGCCAACCGTCATACTTTTGGATTTTACAACAAATTCTGCACCCGATATTATTACATTTTATTATTTTGCCTTTGTATAATTTTATTGATTTGGGAAAAATATTTTTAATTTTTTCCCAGTGGTTGCATATTTTATCAAAAGCCGTGAGCTGGAAAGAGAAAAGGGGATTGAGACCAGATTATTTTCCAAAAGCTCTGCCCAATGCGCTGGCCGTCATGGCGCTGAATCAATTTAATAAACTGGAAAAATTCAATGCGCACCGCAAAAAAATCGCTGAATTTTATTATAAAGAATTAGAAAACACGCAATTTATTTTACCAGAGAATCCGCCAGCTGGCGGAAATATATTTTTACGTTTTGCCGTCAAACACCCTAAAGCCCATGAAATAATCTACGACGCCTGGCACAAACAAAACATACTGCTGGGAGATTGGTACACCACGCCCATCGCGCCTGATGATACAAAGCTGAAAGAAATGAAATATGAAATAGGCATGTGCCCCAACGCCGAAAAACTGGCAAAAGAAACTTTGAACTTGCCCACGCATATTAACATTTCAATGGAAGATGCACGGCGCATTGTTAATTTTTTAAAAAAATGGAAATAGGTAAAAGTAAGTCACTAATAATAGCAAAAGAATACTTAAGAAAGGAGGTGGAAGTGATAATTGATAGACCATTGGGAAGCAAACATCCTGAACATCATTTTGTTTACGAATTAAATTATGGGTACTTAGAGGGAGTTAAAGCACCAGATGGGGAAAATTTTGATGCTTATTATGTTGGAGAAAATAAACCATTAGAAAAGGGTATTGGAAAATGCATAGCTATTGTTCATCGAAAAGATGACGATGATGATAAGCTTATTGTATCTAAAAAGGATTTAAGTAATAAAGAAATAGAAAAATTAATAGATTTTCAGGAAAAGTACTTTGATCACGAAATTATCAGATAAATGGAAATAAGAGAAATTAATCCGTCGGCTGACGGAAAACAAAACTGGGAGGGGTTTTTGGCAAAGTGCACGGAAAAAACTTTCTTGCAGTCTTGGTATTGGGCCGAATTTCACAAATCCCTTGGAAATAAGATTTGGCGGTTTGGAATCTTTGCTTCGCAATCGCAGATTAACGCAGATAAAACGCAGATTATCGCTGATCATCAGGAATTAGTAGCAGTGGCGCTTGTAATAAAAATTTCGGCAAAGCGGGGGAGTTTTCTTCTTGTCCCTCACGGGCCTGTTTCAGAATTTAAGATTTATGATTTAAGATTTAAGATTTTAAAAACGTTAAAAAGTAAACTGCAAGAATTAGCGAAAGAAGAAAAAGTGGCCAAGCTAAGCGGGCCTACCCCGCCCAGCGGGGTGGATTTTATTAGAATAAGCCCGATTTGGCAGAGAAATGAAGAAAATACGAAGATTTTTAAGGATTTAGGCTTTAAAACCGGACCTTTGCATTACCACCCAGAATCATCGTGGAAGCTCAATATTGACCCTACGGAAGATGAATTGTTAAAAGGCATGCGAAAGAGCACCCGCTATTTAATCAAGCAGGCGCAGGCTAATGAGGATATAGAAATTATTAAGAGTACGGATGTAAACGATATGGAATTATTTTATAAACTCCATACCCCAGTGGCAAAACTGCAAAAATTTGTACCCTTCAGCCTTGAATATTTAAAAAAAGAATTTTCCGCTTTTTTACCCGATGATAATATTTCATTATTTTTTGTAAAATATAAAGGAGAATATATCGCCACCGCATTTGAAATATTTTGGTCGGGAATAGGTTTTTACCACCATGCGGCTCTATTACCTAAATATCATAAAATTCCTGCGGCTGTTCTTTTGCAATGGGAAGCTATTAAAGAAGCGAAAAGCAGGGGGTGCACGGTGTACGACTTTTGGGGGTATGCCGACCCGGTGAAAAACCCAAAGCATCCGTATGCCGGCCCCACATTATTTAAAATGGGATTTGGCGGCCACAAAGAAGAATACGTGAAAACGCAGGACTTTATTATTTCCCAAAAATACTGGATAAATTATATAATTGAAAAAGCTCGGAAAATTAAGCGCGGTTTGTAATGTCTTACAGAAAAAAACATATTAATCCAAAAATAAGAAACTTGAGGCCGAAGAAAAAATTTTGGAAGCGGCCGGTGTTTTGGATTGTTTTGGCATTATTATTAGCTTCAGCCGTGACATATTTTCTGCTATTTTATTCAACATTTCAGGTAAAAAACATTGAAATTGCGGGAAACGAAGAGGTAAAAAGTGAAAATGTGCAAAATATTATTTCTGATGGCTTGAATAATAAAGTATTGTTTATTCCATCAAAAAGCATTTTTCTGGTTGATACGAACAAATTAGCCAAAGACATTTTACAAGCGCTTCCTAAAATCGAAACTGCTGATATTCAGAAAAAGTTTCCCGACAGTATTGAGGCAAAAATAAAAGAGCGACAACCATTTGCCGTTTTCTGCCAGAATGAGCATAACTGCTTTTACATTGATCAAAACGGAGTGGTCTTTGAGGAAACTAACACCGATACGGATATGATGACTATTACCAAAGAACAAACTAACGATGCCATTTCCACCGGAGAAAATGCGATTGAAAAAAATATTATGGACGGTATCTATAAAGTCCAAAAAAATCTGAAAAATAATTTTCAGGTTGATGTTAAAGAGGCTTTTGTTTCCAATCCGTTAGTTTTTACGACCGCCGAAAATTGGAAAATTTATTTTGACCCAAAGTTTGATATTGACTCCCAAATCATAAAAATGAACGCTTTGCTCAAAGACCAAATCACGCCCGAAGCCAGAAAAAAATTGCAATACATTTACTTGCAATACAAAGACAGGGCGTACTACAAATAGCGATTTACTTGCGGCCTTCGAAAGCCGACTCAAGGGTTTCTTCGTCGGCGTATTCAAGTTCGCCGCCGACGGGCAGGCCTTGGGCTAAATGAGTGATTTTAAATATTTGGGGTCCCGATGGCTTAGCCATCGAGGATCCTCGGTCGCCAAGCGACCGGGACAACTCTTTTAAGGTTCTTTCCACTAGCACCGAAGTAGCTTTGCCCTCGGGCGTGGGATTCAAGGCAATGATTATTTCAGAAAAACTGCCGCTTGAAACCCGGTCTTTTAACTCTGCCAGGCGCAGGCTGTCGCCGTTTTTGCGCAAAGTCAGTACCCCGCCTAAAATAAAGTACAGCCCGCCGTATTTTTTGGTATTTTCAAGGGAAAGCAAATCGGCTTCTTTTTCAACAACGCATAAAAGTTGCTTGTTTCTTGCGGTACTGCTACAAATCTGGCACAAACCCTCCTTCGCCAAGGCTTCGAAGGGCTGGAAGCAAAAACTGCACATTTTAACCTTATTTTTCACCTCCAAAATGGCGTTGGATAATTCATCAATTTTTTCCTTGGGTAAATTAATCAAATAATAAACAAAGCGTCCCGCCGTCCGCGGGCCGATGGTAGGAAATTTGGAAAATAGGTCAGTAAGTTTTTTTATGGAGTCCATAAACGTGAATTTTGAATTTAGTATCTGGTATTTTGAATTGAATTTTGAATTTGGAATTTAGGATTTTTGATTATTCATTCTTTATTCTATATTCTATTCCAGATTCAAGATACAAGGTTCTATATTCATAGCTCCTTAGTCTACTTGCGCCACTTCCGAAGCATAATCTGCCTGCTCTAAATTCCTGAAGCTGACGCGCTGTTCGTCAAAGTACAATTTTACCGCGCCCTGGGCGCCGTTGCGGTGCTTGGCAACAATAATTTCAGCGATGTTTTTTTCCAAAGAATTTTCGTTGTACTTGTCGTCACGATAAATAAACATAACCACATCGGCGTCTTGCTCAATGGCGCCGGATTCGCGCAAGTCAGAAAGCATGGGCCTATGCGGCGTCCTTTGCTCAACCGCGCGCGACAACTGCGACAAAACTAAAATAGGGATATTCAATTCCTTGGCTAGGCCTTTCAATGCCCTTGAGTTTTCGGTAACCTGCTGGATGGGCGTGGCGTATTTATTGGTGGAATCCATGAGCTGCAAGTAGTCCACAATGATCAAGCCAAGGCCTTTATCCGCCTGCAATCTCCGCGCCATGGCCCGCATTTGCATGATGTTGGTGGTGCCGGCATCATCAATATAAATGGGTGCTTCTGACAAGCTTCCCATAGCCGACTGCAAACGAGAAAAATCGCTGTCTCCGGCGTTGTCCTGCAACCTGCCGGTCCTTAATCTCCAAGAATCAATGTTGGCATGGCTAGCAAGCAAACGCTCAACTAATTGGTCTTTTGACATTTCCAAACTGAAAATTCCCACTGGCAGGTTTTCAAAAACAGCCACGTGGCGGGCAATATCCAACGCCATGGAAGATTTTCCCATGCTGGGCCGAGCGGCCAAAATGACCAAGTCAGACCTTTGCAATCCTGACAGCATGTTGTCTAATTGCTTGAATCCCGTGGCGATGCCCCGATACATTGACTGGTGCTTTGACAGCTGGTCAATCCTTTCGAAAGTTTCGCCCAAAATGTCTTTGATGGGGATGAACGACTGGCGTAAAGATTTTTGGCCGATGCCAAAGACCCTTTTTTCGGCTTTATCCAACAATACGTCCACATCTTGGGACTCGTCAAAGGCGTCCAGACCGATTTCTGCCGAAGCGCTGATTAAGTCCCGCAACACTTTTTTCTCGCTGACAATTTTGGCGTAATTAGCAACATGGGTGGCGGTGGGGACGGTATTGATTAAAGAAGTCAAATAAGCCGATCCGCCAACCTGTTCTAGTTTTTCTTTTTCTTTCAATCTGCCCGAAACCGACATGATGTCTATGGGGTCGGACTTTTCAAAAAGGTCCAGCATGGCAGAGTAAATTTCTTTATGCGTGTCTTTGTAAAAATCTTCCGGGCGTATAAAGTCCGACACGCGGATGATGGCGTTTTTATCCAACATCAAACAACCAAGCAAACACTGCTCGGCTTCCACATTCTGCGGCGGTTTTTTCCCTGGCATTTGATCCATATCCTTTATATAACAGATTTTAATTTTTTTTCAACACTGGACCGTCTTTGGTGTCGTCAACTAAAAATCCATACTTCTCAATCTCTAACCGAGTTTCGTCGGCTTTTTGCCAGTTGCTGGATTTACGGTAATTTTCGCGCAGGGCAACCAATTGTTTAACTTCATTGGGCACATTTGATTGCTTTAATTTTTTAAAATCAATGATGCCAAAAATTTTATTGATTTCTTCAAAAAATTCATAAATTGCATTGGCATCTTTTTTATTTACTGCATTTTTTTCCAATAATTTATTCGTCTCTTTAATAAAATCAAAAATGACGGCAAACGCTTTTGGGGTGTTAAAATCGTCCGCCAAATTCTTATAGAAATCAGCTTTACACTTTCCCAATAATATTTTTATTTTTTTATCCGTATTTTTGGTTTTTGGTTTTTGGCTTTTGGTTTTCCTGATGAATTCTTCTATTTTTTCCAAACTGGCTTTCACTTCAATCATCACTGATTCGGAATAATTAATCGGCGAGCTCCATAAATTTTTGGCAATCCAAAAGCGCAAAAGCTCCGGTGAATACCTTTTCAAAAAAGCATCAATAGTAATGCCGTTGTTCAAAGACTTAGACATTTTCTGGCCATCAATGGTTAAAAACCCTGTATGCATCCAGTATTTGGCCATCGGTTTTTTATCTGAAAGCGCTTCCATCTGGGCGATTTCGGCTTCATGGTGGGGGAATATCAAGTCGCGACCGCCGCCGTGGATGTCGTACTGTGCCCCAAAAAACTTTTCGGTAATGGTCGTGTCTTCAATGTGCCAACCGGGCCTGCCTTTGCCAAAAGGTGAAGGCCACGACGGCTCCCGCCCCGACGGGGCGCGGCTCGCCTAATCAACCGATGAGGCGGCGCCCTCATCCTGTGCGTTGAGTTTCCAAACACAAACGTCTCCGCGGTTTTTTTTATTTTTTGAATAGTCTATTCTTGAAACAGAGTCTTCGGCTTGCAATGCCGTGCGGCCAGACAATTTACCATAATCTTTAAATTTACTGATGTCATAGTAAATCCCATCGTCTAATTTATAAGCATATCCTTTTGCCAAAAGCCGCTGGACTTGATTGATGATTTCTTTTATATAATCTGTTGCCCGTGCGTATTTTTTAACACTGGTAATTCCCAAAAGTTTCATATCTTTTAAATAATCTTTTTCAAAGGCTTTGGCTAAATCTTGCGCCTCCACTCCTTTTTCCCGGGCGCGGGCAATGATTTTGTCATCCACATTGGTAATATTCTGCAAATAAAAAACATCAAAGCCAGAATGCTTTAAATATTTTGCGAAACAGTCAAAAATAACACAAGTGCGAGCGTGGCCAATGTGAGAAAAATCGTAAACCGTGGGTCCGCAGACAAAAAGATTAATTTTCTTGCCCTTCAAGGATTTAATTAAATCCTTTTTTCCGGTTAAAGTGTTATAGATTTTTATATTCATTTTGAAGATTCGCGGATTTCCAAAACTTTAAAGTATATGCTGATGACTAAAAATATGGCAGAAATCCAAAGAATATCAATAAAAAATAAATTCGGCGGCTGCGGGAAAAAAACTAAAATGGCGGCAAAAACAACAGATTGCAAGAGCATTTTTGTTTTTCCAAAAATATTTGAGACGATAAAAATATTTTTCCCATGGCCCCAAATAGAAGCCAGTGTATTAATGACTTCTAAAAGTAATAAAATTAATAACAGCCACTTGTGTCCGGAAAATAAGCTGTACACGGCGATAGGGATAATTAGAATCCTATCGGCGGCCGGATCCATCATGGCGCCAATATTCGTTACTTTGTCCAAGCCTCGAGCCACAGAGCCATCAAGTAAATCGGTCAACGCGCCTACACAAAAAAGAGAAATAATGAGCAGTTTATTATCGTTTTTATAAAAAAATAACAGGACAAACAGGATAATAGCAATGATAATCCTGAAAACAGTAATCTGGTTGGGAGTGATTCTCCGAGGCCAATAGGGTTTAATGAAAACAAAAAGCACTTTGTCGCGCCATCGGTCAATGCTTTCAAAAAAATCTTTCAATTCGTAGAGAAATTTTTTCATTTATTCATTCTACCAAAATTTCAAAGTTGTTTCAAACTTTTTTTTATGATAATCTTTAGAATAGCTACCCCAGTATACGAATGACACCCTAATTTACGAATACGGATTAGTAAATTAGCGCGCGATTAGTAATTGGTGTCGCTGATAAAGTTTCATGAAAATTACTGACATTATTTTTGCATTAATTGCCGGCCGGATACTCGGTTTTTTAATTGGAGATTTTTTGCGCGAATGGGGGATTACCATCGGCATTTATTGGACACTGCTGATCTGGCTGGTCTTGCCCATTGTTTCTTTAGCTTGCCTTTGGTTAGCATACCAAATAGGAAAAAAATTATTGTTTGTATTCCAGGGGGCAAAATATTTTTTAGTGGGGGCAGTTGCCACCATATTAGATTTAAAACTCTTTGAGTTTTTATTTTGGATTTTTTCTGCCAGCATTCCATTTAGCACCATCACCTCAAAAAGCGTTTCTTTTATTATTTCCACTTTTTTTAAATACTGGGGCAATAAGCACTGGGCCTTCCAAAAACATGAAAGGGAAGACATGCACAAAGAAATTATTGTGTTTTTTTCGGTAACTTTAATAGGGTTGATTATTGATATATTGTGTTTTTACTATTTTGCAAAAGTGATAGACCCGCAATTCGGTTTTCCCGGTGCCATTTGGGTAAAGTTAAGCGTTATTTTTGCCGCCCTCGCCGCCGCTTTGTGGAATTTTGTCGGTTACAAGTTTTTCGTGTTTAAGAAGTAATAAAAAAGCTTTGGAATTAATCTTCCGAAGCTTTTTGTTCTTTTATGTCTCGCAATGCTTTGCGGAGGGATGCGGTTTCACCGTATTCCTTCAATAACATCTCCTTCGCAGCAACCAGTTGTCTTTGCAAGTGCTCGTTCACATCTTGTAATTTGCTAATCTTGGCAATAAGAACTATCACCCCAATAAGGCCCGCTATAGCCAAAACAGTCAAAAATGCAAGCAGGAACAAAAGAATGGTGAAGTTATCCATTGCAACACCTCCCGAAGTTTTTACAATTGAGAACTAACTGCATACTATCACATAACTATTTTTTGTAAATAGCTTGTTGCAGGCTTATTTTTTTGTTATAAATTCATTATGGAAATTGCTAACGCAATTTATATATAAAATATAAATGGAAAATAATATTGTTCTATACCGCAAATATCGTCCTGTCGCTCGCCTTGCCGCCCTCGCTTCACTCGGGCTAGCTCTTCGGTTCCGGCTCGCTCCTTCAAAACCCTCGGTTTTGAATAATTTCCTACACGGGGAAATACCCAATTTCCCCGACCCCCTTTTTGCGGCCGGTACTTTCTTATTGTTAATATTCTAAAATCATGCCAGAGAACATAGTATTATACAGAAAGTACCGGCCTCAAGTTTTTTCTGAAATTATCGGGCAATCGCACATTGTCCAGACTTTAACCAATTCCATAAAATCCGGGTCGATTTCCCATGCCTATTTATTTTGCGGGCCACGGGGATCGGGAAAAACCACCATCGCCCGCATTTTCGCCAAGGCGGTAAACTGCGAGGCAAAAACTGGTGAAAAACCGTGCAACAAGTGCGACTCGTGCGTGGAAATCATGGCCGGCAAATCCCTGGATTTAGTGGAAATTGACGCCGCCAGCCACACGGGCGTTGAAGAAGTGCGCGAATTAATCAGCGGCATAAAATTTTCTCCGGTAAAATCAAAATACAAAATTTTCATCATTGACGAATGCCACCAACTTTCAAAATCGGCCGCTAATGCCTTGCTAAAAACACTGGAGGAGCCGCCCGCCCACGCCATTTTCATGCTGGCCACCACCGAAGCCCACAAAATGATCCCTACCATTGTTTCGCGCTGCCAGAGGTTTGATTTTAAAAGATTGCACACCCAAGAAATAATAAAAAAACTGGAATTTATTTTAAAAAAAGAAGGGCTAAAATTCGAGCCAGCCGTTTTGCCGTTAATTGCCTTGAACGCCCGTGGATCGTTCCGCGATGCTGAATCCATTTTAGATAAATGCATCAATTTTACCGCCCAAGATAAATTAATTTCACTGCAGGAAATAAAAGATTTATTGGGCATTGTGGAAGTGGGTCAAATATCTAAATTTACAGATTTTCTAATTTTAAAGCAAACAAAAGAGGGAATTGAATATATTAATGCCATGGCCGAAGAAGGCGTTGACTTGCAAGAATTTGCCAAGACCCTGGTTTTTTATTTGCGCCAGTGCTTGCTGTTTAAAATTAACCCCGCGCTTTTGACCGCCGAAAATTCCGGTTTCTCGCAAGAAGAAATTATAAAGATAAAAGAACAGACGGAAAAATTGCCGGAAAAAGAAATCCAAACCATGCTGGAACTATTCATTGACGCCGAAAACAAGATGAAATACGCCACGATTTTGCAACTGCCGCTGGAACTGGCAGTTGTAGATATTATCCACAAGGAAAATTAAACGCCTTGCAGTATTTGAACCAGGGTAGTATAATTAAGTAATACTAAACCTATGTTCAAATATGCGAGCAAAAATTGAGGAAAAACAGGAAGCCATAGAATTAAGAAAACAAGGGCTTTCATATGCAGAAATTTTAAAGCAAATTCCGGTTGCCAAGTCGTCCTTGTCTTTATGGTTAAAAAGTGTTAAATTGGCTAAAAGCCAGAAACAAAGATTGACTGAAAAGAAGAGGTTATCTGCGCTAAGGGGAGCATTGAGCAGGAAAACAAAAAGAATAGCTCTCACAAAAGAGATTAAGGATAAAGCAAGGTTAGAAATAGGCAAATTATCTAAAAGAGAATTATTTTTAATTGGCGTGGCCCTATATTGGGCGGAGGGAACTAAAGAAAAAGAAGGACATTCTTCTCAAGCGGTTTTTTCTAATTCTGATTCTGGGATGATAAAGCTATACTTAAAATGGCTTTTAAGTGTAGTGCATTTAAAAAAGAACCAAATATATTTTGTGATATATATTCATGAGAATAATAAATACAGATTAGATGAAGTCAAAAATTATTGGATACGCAAAACAGGTTTTCCAAAGGAAAATTTTAGGTATGTTTATTTTAAAAAACATATAATTAATACCAAAAGAAAAAATACGGGAAATAATTATTTTGGGTTACTAAAAGTTTCGGCATTGGAAAGTTCTTTTTTAAATAGAAAAATACAAGGATGGATAGAGGGAATTTCCCAACATTCCGGGGTCGTCTAACGGTAGGACCTGGGACTTTGAATCCCATTATTTTGGTTCGAATCCAAACCCCGGAGCCAAGAAACTAGATACGAACTCATTTTTTGAAGATGAGAGTGTTCGCTC
>CAYIJR010000009.1:19555-21155 GCA_964363825.1 uncultured Candidatus Saccharibacteria bacterium | reverse complement strand
CGATAAAAAACAGTGCTGCCAATAAAAATATTTTTTTGAAATTAAAATCCATATGTTTTTTGTAGCAAATAAAAAAGAGGCTGTAAATAGCCTCTTTTTTATTTGCTACTTTTTTTCTTCTTTTGGCGCGGGGGCTGGTTCTTTTGGCTCTTCCACAACTTCTTCTTCCTTTTTCGGCTTTTCTACTTTTTCAATATCTTCAACGTTTTCTTTAATTTCTGCGGCTAATTCTTCTTCAACTTTTCTTGGAGCCAATACGGAAGCTACGATTTCATCGGGCTTTTTCAGCACAGTCACCTCTTTTGGCAACACCAAATCTTTGACCAAAATATGGTCTTCAAACGTTTTGAGCGAATCAACATTGACCACAATTTCATGGGGCAGATTCTGGGGCAGGGCTTTGACTTCAATTTCCAGCATGTTTTTATTAAGCGTTCCTCCTAAATCTTTTTCAGCGGGAGCTGAACCTTCAAAAACCAAAGGCACCGCCACTTCAACTTCTTCTTTCAAATCGGCTTGGTAAAAATCAACATGGATAATTTTGTCTGAAACCGGATCTTTTTGCATTTCGTGTATTAATACCGGTTTTTTTTCCTTTTCCCCTTCAATGGAAAGCTCAATCAAAGAACTCTCACCGGCTTTTCGAAATACTTTTTTAAATTCTTTTTCATCAACCTGCACCGAAAAGTTCTTAACGCCAGGACCATAAACCACCGCAGGTATTTGTGCGTTATTTTTAATTAATTTGGTTTTTTTGCCAAAATCCTTCCTAGTTTTTGCGCCTAAACTAATCATAGGCAATAGTATAGTTTATTTTATCAAAAATGTAAAGGGTCATGCTTTGTTTCCACTGCCAAATAACCTGATATTTTTTTCAGTAACTGCTTGCACGGCTAAGACGGCATCTGGCAAGTATTTATATGGGGTAATTTCATCTTTATTAATTTCCAGCGAGTTCCTTAGGGCGCTGGAAAAAGCCAACCGGGTTTCGGTGTTGATGTTAATTTTGACAATGCCATTTTTGATTGCTTCCTTGATATCTTCTTCTGGAGTGCCACTGCCTCCGTGCAAAACCAAAGGAATTTTTATCGCTTGCGTAATTGCTTTCAACCGATCCATCCTAATGTGCGGCGAAACGCCACTAATATCAATGCCATGAAAAGTTCCCACGCTCACTGCCAAAACATCCACTTTTGCTTTACTCAAGTATTTTTTCGCTTCCTCAATATTAGTCAGATTTTCTTCTTTGATTTCAAATTTTTCCGTGTACATTCTTGAGGCATCGGTGCCAAACCGGCCAACTTCACCCTCCACCACCACACCCCGCCAATGTGCGTACTTTACTACTTCTTGGCTCATTTTTAGGTTCTCATCCAACGGCAATTTTGACCCGTCAAAATGCACCATATCATATCCGGCAGTAATGGCTTCTTTTAAATACTCTAAACTGAACACATCATTGTTGTGGACTAAGGTACTTTCTTCTATCGCAAAATACTGGAAGAAAGATTTGGAGGCAATCTCACCCTGTGGATTCCCGCTATGGAAATACCAAAACCGCATATCAGCTACTGCAATATAGGGCTTTCCACCCTTCTCG
>CAYIJR010000009.1:6760-19545 GCA_964363825.1 uncultured Candidatus Saccharibacteria bacterium | reverse complement strand
ATTTACCATGGTCTAAATTTAAAAAAATAGGCAGGCCGGTTTTGCTCCGTAGCACGCTACGTAGCGCCACCGCTTCCTGCAAACCCACAAACTTTGATTCACCTTCAGAAGTTCCCAAAATAATCGGGCTTTTTAAACTTTGCGCCGCCGCCACAATTCCCTTCACCTGCGACCAATCCGAAAAGTTAAATTGCCCAATGGCCCAGTGCTCGCTATATGCCCTACCTAAATAATACTTAAGATTCTTCATAAAATAGATTATTCCTTTGTTACCGGCACGCGGTAAAATTCCTGGCCTTTTTTTAGCAAACCATTTTTAGCGCCGACTTCGGACAAGCATCCCGCCGAATTTCCCATGCCCAGCTGGATGGCTTTTTCAATGTCGCCGTCGGTATGGATAAATTCTGACACAAAACCCGCTCCAAAAGCATCACCCGCTCCCGTAGTGTCAACAATTTTCCTTTCCAAATGCGGCTTAGCTGAATATAAATTTTTGCCATCGGAAACCGTCACCCCCTCACCCCCTTTAGTCATCACCACAACGCCGCCAGAAATCCCGCTGATTTTTTTAAAAATTTCCTTTTCATCTCCCAGTGGCACTTTCGTTAAAAAACTGGCTTCTTCTTGATTGAGAATCAGAATGTTAATTTTTTTTGCGATTTCAGTAAAATTCGGCAGGGATAATTGGGCAATGCCGGGATTAGCGGCGATTTTTATATTATTTTTAACGGCAAAATCCACCAATTCTCCGAAACTGTCGCACAATAAACCCGACAACGGCGCCAAATAAAGCCACTCTGATTTTAACTGATCCCAGGGGATACTTTTTGAATCCATTAATTCCGATGCCCCCCGGTAAACCAAAATAGTCCTGTCCTGGTTTTCGGAAAAAATAATAATGGATTGGTTGGTTGGCTTTTTATTAGTTTTTAAAACCAGACTGGTGTTGATTTTGAATTTCTTTAATGCGTTCAACAGCTCCCGGGCTGATGAATCGCTGTCTATCATGCCGCAAAAAGCCGTTTTAAATCCCTGCTTTGCAAACGTGGCAGCGGTGGTGGTGCCTCCTCCACCCGTGTGGAATTCTATGCTGTCAACGTCAATTTTAGACCCCAGCGGCAGGCAAACATCGGCGCCAGAACCGGCGCTTTTTCCATACTTTAAAATCGTCACGTTTTTTGGCCTGACCAAAATGTCTTTTGTGGCTGACCCGAAGGTGATGATGTCAAACATAAGTGAGAATTTAGAAAGTAGAAAATAGAAAGTAGAATACGAAACGTGAAATTCTATTTTCTATATTCTATTTTCTATTTTCTGTTAATTGTTTCTCTTTTTGAGAAACAATTAACATGGTTTTGATGATTGAATCCGGGTTTAAAGAAATACTTTCAATCCCCTGTTCAACTAAAAATTCGGCAAAATCCGGAAAATCCGAAGGCGCCTGGCCGCAAATTCCTGAATACTTGCCCATTTTTTGGCAAACCCTCACTGCTTCTTTAATTAACTCTTTGACCGCCTCATTTTTTTCATTGGCCACGCCGGCAGCTTGGGCATTGTCGCGGTCCAAGCCCAACGTCAGCTGCGCCAAGTCGTTGGATCCAATGGAGAATCCGTCAAAAATTTCCAAAAACTGATCGGCAAGCACCACGTTGGCAGGAATTTCACACATGACGTACACTTTTAATCCTTTCTCGCCTTTTATCAATCCCCCTTCTTTCATTACTTCCATTACTTTTTTGCCTTCCTCAACCGTCCGGCAAAAAGGAACCATCACCTGCACATTATCAATGCCGAATTCTTCACGGACTTTTTTAATGGCCTTGCACTCCAGCAAAAACGCCTGCTTAAATTTGGGGTCGTAGTACCTGGAAGCCCCGCGGAATCCAATCATGGGATTTCTTTCTTCTGGCTCGTACAAATATCCCCCTACAAGATCCCGGTACTCATTGGTCCTGAAATCGGAAAATCGCACAATAACTTGTTTTGGATAAAATGCGGCGCCAATTTTTCCAATTCCTTCGGCTAATTTGTCTACGTAAAATTGGGCTTTGTTTGGATAGTCAAACGTCAGCGCGTCAATTTGTTTTTTTAATTTTGGGGGTAGTTTTTTATAGTTTATCAACGCATTAGGATGGATTTTGATGGTATTGGCAATAATAAATTCTTCGCGGGCTAACCCAACGCCGTCGTTGGGAATAAAACTCAACGAAAACGCCTGGCCTGGATCGGCCAAATTCATGGATATTTTGGTTTTTGGCTTTTGGATTTTTGAAATATCGGTTTTGCTTATTTTAAATGGGATAATGCCCTTGTACACAAACCCGCTCTCCCCGCCCGAGCAATCCACAGTAATTTCTTGCCCGGTTTTAATTACCTTGGTGGCGTTACCGGTACCCACAATGCAGGGGATGCCCAATTCGCGTGATACAATTGCTGCATGCGCGGTTCTTCCCCCTTCATCAGTGACAATAGCCGATGCCAATTTCATGGCCGGTACCCAATCCGGATCCGTCATACCCGTAATCAATACCTCCCCTTTTTTAAACTTGCTGATTTCTTTCGGGCTTAATATTTTATTTGCTTTGCCCGACCCAATTTTGCTTCCCACGCTCATGCCGCGCGCGGCAACTACCAACTTTTTACTGCCAACTTCTAACCTATATTCTTCTAAAACGTTGACGTTTCGCCTGCTTTGCACGGTTTCTGGCCTGGCTTGCACAATGTATAATTTATTTTCTTTGCCGTCTTTGGCCCACTCCATGTCCATGGGCTTTTGGTAATGCTCTTCCACCAACATTGACCATTTAGCCAATTGCAAAATGTCTTCATCGTTTAAGACAAAACTTTGGCGCTCTTTTGAAGATGTGGCAATATTTTTTGTGGGCTTTTTAAGATTTTTGGTGTACACCATTTTCATGTCTTTTGACCCCACTTTTTTCTGGATAATGGGCTTGTATCCCGTTTTTAGTGTGGTTTCAAAGACATAATATTGGTCTGGCTCCACTCTGCCCAACACCACGTTTTCACCCAATCCCCAACTGGCGTTGATTAAAACCGCATCGGCAAAGCCGGATTCGGTGTCGCAAGAAAACATGACCCCCGAAGAAGCCAAGTCCGACCGGACCATTTTTTGCACGCCGGCCGAAAGACCCACTTTAGTATACTCAAAACCCATTTCCTGGCGGTAAGCAATGGCGCGGTCGGTAAATAATGATGCAAAACACTTTTTGACCGCTTCCAAAACATTTTCCGGACTTGAAATATTCAAAAATGTTTCCTGCTGGCCGGCGAAAGAAGCGCCCGGCAAATCTTCAGCGGTGGCCGAAGACCGGACGGCGACATCCACGTTTTGCACGCCGTATTCTTTAGAAAGTTCTTGATAGGATTGGACGACATCGCGCGCTAATTCTTGGGGCAGTTGCGCTGAAAGTATTAAATCCCGCACCTGTTTGCCTTTTTGCTGGAGCACCTTTAAATCGTGATAATCAAAGCCTTTTAAAATGGTTTCTATTTTTGAAAAAAGCCCGCTTTCTTTTAAAAAATAAAAATAAGCGTCAGATGTGGTGGCAAAACCATCGGGGATATTAACTCCTTTTGCAATTAAATTATTGCGCATTTCCCCCAGCGAGGCGTTTTTTCCGCCAACCAATGGCACATCCTTGATGCCTAACTCTTTGAACCAAAGTATATTTTTCATAATGTAATTCAGTAATTATATATCATTACAGTTTTTGCAACAAGGTTGACAAAATAGGATTTTTTAATAAACTGATATCAGTACAACAACCCTTCGCCCGAAAAAAGGAAATTGCCATGACTATCAGAATGTGCGTTGATCTACATCAGGACAATGCCCAAAACCAGAAATACTGGCAAGTGCTACTGATAGCCGGCTTACTGGCGGGAGAATCCAAAAGCGAAGAAGTTATTATGTGTCTTGCCGAACTTCTTGACACAAATCTATCCAGGGAAACCCTTAATAATTGCCTGGAAAGATTCAAAAAAGAAGGGCTAGTTGAGGAGATTAGTATTCCGGGCCAGCCGAAACGACACGCATTCAAGGAGGGCTCCTATCTTAACGTCTCTATGGTCAACTATAAAATCTAACCCGCGCAACCTAAAACCCGGCCATCTGACCGGGTTCTTTTTTCACAATTTTTTGGCGATAAATTCTGTAAACTCGGCCAGGCGACATGAATAGCCCCACTCATTATCATACCACGCCAAGACTTTTACTAAATTGTCTTTGACCATTGTTTCTCCCAAATCAACGATAGAAGACCTTGTGTCGCCCTTAAAATCAGATGAAACCAACGGCCGCTCTTCAACTCCCAAAATGCCTTCAAAATTCTTTTCTGCCGCCGCTTTTTTGAAAGCTTCGTTGACCTGATCAACAGTAGTGGATTTTTTCACATTGACAATCAAGTCAACAACCGAAACCACCGGCGTGGGCACCCGTATGGAAATTCCATCTAATTTGCCATCCAATTCTTTCATGACTTTTCCCATGGCAATGGCCGCCCCCGTGCTGGTGGGAATGATGTTTAACGCCGCCGCCCTCGCCCGCCGCAAATCTTTGTGGGGCAAATCCAAAATACGTTGGTCGTTGGTATAACTATGAACCGTGGTCATAAACCCTTTTTCAATGCCAAAATTGTCATGCAAGACCTTGGCCACCGTGGCCAGGCAATTAGTGGTGCAAGAACCCATATCCATGGCGTCAATCTTGCCGTCATATTCATCGGCGTTGACTCCCAACACATAACTTGGCACTTCTTTGGACTTGCAAGGAGCTGAAATAATCACCTTTTTGGCGCCGGCGTCAAGGTGCAATTTGGCGCCTTTGTAGTCAACAAAAAGCCCCGTGCATTCTAAAACAATATCCACTCCCATTTTTTTCCAGGGCAAATTGGCCGGATCTTTCTCCGCCAGGACTTTATATTCTTTGCCGCCTACTGAAATTGAATCTTTGCCGGCGACAATTTCTTTGTCAAAAATCCCGTAATTGGAATCATATTTTAACAAATGCGCCAAGGTTTGGGTATCGGTCAAGTCATTAATGGCAACCACTTCCAAATCAGGATGATTTGTTATTATCCTTTTTAATACTTGCCGGCCGATGCGACCAAAACCATTTATTGCGATTTTAATCATAATGCGTAATCCCAATCTACGAATCCATTCGAATGCTCCGAATACGTATTTGTGGCATTCGGATTTTATTCGTAGATTCGGATTATAATTTCAAAAGCTCATCTATTTTTTCCTTGTCAAAGCCAACGACCACATCGCCGTTAATCTCAACCACCGGGACTCCCATCTGCCCGGAAATGGCCACCATTTTTTCCAATTCTTGTTCATTTTGAGACACATCAATTTCCTCAAACGGGATGTTTTTTGAGTTAAGGTACGCCATTAAAGTTTTGCAATACACGCACGTTGGCGTGGAATAAATAGTAACCATTAATTTGTTGCCGGGGCGCAATTAGCCGCGTTATTGGCCGAAGAGCCGCTTCCCGCGTAGGTTAATGAAAATGAAGTGGCTGCTGTTTCCGTATTTAAGGCTGTGGAGCAAAAATCAGGTTCCTTTGAAGATGAGTTGCATATTAAGGTTTTGATGGTATTAGAAGCCCTGCCTCCAAAATCAAATTCCGAAACCTGCGTTCCATTCAAGATTAATGTCGGCGAACCCTGGATATTATATTTTGTATTCAAGTCAAAGTCTTCTTTGGCGTATGCCAATCCCCGCTTGCTGTCTGTCATGCAGGCGCTTAATTTATTGGCATCAATTTTTTCTGATACCTGGCAGGCAGTACTGTCTCCCTTTCTCATGTAGCAAGAAACATACGCCCAATATTTGCTGGCCTGTTCGTCTCTAAGACAAATTTGCCGCAAGTTTTCCTGGGCCTCTTTGTCGCCATGCATGGAAGTTATGGCGCCGTTTACAACAGATCCTATATACCTGACTTTAAGATACTGGCCCAGTGAAGGTATATTGGCTATGGCATTATCCATTACCCTTTGCATCTGCAAGCCAAAGGGGCAATCGCTCACCACATAAGCTTCAAGCATTGGTTTGTCCACTTTTGCCAGGGTAGCTGGGGTTGAAGTTGTTGCGCTTGGAGATGGTTGCTGGTTTTTGGAGTCGCCTAAAACCAACACATCCGGGAAAAACAGCTTTCCATCTTTGGTAATATAGCTGTTGTAATCTTTTGAGCCATCTGCGCTGGTTATTTTTATATTCACTTTTATCACCCCGCTTTCTTCTGAAAAGCTATTTAAGGTGGCGCTTTGGCCTTGTAATAATACCTTTGAGTTAAGATACGCTACTGCTTTTTCGGCTACACCTTTTGGAGAAGTAAAAAAATTAAATTTCAAAAAAGAGAGCGTAGTATTTGAATTTCCATTGGCAGAAATCAAAACTCCCGTAATAATAATTGCCAAAACAGCCACGCCGATTAAAATTGATTGTTTGTTTAATTGGATCATGCTAATTGAATTTTGAATTTTGTATCTGGTAGTTCGAATTGAATTTTGAATTATTGAATTCAGTATTCTATATTCTATATTCTATTCTAAATTCGAGATACGAGATACGAGATACGAGATACGAGATTCCAGATTCACGTGAATGAAATTAATTATACTTCTTAAAACTTTTCCCGTCAAATTCATATTTCATTAACGCCCCGAACGGCAGTTCCAAATTGGCCACATCTTCATCGGAAATATTTTCAACATATTTTACAATCGCCCGCAGGCTGTTGTGGCTGGCAACGACTATAACATTTTTTTCCGCCGCCAAATCTTTGACAATATATTTTTTAAAAAAGGGCACGGCTCTTTTATAAGTCGCCTCCATGCTTTCTCCTCCCGGCGGCGCCACTTTATACGCCCTTCTCCATTGTTTCACTAATTCATCGCCATACTTAATCGCCACTGCGTGCTTATTCAATCCTTGAATTTTTCCGTAATACCTTTCATTTAATTTTTCTGAAACATACATTGGCAGATAATTTTTATCTCCTTGAAAATCACCCCATTTTTGCATTTTACCGCCGTCCAAATGTAAAAACAAAGGGTATGTATTGGTCAGCCCTTCAAAAACCCTCAACACTGTTTCTTCATTTCTTATTAAAGGCGAAGTATATCCAACGTCAATTTTTTCATTTAATAGCGGCTGGGCGATCCCTTTAGCCTGCGCCCTGCCCTCTTCGGACAATGGGTTATCCACCCACCCGGCAAACCGGTTGTCTTTGTTCCACTGGGACTTTAAATGCCTTAATAAAAATAGTTTGCTCATGATGTGTAACTCGTAACGTGTAACCGGTAACGCGTAATTTTACGGGTTACGAATTACTGGTTACGGGTTACTTTTTTGCTAATTCTTGTTCAATCTCCATCAACCGATTGTATTTTACCACCCTTTCTTCTTTTGTGTAAGCCCCCGATTTTATAAAGTCAGCGCCCACGCCCACTGCAAAATCAGCGATGAAGTTGTCCATCGTCTCGCCGCTGCGGTGCGAAACCATGATTTTCCAGCCGTAGCTTTTGGCCAAATTAACCGCGTCAATGGTTTCTGAAACCGTGCCGATCTGGTTTAATTTTATGATAATCCCATTGCAGGCTTTTTTGTTTTCCGCCTCTTTTATTTTTTCAATATTGGTAGTAGTTAAATCGTCTCCGATAATAGTAACATTAGGAATTTGTCGCACAATATCCTTAAATCCCTCCCAGTCTTCTTCTGCAAACGGATCTTCAATGGAAATAATGGGGAACCTGGCCGCCAAATCTTGGTAAAATTCCACCATTTCACTGCGAGAAAGCTGCTTGCCATCTTGGACTTCGTATTTTCCATCGCGGTAAAATTCTGAAGCGGCACAGTCAATGGCAATTTTTACATCTTCGTGCGCGCCAATGGCATTTTTAATCATAAAAAGCGCTTGTTCAGCTGTGGAAATTTCTGGGGCATACCCGCCTTCGTCGCCCATTTCTGGCAAAGCGCCTTGTTTTTTTAATAAATCAGTCAATGCATTAAAAACAGTGCTCCCCAAAACCAAATTTTCCTGAAAAGTTTTTTTCTGCGGTACAATCATAAATTCTTGTAATTCCAATTTATTCTTGGCGTGAGCGCCCCCATTTAAAATATTAAAACTTGGTAAAGGTAGGCTTAGCCTACCTCCAAAATTTGAAAGATGGGAAATGTGTTCGTATAACGGTATTTTTTTAGCCGCGGCTCCGGCGCGTGCAATGGCCATAGACACCGGTAAAATAGCATTGGCACCCAACTTTGATTTGTTTTTGGTGCCGTCCAGCTGAATCATCAAATCATCCAGTTCTTTTTGGTTGGCCGGGTCTTTACCTTTCAACTTTGGCGCAATAATTTCATTGACGTTTTTTATGGCTTCTGCAGCTGGCAAAGCCACCGCTTCATTTGTGCCGGTTGAAGCCCCCGACGGACAAGAATCAACAAAACTGCCTTTGTCCGTTTCAAGCAAAACCTCCACCGTCGGCTTCCCCCGGGAATCCTTAATTTCGCGAGCTTCTATATTTTTTATCTTGCTCATTTTTGCTTCTTTATATATTCATAAGCCGACAGCGCCGCTTTGGCGCCTTCTCCCGATGCCATGACAATTTGCTTGTATTTTGACACATTGCAATCCCCCGCTGAAAAAAGGCCTGGTGTTTTGGTGGCTAAAGTTTTCGGGTCAAAAATTATCTCATTTTTTTCATTCAATTCAACTAAATCGCCTAAAAATCCCGTTGCTGGCGAATATCCAATTTCAACAAAAACGCCGGCAACTTCTAAAGTTTTTTCTTTTTTCTTTTCCATATCCTCGTAGGTAATTGAATTTACAAACACCTTGCCTTCAATTTTTACAATTTTTGCGTTGGTGATAATTGCAATATTTTTATTTTTGGCGACCAATTCCTGGTTTTCCTCATCAGCATTGACTTTGTCATTATATTCTAAAATCGTCACATGCTTTACATAGTTTGACAAAAAAAGCGCTGATTCAAAGCCGTTGTTTCCTCCACCCACCACCGCCACATCTTTGCCTTTGAAAATCGGCCCGTCGCACAATGAGCAATAGCTGACACCTTTTCCCGAAAACTTTTCTTCGCCAGACACATTAATTTTTTTTGATTCCGCCCCGGAAGTGACAATGACAGAAATGGCTTCGTAATTTTTCCCCGCGGCCGTGGCAACAAAAAATGCATTATTTTTTTTCTCAATGCCAGTCACTTCGTCTAGCGTCACTTCAAGTTCATTGGCTTTGAGTTGCTTTTGATACAATTCAACCAAATCCGGCCCGGAAATTTTTTCAAATCCAGGGTAATTTTCAATATCCACCGCTTTTTTGGCAACTTGGCCGCCCAAATCCTTTGAAATAATTAAAATGCTTAAGCGCTGGCGAGCGGCGTACACGGCCGAGGCCACGCCGGCGGGACCGGCACCAATAATTATTAAGTCGAACATCGTCGTGTAGCGTGTAACTTGTAACGTGTAACGCAAGCCGTTTTGCGCTACACGCTATACGTTACACGTTATACTGTGTTTATTGTTTTTCCCTTCATAAATCCTTGTATATTTTCCACCGTCGTCTCCAGTATCCTCTCCAGCGCCTCTTTGGAATTAAAGGCATTGTGAGGCGTAATAATCACATTTTCCCTGTCCATTAAAATATGGTTTTGCAGCATTGTCTTAAAGTCAATGTTGGCGGTTATTTCTTTTGATAAAAGCTCCCTTTCTTCCCCTAAGTCATGTTCTCCCTCTAAAACATCCAGCCCGGCACCGGCTAAAATTCCACTATCCAATGCCGCCGACAAAGCATCTGTTTCCACCACCCCGCCCCGCGCAGTGTTTATTAAGTAGGCACCCCTTTTTACCAAACCGATATTTGAAGAATTGATTAAATGGTGCGTGTGCTTATTGTAAGGCACGTGCAAAGAAATGATATCGGAACTTTTCAGCAAATCTTCCAAAGAAACGTATGTAAATCCCAATTTTTTAGCCAGTTTTTTGTCTTCTTTGACGTCAAACGCCAATACATTCATTTCAAAACCTTTGGCGATGCGCGCCACGTGCACGCCAATGTGACCGGTGCCAACGATGCCCAGAGTCTTGCCCATCAAGTCAAATCCGCGCAAGCCGTCGGGGACAAACCCTTTTTCTTTAACACTTTTAATTGACTTGTAAATTTTGCGCGACAAATTAAGCATGAGCCCGAATGTGTGCTCGGCCACGGTGTTTTCCCCGTAAGTCGGCACGTTGCAAACCAAAATCCCCCGTTTTTGGGCTTCTTCAATATCAATATTGTCAAAACCGGTTGCCCTTGTGGTTATTAACTTTAAATTGGGAAGCTTTTCCAAAACTTCTTTTTTGACTTGTGAAACTGTAAAAACTGAAATAATGCCGCAGTCTTTGGCCAAATCCGCGTTTTCCAATTCAAGATGCTCTGAAAAAAAAGACAGCTCAAAACCGCTCAATTGCTTTGATAAATAATCCTTTTCCCAATTTTCAATTTCAAAAAAAGCAATCTTGTTTTGCATATATTTTAATATAGTACTACATTTTTAGAAAACAAAAAAGCCCCGCGTGGCAAATCACGCGGGAGCCTAAAAACTAGTAAGGCTAATCCTTACTAAAAGCCTTACTAAAAATTAAAAAGCGGAACCATCATAATATTTGCAACATTACAACCGTTTTACATACTCCTTTAAATCCTTGCCAAACCGCTCGTCTTTTAAAGCCAGATACATGAAGGATTTTAACCATTTTAACTTGTCGCCGCATTCCAACCACTCCCCTTTTACTTCGTAGCCATACAGTGTTTTGCCGTCGTCCAGCATTTTGTCAAATACCTCGCCCAAAATGATTTCCCCCTTTTCCGACGGCTTGGATTTTTTCAAATAGTCAAAAACTTCAGGAGTCAAGATGTATTTTCCCACTACCACAAGATTTGACTGGATTTGCTCGGGCTTGGGCTTCTCAATAATCTTTTTTATTTTATATAAATTATGGGCAATTTTTTCAACGGCAACTGACCCGTAAGCTGGAATTTTTTCTTTGGGCAGGGACTTTAAGGCAATGACGGGGGCTCTACAGGTTTTAAAAATGTTCATTAACTGGCCCATAGCTGGATCTTCTGAATAGACTACATCATCACCGAAAGAAACAGCTACCGGGTCTTTTCCTGCCAATTTTTGCGATTGTAAAATGGCGTGTCCATCGCCCAACGGTAATTTTTGGACCACAAAAGAAAATTTGATACCCTCAAAGGTTTTCTCAAAATCCTTTAATTCTTTCAACTGTTTTTCTTTTTTGCGTTTTATTAAAAGTTTTTCAAGCTCGGGAGATTTTTTAAAATAATTCAAAATTATTTTTTGCTTCTGGCTGATGACAAAAATGATTTCGGCAATGCCGGAATTTTTGGCTTCTTCGATAATATACTGGATGATGGGCTTGTCCACCAACGGGAAAAATTCTTTTGAAACCGCCAAAGACAACGGAAAAAAACGCGTGCCCAGGCCCGCGATAGGAATAATAGCTTTCTTAATTTCGGCTTGTTCCTCCATATTATTTAATCTTAACTTTCCTCAAAAATGCGGGGATTTCCCACTCCTCTTCCTGTTTTGATTTTTTATTTTCTTCTATTTGCTCTGCTTCCTTGATTTCAAGGGCATTTCGCCGTATCGCTTTTTTCTCGGCTTGTTCCATGTCGGTTATGCTTAATTTTGAAGCTTCTGGAACGCCAACCGGCACATCGCCAAACATTGGCGACGATACAACATCGTCAATAAACGATGGCACTGGTGATGGCGCCTTTTTAACCTTTTTCTTTGCTGCCGGTTTTTTAACTTTTTTCAAAACTGGCACTGGTTTTTTTTCTTTTAACACTACTGACGACTTTTTTGCCGTCACTTTTTTAGGTGCTGCTTCTGCAACCGCCCCCTGCCCCGTCATTAATAAGGTGGTTTTTATTTTATTTTTATACTGGGCATCTTTGGATATGCCAAAAATGATTTTGGCTTTGGGATTTTGCAAGGCAATAGACCGGCTGATTTTATCCACGTCAAACATGCTCAACTGCGAGCCACCTAAAATGTTAAATAAAATTTTATCGGCTGTGAAATTACTGTTTTGGTACAAGGCATTATGTAAAATTTCTTCGGCCACTTTTTGAGCAGAATCTTTCCCGGAAGATTCGGCGGTATTCAAAAATGCCACATTTCCTTTGCCTTTTAAAATTGCCCGCAAATCAGCAAAGTCAATGTTGATGATGCCGGGACTGGAAATTAAATCAATCAAGCTTTCCAAAGACTCAATTAAATTTTTATTAACCATAGAAAAGGCGTCTGTAATGGCGGTGTTTTCGTCAATCACTTTAAAAATCCTTTCATTGGGAATGGTAATGGAAACATTTAAGGATTTTTTTAATTCTTTTAACGCCTTATAAGCAATTTTTTGCTTATTTTTTCCCTCAAATTTAAATGGCAGGGTGAAAATGCCAAAGACAATCCCTTGAAAATTTTCCACTGCTTGGGCAAATTCCCTAGTTGCCCCAGACCCCAGTCCTCCTCCTAAGCAAGCAATCAACATAACAATATCCTGGCCTTCAAAAAGATTGGCAATGCGCTCTTTTTCGCTTTCGGCGGCCGCCTTTGCCAAATCAGTATTAAGCCCTGTGCCAAGCCCGTGAGTCAATTCCTGGCCGAATAAAAAATATTTGATTCCCGCCTTTTTTCTAAAAGCCCGCACGTCCGTGTCAGCAACGACAAAC
>CAYIJR010000009.1:0-6750 GCA_964363825.1 uncultured Candidatus Saccharibacteria bacterium | reverse complement strand
AAACGAAGCTTTGTGCAGAGATCTACCGATTTCTGAAACAATAGACCCCCCGCCCCCGCCAATGCCAATCACTTTTATTTTGGCCTTAAATAAAGCATCCGAGCCGAAATTACCTTCCGACTTTTTTGCAATAATAATTTTTTTGGCTATTTTTCTTGGCGCACTTTTTTTAACTATTGCTTTAATCTTTTGCGCTTTCTTTTTTTTCTTTTTAAATTTGAATATCTTTGCCTTAACTTTTTTAATTTTTGTTTTTTTTGCTTTCTTTTTTATTTTTACTTTCAGCCGCTTTGCCTTTTTTAATTTACGCTTTAAAAGCTTCGCTTTTTTAAAAGTTTTCTTTTTGGCTTTTTGCGAAACCTTTTTCTTTATCCTCCTAATTTTTCTTTTAGAAAATTTTAGAGGGCGAGCCAAAAGTTTCCTGCGGATTTTTGCCTTTTTCTTCTTAACCATGATTAAGCTCATATTACCCCTACTCTAAAAAAAATCAAGAAAAAAGCCGCAGATTAGACTAGCGGCTTGGGAAGCAACCCTAATTTTTCCCAAAAGTATTTTTTGCCGTTGGAATTGGGGTTAACCTCATTTTCTATGACATAATAAAAGCCTTTTAAGCCTATTATATCAGCAAAAGAATCTACTGCCGGCGTGCGAACAATAAAGCAATCAACTCCTTGGGCAGATAATTTTGCGAAGCTTGCGGCTCCATTATGATGGTTGCAAGTTATGTTTGTATAACAAGCTACCAACAAATGATCGAATTTGGGAACTGCCCTCAACGCAATCGCCATTTTGCGAGAGCAAATGACTCCATCAATATTTTCAAATGAATTATTGTGAGATAAAATACCCACTCTCAAGCCTAAGTTTTCTCTGAGACAAGAGATTGGGTCAGGATACAATGACAACTTTTCTTCTGTATTTGGCGATAATTCTTCCGCCAATGTTTTGGCAACATCTATGTTCATGTCAACTCGCAAAACAATTTTTTCACAAGGCATCAAATACTTTTCCATGACAGAATCCTTTCGTTAATTGACAAAGATCTGAAAAACTTTAATTGAATTTTACAACGATGCGCACAAAAAAATCAACCGTAAAGTTGACTTTTAATTGTTTATCTCCACCACTTTTATCCGTGCCATATGCCCGGATATTATTTCTACCAGCGACTGGCTGATGTCAAAATAATCAGCCAATGATTTGATAATTGCCGCATTGGCCTTGCCGTCAATTGCAAAAGCCTTAACATACACAATGTAATTTGCCTCGTCAATTTTTTCTATCTTATCCTCTTTGGCACCCGGTTTGGCTTTAACAATAATTTTCACCCCGTTAGAAGTTTGGGCAAAAAATATTTTAACTATAAAATATTTTTTGCTTGCTCATGTTAATTAATATTGTTTTTTAAACATTCAACCCATTGAAGTTAGTGTTATTGTAACCAAACTTCTAACGGGGTTCATTTATTCATTTTAAACTAAAACCCCGATTTCGGCAACTGTCGAAAGCGGGATTTCATCAATATATTAACTTCCCTTCCCTTCCTCGTACTTCCTCCAAGCCTCTGCAACCATAGGGGCAGATGAGTCCAATTCTGAAAGTATCTTGTCCCTTATTGCGCTGGTGGCTACTTCTTCTTGGCCTTCAAAAGAAGATTGCACCGCATTTACCATTTCATCGGAAACGGCTGATGCTTTATCGTCTTCCAGGCCGGCTTCTGTAGCCGCGGCCATCACCCCATTTTTTATTTTTGAAGCGTCAAATGCGACTTTTGTCCCGTCTTTTTTGATTACAAAATTAGCCATAATGTGAGAATCTAGAATCTAGAAAATAGAATCTAGAATACGTTGAAATTCTATTTTCTATTTACTATTTTCTAGATTCTCGTTTTACTGCGACCTTTATTTCTGCCACTTACACCCTGTTTTACTGGCAACTGCCTCCTGTTCTGCGGCCTGTATTTCACGCTTATATTTTATATCCGGTTCGTAGAATCTGTCTACGGCCAGCCCCTCTTTCACCAGTTGAACACCAATATTCCAGCTTCCCAGAAAAAGAGTCCTCAAGCATCTTTTGTACTGGTCAACATCGCTGATGTCTTTTTCTAAAACCACTTGCTTGTTTAACACCAGTTCTTCCAGCCTGCTTTTTGCCGGCTCATAGCATGGGTAATTTTTTTCGTCAGCGTCAATGCCCAGCAACCTGACATGATGTCCGCCTTGCACCACCACCGTATCTCCATCAATCACCTTTGTCACTACCGTATGTTCACTGGCCTCGCATTGCGATAACTGAACTTTTGACGACGTTGTTGCCGATTCAATTTTCGCCGGCACATCATTATTTTTTACAGTTTCCGGCGCACTTTTTACGGCAACATAAGAAAAACCTCCGATAATTATTGACCATGCAATAATAGCAATAACTATTTTACTGGTTGTGTTCATCTATTTACAATCTTGCGGGCAATCTAAATACGTTTCGGCGCAAGCGCAATTTAAACTATCGTTTTCAGGGCATATTTCACCAGCTTTTTGGCAAATGTTGTCTCCGCACCTGTCAGCACAAATCATCAAGCCTCCACCTTCCGGCTGCGAAGTCGGGCTTTTTAATTCCACTTTCGGAACGTCAATTATTGGCGCATTGTTGGCCGGTGCATTATTTTGCTCCGGCTGCTGGATTACCTGCTGTTGATTTGCAGGAATTACATTTTTTTTACCCTGCACAAAATATTGATATGCAAAAAATCCCGCAGCTATAATCAACACCAACACAACCAAAGCAATGATGAATATTTTTTTATCTATTGTTGCAAACATGGTTTTTATTTAATATTTTTGTGCGCGTGGAAGGAATCGGACCTTCTGCCTCTACTTTATCAGAGTAGCGTTCTACCAATGAACTACACGCGCATGTACTTAAAATTTTAGCAAAAAAAAATTAACAGGTCAAATAAATAAACAGGGCCACAGCGAAATCTCGGTGTGGCCCCAAAGGCAATAATGTCCGATGAACGGATGCTATGAAACGGACAAAAATAAAGAGCAAATAGGAGGCAGTTGGAGAGAAGATTGGGTAGGGTGTTTGCGGGATGTATTCACCCGCTTTTTAGAGAGCGGTTCCAGTTTCCTATCCTAGGAAATGGCGAAAGCCTACGGGACTTCCTAGAGCTGGAGGCCTCTTACGCTCTTTTAAGTGTTCCTCTGCAGAGGAACTCACCCGCAATCCTACAGAATTCGGTGGTTTTCTGCTACCTTCAGATCGGTACTCTACCAACTACCTCCAAGAATCTGCTTACTTTAATAAATAAGCAATTTCCTGGGGGCAATACTGATGCTTAACATTTTACCAGATCCAAAAAGCATGTCAAGCCCTTTTAAGCAGGCACGCACTTTCGCAGATTTTGGTGCCACACAATGCAATTGTCGCAACAAATCACCTTTTTGGAAGGCCTGACTGAATCATCATTATAAAATTCTTCGCATTTTGTCGCACAATAAAAACACGCGCCCACCACTTCCCTGTCTTCGCTCTCCACCACAGAAGTCACCATGCGGTTATCAAAAATAAACAAGCTTCCTTTAAAATGCCTGCCGGGGAATTTTTTAATGTAGGTGTGGATGCCGTCTTTTAATTGGTATATATTTTTAAACCCTTCTTTTTTAAGCAGTACTGTGGCTTTCTCACACCGGATTCCTCCAGTGCACACCGCCACCACTTTTTGATTTTTCAAATGCGCCAGTTCATTCATTTTTGAGGGCAAATCCCTAAAATTTTTCAAATTAGGGTTGACGGTTTTTTCAAAATACCCGGCCTGGACTTCGTAATTATTCCGTAAATCCAAAACCGCAAAATTCTCATTTTTCTTGTACATTCTCTCTATCTGGGCGGCGGTCACCATAGGCGCCGTGTCTTTTTTAATGTTGAGCTTCCCAACTCCCAATGTCACCACTTCCGGCCGCACTTTTACCATCAGCTTGGTAAAACCTTTTCCATTCCCTGTACTTTCTTTAAACACCACATTTTTGAATAATCTGGTTTTCTTTTGTCGCACAATATAAGTTTTAATATCTTTGGCTAACCCTTCAAAGGTTGCATTAATTCCCTCTTTGGCAACGAGCATCCTGCCTTTCAAATTAAAACGTTCGGCAATTTTCCGTTGCTTTTCGCGCATCTTTTCCGGATTTTTTATCTCTGTGAATTTATAAAAAAGTATAATGGTGTATTTTTCCATTTATATTTTAATAAATTCTTTCTTTTTTCTGTTTTTCTTCACTTGGTTCCAAGAAAATACCCTGCCATTCATTACAATATATATTCCCACAGGTAACGTTTGCACAGCCATTACGGCGCACCCAACATTAAAAGATGCATCAGAGTTTTCCATGCTATCAGGAATTATAGACCCGGTAAGAATAATAGTTTTTTTGATTTTCTGTTGTGCCAGAAATTTCGCCGTGTCAACCATTTTATCTGTACCGTGAGTAATAATAATCTGTTTTTCTTTAGATTTTCTGCAAACTTTAACTATTTTTTCTAAATCTGTTTTTTTAATTTGCCCGCTGTATTTACTAAAAATATTATTTATGACATATTTGACACCCAATCTGCCATTGTTCAATATTCTTTGCACCCGCGCTTTTCCAAGGGAAATTTTTTGTACTAAAAAATCATACTTTTTATCAATAGTTTCGCCGGTTGTTATTATTTGTATTGCCATGTTTTTAAAATTATCCTACATTATTTTTTATAATTCTCGTGCGCTAATTTTAATTCTTCCATCGCAACCGTTGCATCTTTGTATCTTTTAATTTCCATGGTTTTATTTCGTTGGACTCCCAGTTCTTGGAAAAATTCTTTAAAAATAGTTTTATAGTCAAACGACAAATCTTCTAGTGTTTTAATATTTTGCGATGCAGGATCGGCTACGGGAACCGCTAAAATTTTATCGTCTTTTTCTCCCCTATCCAACAATTCAATCATTCCAATGGCGCGGCATTCAACAACTGTCCCCAATGAAACTGATTGAGATCCAATCACAAACACATCGAGATGATCGCCATCCCCTCCTCGTGTTTGCGGCACAAAACCATAATCGCATGGAAAAGTAAAATTGTCCTTGAAAATACTGCTTACTTTTATCTCACCCCATTCTTCATCGTATTCGTATTTTATCGCCCCATTTCTTGGGATTTCCACCACCACATTAAACTTTTCCAGCGTACCAAAGGGTATGTTTTTATAACTCATAGTTTTTCGATTTCTTTTAAATCGTGGTCTGGCAAGTAAAGAACCAGCAAGCCAGCGACAATTCCGCCCAAGGCCGTCCAAAAATGGCTTGAACCAAAAAACAATACGTCCAAGCCGTCTAATATATACCAAATACCTCGCCAAATTAAAACTAGGCCGATAACGACGAACATATTTTTCGTAAAATATGCGAGCGTTAATTTTTTAAATTCAGCCATTTTTTTAATTACTATACCATAAAAATAGCAAAAAATACACGTTTAAGTGTATTTTTTGCTTTCAGAAAATATATAAGATGTTTATAAAATAATTTTTTTTATGCGATTAATAATTCCCAAAGTGTCAGCCTGACGGTTTTTAGAATACAGCACCACGATGGCCACCGTTTTGCCATTCAGGAAAAACACTGAAGCCAGCGATTGCTTGGCTTGCAATAAATAACCGGTTTTGCCTCCGATAAATTCGGGGGACCCGTAAAAATTATTCACATTTTTGAATTTCAAGAGTCTTCCTTTGGGATCGGGAAGCCAAAAATCATTGTCTTTGCTCATGGTTAATATTTCCGGATGATTTCTGTAAATGTAAGCCAATAGAATGGCAAGGTCAGAGGCGCTGGAGTGGTTGGCAATATTCAATCCGTGGACATCGTAAAAATGGGTACTATGCATACCAAGATCTTTGGCCTTTTGATTCATTAAATCAAGAAACTTTTCCGGGCCAATAAAGTGCGCCAAAGATTCTGCGGCGTCATTGGTTGACTGTATTAAACTGGCTTTTAAAAGATCGGCGGCAGACACACGCAGGCCTTCAAAAATGGATGGGCTGTACCCCAGCGGCTGCAGCATTGCCTTAGTTAAGGTGATCTGTTGGCTGGGGTTGATGTTTTCAATAGCGATTACGGCGTTCATTAATTTGGTGATGGAGGCAATGGGATATTCCTGGCCGGCATTTTTTTCTGAAATAACCGTATTGTTTGAAATATCCAGCGCCAAGTATGAGCCGGCGGCCACGTCCGAACTCGCCGGCACTTCCTGCTGCAATTTTAAATTAGCAATCAGGGATTGGAGAGACTTTATTTGGGCTTGAAGGGCTTTTATTTGTTGTTGCACTGAATCCGTATGGGCTGAATCCGCAGCATGGACAAAGCCACCAAAAAACACTACAACGACCGATAAAACAAGAATTATGATATGCCTCATTTTCATGCTTTTATAATACCAAAAAAGCACCTTAAAATAAAGGGCTTTTGGGAGACGGGCTTGGAATAGTTTGGAGGAGGCTAATCCTCCGGCTGGAGTGTTCCTCGGTCTGGAACTCTATTTCCAGGAACAAAATAGGGGCTTTCGGGGGTATCCGTTCTGATGGGACCTAGTCTACCTGTGATTATAGCAAAATAAGGGAAAATAGAAAGATTTAGCCGTGTCTCATTTCTTACGATTTTATTCGGGAAATGAGACAAATGAGACACTGGTTAGGTGTCTCATTTGCGTGTCTCAAATG
>CAYIJR010000008.1:0-21200 GCA_964363825.1 uncultured Candidatus Saccharibacteria bacterium | reverse complement strand
ATTGAATACACCGACCCTAATATTTTAAAAGAGTTCCACATCGGGCACTTGATGAGCAACGCCATTGGGGAGTCGCTTTCGCGTATTTTTGAATTTAATGAGGCAAAAATAAAAAGATTCTGCTACCAGAGCGATGTGGGCCTTTCAATCGCCAAAGCAATTTTTGGGAAAATAAAAAAGCCCGATTTGTCATGGCAGCAAGCGTATGTTTTAGGGACAAAAATGTATGAAGAAGGCGAGAATGCCAAAAAAGAAGTCGCAGACTTGAATAAGAAAATTTTTGAGAGATCAGATAATGAAATAAACAAAATATACGATGAAGGAAAAAAATGGAGCTTGGAGTATTTTGGGAAAATATATGAAAAACTCGGCACGAAATTTGACTATTTTATTTTTGAAAGCCAGGTTGCCAATGAAGGCAAAAAAATCGTGGAGAAAAATTCAGGCAAAGTGTTTGAAAAAGGTGATAACGGCGCCATTATTTTCAAAGGAGAAAACGTTGGCTTGCACACTAGGGTTTTTATAAATTCCGAAGGGCTGCCAACCTACGAAGCCAAAGAATTGGCTTTGGCAGAAGTGAAATATAAGAAATATAAATACGCTAATTCGGTGGTGGTAACGGCAAATGAACAAACAGAATATTTTAAAGTGGTGATAGCCGCAATGAAGCAGGTTTTCCCTGGTTTGGCGGAAAAAATTGTCCATATTGGCCATGGGATGATGCGTCTGCCTGAAGGCAAAATGTCGTCCAGGACGGGAAAAGTGGTAACGGCCGAATTTTTAATTGATGAGGTGGAAAAAAAGATACAAGAAAAAATCGGCCAGCGTAATGTGCCGGCCGCCGATTTGGAAAAAATTGCCGTTGGGGCATTAAAATATTCCATTTTAAAACAATCCATTGGTTCGGATATTATTTACGACTTTGAAAAATCGATTTCTTTTGAAGGTGATTCCGGGCCATATTTGCAGTATTCTTTTGCCAGGGCTAATTCTGTTTTACAGAAAGCCAAAGCGGAAAAAATAAAAGCGTCTCTGAAAAATCCGGCTTCTGTAAGTCAATTAGAAAAAATGATGGTGTATTTTCCAGAAGTGGTTGCAAAGGCCGGCAAAGAATATGAGCCGCATATTATTGTTTTATACCTGACCGAGCTGGCGCGCGAATTTAATAATTATTACGCCAATAATAAAATTGTAGACAAAGCAGATGAATTTTCACCATATAAAGTGGCATTGGCCGAAGCATTTTCAACTATTATGAAAAATGGATTATGGCTGCTGGGAATTTCAGCGCCCGAAAAAATGTAATGAAACTCAATAATAAATATTATATTTTGCGGCATGGGGAGGCAGTGAGTAATCTGAAAGGCATTGTTTCCTCGTGGCCGGAAAAGTTTAAAAACCCGCTGACTCAAAAAGGCAGGGAGCAAATTAAAGAAGCGGCCAAAAAATTAAAGGCAAAACATATTGATTTAATTTTTTCATCGGATTTATTGAGAACCAAACAGACAGCCCAAATGGTGGGCAAGGCGTTGAAAATAAAGCCAAAATTTGATAAAAGATTAAGGGAAGTGGGTTTTGGCATGGTCAATGGAAGGCCGGCCGAAGAGCTTTTGTATTTAAGTTTTGAGAAAGATAGGTTGAGGCACAGTTTTAAAAGAAGCGAGACGTATGAAAGCGTTTTAAAAAGAGTTGCTAATTTTTTAAAAGATATTGAAACTAAATGCAAGGGCAAAAATATTTTAATTATAAGTCACCAGTGCCCGTTGTGGATTTTGGAAAACGATGTAAAGGGATTTTCTTTGGAAGACGGATTGAAGATGAATTCAGAAGAAAAAAGAATCGGCAAAGGCGAAATAAGAAAAATTAATTAATATGCCATATAATTTTCCCGAAGAGGAAAAGAAAATTTTACAATTCTGGCAGGAGCATAATATTTTTGAGAAGTTACGAAAAAAAAATAAGGGCAAAAAACCATGGTCGTTTTTGGATGGGCCGATTACGGCTAACAACCCCATGGGCGTGCACCACGCCTGGGGCAGGACGTATAAAGACTTATTGCAACGTTACAAAGCCATGCGGGGGTTTGACGAACGATACCAAAACGGCTTTGACTGCCAGGGGCTTTGGGTTGAGGTGGAAGTGGAAAAAGAGATGGGATTTAAAAATAAAAAAGATATTGAGGCTTATGGAATAGATAAATTTGTCCAAAAATGTAAGGAAAGGGTTTTAAAATACGCCGGCATCCAGACGGCGCAATCGGTACGCCTTGGCCAATGGATGGACTGGGAAAATTCTTACTACACCATGTCCGATGAAAATAATTACGCCATTTGGCACTTTTTGAAAAAATGCTGGCAGGACGGGTATTTGTACAAAGGCAGGGATTCGGTGCCCTGGTGTCCGCGGTGCGGCACAGCCATTTCCCAGCACGAAATTTTAACGGAAGAATATAAGTTGGTTACCCACAAAGTAATTTATTTTAAGCTGCCGATTGTTGAGGGAAAATTGAAGGGCAAAAAGTTCTTGGTTTGGACCACAACTCCATGGACTATTCCCGCTAACGTGGCTTTGATTGTAAATCCTGAATTTGAGTACGGAATTTATAAAAATAGCAGCGAAGAATTAATTTTATTAAAAGATTTAGCAAAAAAAATTTTACCCAAAGAATATGTTCTTGCCAAAAAAATAAAAGGCAAGGATTTGGAAGGGATAAAATATACAGCTCCTTTTGACGATTTGCCGCGGGTAAAAAAGGCGGCTTCATCCTCCCAAGTTTTGCCCAAAGGCAAAATTTCGGAGGACAAGGAAAATCCCAAAACTTTCCATACAGTTGTGCTGGATAAAGATTTGGTGACGGCCCAAGAAGGTACGGGCATTATTCATTGTGCGCCGGGCGCCGGGCAAGAGGATTTTAAAATCGGCAAAACAGAAAATTTGCCGGTCATTGATGTTATTGACGAAGCGGCTGTTTATTTGGACGGATTGGCGGAATTTTCGGGAAAAAATGCCAAGCAAAACCCAGAAATCATTATTGATTATTTAAAAACTAAAAGCGGGGAATTTTTATTTAAAGTTGAAGATTATTCTCACCGGTATCCAACCTGCTGGAGATGCAAGACAGAATTGGTGTGGCGGGTGGTGGACGAATGGTATATTTCAATGGAAAAATTGCGGAAACCGCTGGAAGAAATTGTCAAAAAAATAAATTGGATACCGTCTTTTGGTAAAGAGCGTGAATTAGATTGGCTAAAAAACATGCACGACTGGCTTATTTCCAAAAAGAGGTATTGGGGCTTGGCCTTGCCCATTTACGAATGCGAGTGTGGCGAATTTGAAGTTATTGGCAGCAAGGAAGAGTTGAAAAAACGGGCTAAAGAAGGTTGGGATGAATTTAATGGCAATTCTCCGCACCGGCCGTGGGTTGATGCCGTCAAAATAAAATGCAAGAATTGCAAAAAATTAGTTTCAAGGATTAAAGACGTCGGTAGCCCGTGGCTTGACGCAGGAATAGTACCATTTTCAACCATGAAGTATTTTTCTAATAAAGCATATTGGAAAAAGTGGTTTCCTATCCAAGTGATTGCCGAATCTTTTCCGGGCCAGTTCAAAAATTGGTTTTATTCTTTGCTGGTGATGTCAGCGGTTTTGGAGGACGCCGAACCCGTCAAAACTATTTTTGGTTATGCGTCGGTGCTGGATGAAAAAGGCGAAGAAATGCACAAGTCAAAAAGTAACGCCGTCGCTTTTGACGAAGCGGTGGAAAGAATCGGCGCTGATCCCATGCGCTGGCTGTATGCCCGCCATAATCCGGCCGAAAATTTGAATTTTGGGTATGCGGCCGCCGAAGAAATAAAAAGGAAATTGCTCACGCTGTACAATGTGTACGCCTTTTTTAGCACCTATGTGAAAGAAAAAGATTTTCCAAAAGATTTAGAAATCCGTCCTGCCAACATTTTGGACAGGTGGATTGTTTCAAAAGTTGACCACTTAATTGGTACGGTAGAATTTGCTTTGGAAAAATACGACATTGCCAAAGCGGTGCAAAATATGGAAGACTTTTTCATTAATGATTTGTCGCTGTGGTATGTGCGAAGATCTCGCAAGCGTTTCCATGAAGAAAACCCAGAAAGAAAAGAAGTAATTGCCACCATGTATTATGTACTCTTGAGCATTGCAAAATTAATTGCGCCAGTTATGCCTTTTTTTGCCGAAGCCATGTACCAATCGCTTCGCTCAAATTCAAAAATCAAAAATCAAAATGCAAAATTACAAACACCTGAGTCAGTGCACTTATGCGATTGGCCCGAAAAAGAAGACCAGGGCCAAACTGACCTGGATTTGGAACAAAAAATGGATGAGGTCAGGAATGTGGTAACCTTGGCGTTGGCTGAACGATCACTCAATGGCATCAAAGTCCGCCAGCCACTGGCTTCGCTAAAAATAAAAAACCAGAAATCAAACCTGCCCGCGCGCCGCGCGCAGGCGGGAATCAAAGATGTGCCTGAGCTGCTGGATTTGATTAAAGATGAAGTGAATGTGAAAGAAATTATATTTGATGATAAGATTAAAAGTGAAATTGAATTAGACAGACATATTACACCGCAATTAAAAGAAGAAGGTGCAGTGCGGGACGTTATCAGGCAACTGCAGGATTTACGCAAAGAGCAAGGCTTAAAACCGGAAGACAAAATTTTTGTCTGGCTTTCTGGCCCCAATGCCTTGAACGCTGTGCTGGAAAAAAACAAAGCTTTGTTGTTAAAAGAAGTCAGGGCAAAAAAAATTGTTATCGGAAGCGCTGGAAAAGAAAATGTCCCTGAAAAAGGCGTAAACATTGAAAATGATTTATTGTTGATTAAAATTAAAAAGACTTAAAAATATGAATTCAAAACCTTCATCTGAAAATAATGAACCCTTCGACCCATTTAAAAAACCGGATTACGCTCCATCACCAGAAAATGAGGGTAAGCCCTCTGGCAATGAAACGCCTAAAAAGGGGATGTGGGAGCAATTACTGGGCAAGCACGTTCCAAAAGAGACTAAAAAAGAAGAACCAAAAAGCAAGGGTATCTTTGGCGAAGGAATTTCCAGGGGCAAATTCAGGGAAGAATTAAGAAAAGCGTATGACCCAAACATACCCATTAAAACGCCAGAAAGGGTTGCCCTTGAGAAAGAAATGTCTTGGTCTAAATACGGCGAAGAGATTTCAGACAAGGATGTTAAAAGGCACTTAAAAGATTTGAATAAAGAAAAGTTCCGTGAGCCCCACTATAAGGACCAATTGGCAATTAAAGGAAAAATAAAAATTTTTGAAAAGCTAAAAAATAAGGAAAAGTAATAAGATAATGACAATTTACTACAGAACCCAGGGGTTTGTTTTTAAAAAAGAAGACAGGTCGGAGTCAAACAGGATTTTTTCGGTTTTCACCAAAGATTTTGGCAGAGTGGAAGTTGTTGGCAGGGCGATACGGAAAATCAATTCAAAGTTGAGATCAGGAATGGGAATATTTTCTTTTTCTGAAATTGAATTTATCCAGGGCCGGAATAAAAAAACGCTGACCGATGCAATTTTAATCAATAAATTCCGCAGTTTTGCAGAACAACCCGAAAAATTATTGTTGGCGCAAAGAATTTCGGAGACAGTTGACAGCCTTATCAAAGGCCAAGAAAAAGACGAGAAAATATTTAATTTATTGGATGACGCGCTTGAAAAAATAAATGGTTTGCAGTTTTCGGTTCCTGGTTTTGAGCTTTTGTATTCATATTTTTTCTGGAACTTATTATCAGTTTTAGGATACGGGCCCCAGCTTTTTAATTGCGCCGCCTGCCACCAAAAGTTACAGCCGTACAATCTTTATTTTTCCAATAAAGAAGGCGGGGTTATTTGTGAAAATTGCCATAAAACTAAAAAAGATGCTTTAGAAATAAGTTCAGATGTGGTGAAAATTTTAAGACTAATGTTAAAAAAAGACTGGCAGATGCTATTAAAATTAAAATTAGGAAAAAACAACCAAAAGTTATTGCAAGAAGTTACAGAACGCTACTGCGCATACTTAAAAAGCAACTTTCAACATGAATAAGAAAATTATTTTTATTGTATTGCTATGTATTGTCATTGCCGGATTTGTGGCCTTCTTTTATTACCGTGACCAGATTTTTTCTAAGGAAATTTTAAGGTTGGAAATTTTAGGGCAAGAGAACGCCAAAGTCGGAGAAGAAATAACTTATACGGTAAAATACAAAAATAACGGCAACTTTGCTTTGGAAAAACCCAAGCTCATTTTTGAATTGCCCGAAAATTCTTTAACAGAAGACAGCAAGTTGAGATTAACCCAAAACCTAAAAGACATTTATCCCGGCGAAGAAGACTTTACTATTTTTAAGGCGCGCCTTTTGGGCAAAGAAGGGGATTTAAAAGTGGCCAGAGTGGCGCTTTCATACACGCCGCATAATTTATCGGCGCGATACGAATCAAATACTACCTCCACCACTAAAATTGAAACCGTGCCCATAACCTTAACTTACGACCTGCCTTCCAAAGTGGAAAAGGGAAAAGAAATTTCCTACAACATCAATTATTTTTCCAATATAGATTATCCGCTGGAAAATTTAAGCATCAAAGTTGATCCGGTTTCAGGGTTTAATTTTAAATCGGCCAGCCCTTCTTCTTTAGACAACGTTGAGTGGAAGTTGAGCACTTTGAACAAAACGCAAGGCGGCCGGATTACCATTAAGGGAAATGTCAGCGCCGATGCCGGGGCTAATTTGAGTTTTTCGGCCCATCTTGGAATGTGGCAAAACGGCAGTTTTGTGGTGATTAAAGAAGCCAGTCAAGACGTTGCAATTATTCAGCCGCTGATTTTCATATCCCAAGAGATTAATGGATCTTCCAATTATATTGCCTCGCCCGGAGAGACTTTAAAGTATAGAATTTTCCTGCGCAATATTAGTTCCACGCCATTTGATAATTTATTTGTGGTCGCTAATTCAGATAGCCAGGCGTTCGATTTTTCCACTTTGCTTTCAGACGGCGGCCAGATACGCTCTGGCGACGGCTTGATTGCTTTTGATGCCAGGCAAATTCCAGACTTACAACATTTATTGCCCCAAGAAGAAGCCAGCATAAGTTTTAGCATTAAATTAAAAGACAGTTGGACAATTGCTGATTCGGAAAAAAATAATGTGAATATAAAAAACATGGTAGATGCTTCCGGCATCAGTCAGGAATTTTCCAATAAAGTAAATTCAAAGTTGGAAATACTCCAAACAGCTTCAAGCGGCCAAGTTACCTGGCAGGTTAAAAATTATTTCAACGATGTAAAAAATGTAAAAGTAAAAGCGCTTTTACCGGCCGGGGCAACGCTTAGCGATTCACTTTCTCCCGAAAGCGAAGCAGCTCACTTTTCTTTTGACAACCAAAGCCGCCAAATAGTCTGGTTAGCGGGCGATCTTTCAGCCGGAGCGAGCGCAACATTAACATTCCAAGTTACGCCTGATGGCAGTGCGCCGCAACTTATCGGACAAGCCACGGTTTCAGGAGAAGACCAGGCCACCGGAGCTACCATCCAAAGCACGGCAGCAGCTATAGGGCAGTAAATTAGGAAAAGCCGATTCAAGGCATAGTCAATTTTGCTTCGGCTTGTTTTTTTGTCTCAAAAATGTAAAAATCAATTAAATTATGGAAAACCAGGAAAACAATCTTATGGAAAAAGTGGTGTCTCTATGCAAGAGAAGAGGATTTGTTTTCCCTGGCTCGGAGATTTACGGTGGTTTAGCCAATTCCTGGGACTACGGTGAATTGGGAACTCAATTGAAGAAAAATATTAAGGATCTTTGGTGGAAAAGATTTGTAGAAAAAAGAGATGATATTGTTGGCGTAGATGCAGCCTTAATTATGAATCCAAGGGTGTGGGAGGCTTCAGGGCATTTGAAAGAATTTTCCGACCCCCTCGTTGAGTGCAAAAAGTGCCATCATCGGTTCCGGGCTGACCACGTTGATAAAAAGTGCCCCGACTGCGGCGGGGCTTTGACCGGCGCCAAGCAGTTTAACTTAATGTTCAAAACCTTTTTGGGGCCGGCCGAAGATGATTCAAATGTTGTATATTTCCGCCCGGAAACAGCCCAAGCCATGTTTGTGGACTTTAAAAACGTGTTGGAAACTTCGCGTAAAAAAATTCCCTTTGGCATTGCCCAAATTGGAAAGGCATTCAGGAATGAAATCACGCCTGGGAACTTTATTTTCCGGACGCGCGAATTTGAGCAAATGGAAATTGAGTATTTTATAAAAGAACAGGATTGGGAAAAACAATTTGATTACTGGAAGAAAGAAATGTGGAGTTGGATAACTGATAGTTTGGGAATAAATAAAAAAAATGTTCGTGAACTTGAAGTATTAGATGGTGAGAGAGCTCACTACTCAAAACGTACCATAGATTTTGAATATCACTTTCCTTTTGGATTAAAAGAGCTTTACGGTCTAGCCTACCGCACCGACTTTGACTTGAAAAACCATTTTAAAGAGCCGCCGTATAAAGATTCTGAAACAGGTGAAGCATTTTATCCTCATGTAGTAGAACCCACTTTCGGTGTTGATAGGTCAATACTTGCTATTTTATGCGATGCTTATGAAGAACAGCAAGAAAGAATTGTCTTAAAATTAAAACCGGCTTTGGCGCCTTTTAAGGCGGCTATTTTCCCGCTTTTGAAAAACAAGCCGGAATTGGTAAAAAAAGCTGAAGAAATATACCACGACCTGCAAAAAGATTTTGCCGTCACCTTTGACGACCGGGGCAATATCGGCAAAAGATATTACAGCCAGGACGAAATTGGAACACCATTTGGGATAACTTGTGATTTCCAAACATTGGAAGATGATACAGTTACAGTGCGCGACCGCGATACTATGAAACAAGAAAGGATAAAAATAAGCGAATTAAAAAGCTATATCCAAAATGCCTTACAAAAAAACTAAATTAAAAAACGGATTGAGGGTTATTTCCATTCCCATGAAAAACGCCCAGAGCGTGACGGTTTTAGTATTGGTGGGCACTGGGTCAAAATACGAAAACAAAAACATTAATGGCATTTCCCACTTTTTAGAGCACATGTTTTTTAAAGGCACCAAAAAGCGTCCCACGACCCTGAAAATTTCAGAAACTTTGGACATGATTGGCGGCCAGTACAATGCCTTTACTTCAAAAGAAACCACCGGTTTTTGGGCCAAAGTGGACAAAAAACACACTGATGTGGCTTTAGATTGGATTTCCGACATGTTTTTGAATGCCAAGTTTGAGGCCCAAGAAATTGATCGGGAAAAAGGGGTGGTGATTGAAGAGTTAAACATGTATTTGGACACGCCGACTTCTTATGTATCAGAGTTGTTTGAAGATTTGCTGTACAAAGACCAGCCGGCTGGCTGGCGGATTGTGGGTGAAAAGGAAAACATTAATAGTTTCACCCGCGAAAAAGTAGTGGAGTATTACAGATCCCACTACTCAAACGAAAATACTATTATTTGTATTGCCGGAGACATTGACCAAAAAGAAATCGCTAAGAAAATGGAAAAATATTTCGGCGCTTCAAAAAACCAAGAAGCTTTGCCAAAATTGGCGGTGAAAGAATTCCAGGAAAAACCGGAAATTTTACTGCACCACAAAAAAACCGACCAAACTCATTTTTGCTTAGGCGTAAGGGCATATAATATATTTGATCCGCGAAAATATGCGTTGAGCTTAATGTCGGTTATTTTGGGGGGGAATATGAGTTCGCGCCTTTTTATTTCAGTCAGGGAGCGCAATGGCTTGGGATATTATGTGCACACTTCGGTTGACGCCACCACTGACACGGGATACTTGGTGACGCAGGCGGGCATTAAAAACAATAGTTTGGAAAAAGCCGTCAGCTTGGTGTTGGACGAATACCGCGACTTAAAAAATAAAAAAATTGCCCAAAAAGAATTAAAAAAAGCCAAAGATTTTATAAGAGGCAGCATGGCCTTGTCGTTGGATGCTACCGATGCACAAACTTCTTTTTACGCCAATCAGGAAGTGATGGGAGAAAAACTCTTAACACCGGAAGAAAAATTGAAAATGATTGATAAAGTTTCTATAAATGATATAAAAAAGGTAGCCAAAGACATTTTCAAGGATTCAAGATTGAATTTGGCGGTTATTGGGCCATTTGAAGAAAAAGACAAGGGAAAATTAGAAAAATTATTAAGTTTATAACCGTGGAGCAAACTTTAGACATTTCTTGGGAAACCATCATCAAAGTTTTTATTGCGGGATTTATTTTCTACATTCTTTTTTTGGCGCGCGATATAGTTATCTGGTTTTTTTTCGCCCTGATTATTTCTCTTTTAGTTGAACCAGTGATCAAACTTTTAAGGAGATTTTTTGTTCCTAAAATTTTGGCAGTGATTTTGGTTTATTTGTCAATTTTTGGCGTATTGGGAGCGGCAATTTACCTTGCGGCCCCAATTCTTGTTTTTGAAATTAACCAGCTTTCCCAAAATATTCCCGATTATTTTGAAAAACTTAACCCCATATTTAAGAATTTGGGCTTGAACATTGCTCAAAATTTTGAGGATTTTTCTTCAGATTTGATTATAAAGCTTCAGGAGAGCTCTGTAAGCATTATCAAGGCTGTTTATGTCTTTTTCGGCGGCATTGCTTCAACTATTTTAATTTTTGTTTTTGCTTTTTATATTTCTTTAGAAGAAAAGGGGCCTGAAAAGTTTTTGTCGCTGCTAACTCCAAAAAAATACGAAGCTCGGGTGTTAAGCCTATTTGAACACGCCCAATTTAAAGTTGCCGGCTGGTTTGGGGCAAGGATTTTGTCTTGCATATTTGTCGGCATTTTATCTTTTATTATTTTCTTTGCATTTGGGATTAAATACGCCTTTATTTTGTCTTTGATTTCAGGCATATTGAATTTTGTTCCATTTATTGGTCCGTTGATCACAGCAATTTTGGCAGTTTTATTTGTCGGCGTGTCCAATTCTTGGTTGATGGCAATTTATATTCTGGTTGCCCTGTACGGGATTCAGGCATTAGAGAACAATGTCATAACTCCATTGCTGATGAAAAAGTTTTTGGACCTGCCGCCCATTTTGGTTTTAATATCTTTGCTGGTTGGCGGGACTATTTTCGGGATTTTAGGCATGATTTTTGTTGTGCCGGTTTTCGGAATTATTTACGAATTTTTAAAAGAATTTTTTGAGAGCCGGAAAAAAGAGGAAATTAATATTTCAGAAGCGCAATACTGACAATAATTGCTGATATTTGGGTTGAAATTCTCCAAAATATGGGGAATTTTTTTTGATTGGTCAAATAATGGATTTTTTGGGTGTGGATTTTATCGTGCCCCGCCATGATTTTATTTGGAAAGATATAGCTTAAAAGAGTCAGGCCGTCGGGAATGAGCGCGACAAAGCCGCAGATATAAATTATCAAATTATTTTTTGAAAATAGAAAAATGATTAAAAATCCCAGGCAAAAATCCAAAAATACTTTAAAAAAGTCATAGCCTGCGCTCCGCCAATTTTTATTTTTTATATTTTCAATATTATATTCAACATGAGGCAAGAGATCCAAAAAATAGTGCCCCAAAAAGGCCAATATAATGGCCAGCACTGGATTTTTAATGGAAGCGCCGATGGCCGCTCCAAAAAGCATGTGCACTAGTAAAATCATGGAAGTTAAGAGTAAAATATGATAAAATTAAGGCAATATTGTATTATATATGTCTTCTATGGCTGTTTCAATAATTAAAGAAGATTTAAAAAATTTATACCAAACAAGGAATTTAACTATAAATCAAATAGCCAATATTTATAGTTGTGGTAGATCAACTATTTTAAAACGATTGCACAAATTTAATATCAAAATAAGGATATATCGGGTAAATTTAAGTGAGAGTAAATTAAAATATTTATATCTTAAAAATAAATTATCAACTTGGAAAATTGAAAGTCAATATGGTTATTGTCGTGGTACAGTTTATAGAAAACTGAGCGAGTACGGGATTAAAAAAAGGAATATTGCCCAGTCCCATGCTACTTATATTAGGAGAAGTTTTTCAGATAATTTATTAGAAAAGGCTTACCTTATTGGATTTTCCATGGGGGATTTAAGGGTAAGAAAGAGGGGGCCATTGAGTGAAACTATAAGCGTAGGATGCGGATCCACAAAGAAAGAGCAAATTAATCTTATTAATAAACTATTTCGACCATATGGGAGGGTTTGGATTAGCAAACCCGGTAAAATGGGCGTTGTTAATATAGAATGTTTATTGGACAGATCTTTTGCATTTTTATTAGAAAAAAGAATTTTAGCAGATAATTGGATTTCTAAAAATAAAAAATATTTTTTATCTTTTATAGCCGGTTTTTCTGATGCGGAAGGCTGTTTGTCTTTTTATAATGATAAAGGGTATTATTCTCTGGGAAATTATAATAAAGGATTACTGAATCAAATAAGAGATTTTTTATTGGAGAGAGAAATAATCTGTACTAAGTTAACCGAATCAAAAATAAAAGGAAGAATTTGTTTTGGTAAATATTATCATAATCAAAATTACTGGCACTTTCGTATTCATAGGAAAAAGTCATTATTGAATTTATTTAACTTAGTTGGAGTTTATTTAAAGCACGAATTAAAGATTAAGGACATGAATAAGGTTATAAAAAATATAGAAGAAAGAAATAATAAATTTGGATATTTAAAAATGGGTTAAAATTTATGAAAAAAATATTAATTACCACTGCAATAGATTATGTTAATGCCTATCCTCATTTGGGTCATGCCCTTGAAAAGATCCAGGCCGATGTAGTCGCTCGTTACCATCGCAGTTTAGGCGAGGAGGTGTTTTTTCTTACAGGAACTGACGAAAATTCTTTAAAAAACGTGCAATCAGCAGAAAAAGAAAAAATCCCCGTAAAAGATTTGGTAGATAAAAACTCTTTAAAATTCAAGTCTCTAAAGGAGTTTTTGAATTTGTCATACGATGACTTTATCCGAACTACAGATAAAAGACATTCTATTGGTGTGCAAAAGTTATGGATAGTGTGCAAAGAAGATATATATCAAAAAACATACACGGGTCTCTATTGTGTTGGGTGCGAAGAATTCTATAAAGAAAGTCAATTATTGAATGGCCTTTGTCCAGAGCATAAAACCAAGCCAGAGTTAATTAGCGAAAAAAATTATTTTTTTAAGCTGTCAAAATATAAAAAAGAAATCAAAAAAGTTATTGAAAGTAATCAAGTAAAGATAATTCCCCAGGCAAGAAAAAATGAAATTTTAAGTTTTATTAATTCTGGCATAGAAGATATTTGCATATCTCGTTCATCTGAAAGATCTCGTGGTTGGGGAATCGATGTGCCCGGAGATAATACGCAAAAAATCTGGGTTTGGTTTGATGCCCTGACTAATTATATAAATGCTTTCGGCTATGGAGAAAATAGTGATAAATTTAAAATATGGTGGGAAAATAATGAAAATAAATTGCATGTTATAGGCAAGGGTATATCAAGATTTCATGCAGTTTATTGGACAGGAATGCTGATGTCTGCCAGCCTTTCTTTGCCAAATGTAATATTTATACACGGTTATTTAACTGTGAATAATCAGAAAATGTCAAAGTCCTTGGGAAACGTGGTGGATCCCGTGGAATTAGTCAAAAAATATGGCGTCGACGCCGTGAGGTATTACTTATTGCGGGAAATTCCGCCTACCGAAGACGGCGACTTTTCCTACGAAAAATTTGAGCAAAGGCATAATTCAGATTTGGCCGGAGGAATCGGAAATTTGCTGGCCAGGACTATTGCCTTGGCCAAAAAACCGAATTTCAAATTAAAAAAGCCCGGCGCCAAAATCAAAAAAGCCGTTAGCGGCAAAGAAAAAGAATCCAAAAAGTATTTGGAAGAATTTAGACTCAACGAATCGCTAAAATCAATTTGGGAATTAATTGCTTTTTGCGACAAATATATCAACGAAGAAAAACCGTGGGAAGGCAAGGAAAACTTTTCCCAGGTTATTTCTGATATTCTTTTTGCGTTGGACGGCATCGCAGATTTTTTGGCGCCATTTTTGCCGGCCACTTCAGAAAAAATCAAAAAAGCGGTTGAAACTAAAAAATCAGAGCCACTGTTTCCGCGACTATTGACTAAATAAGTAAGATTAGTTATGATAGCCATAGCTCTTATCACAGGTTTTTGGAAAAAGCCTGGGGGCATCTCAACTCTTTTCGAGGAGGGAATCGCATGTTAGTTTTGTCCAGAAAGAAGAACGAGAGTATTGTCATTAATAATGACATTACTGTTACGGTAGTGGAAATCCGAGGCGACAAAGTTCGCCTTGGCATTGTGGCGCCCAAAGAGGTACCTGTTCACCGCCAGGAGGTTTTTGAATCCATCCATGGCAAGCCGGGCGCCGAACCAGCGCCATCCACGGTAGTGGTCAAGCCGGCTGATCCTATTCCACCTGATGAGCCTAAATCAGATGCGGAACCGGATTCAGGTTCAGTGCTCACACCGTAGCCCTTGCAAAAACATGGTGCGGGAACATACAAATGTTCCCGCACCTTTCCATCTATAGAACAAACATTATGAAACCGCACTTAAGTCGCCGCAGGTTTGGCAATATCGGGCGGCTTGGAGCAAAATATTTGTGAGGCGTAGCCGTAGCTTACGGCTCACAAATATTTTGTGAAACCTGCCCGAAATTGGCAAATCCGGCAAGATCTTGGAGTGCGGTTTCATAATGTTTGTTCTATATGTTAAAGTAAATCTATGATCATAGACACCCACAGCCATTTAAACTTCAAAGCGTTTGAAAAAGATTTGGGCGAAGTGGTGAAACGCACGGTTGCCGAAAGTATTTGGACAATAAATGTTGGCACCAAATACGAAACCAGCCAAAAAGCGGCGGCACTGGCCGAAAAATACGGCGGCGGTTTTTTTGCGGCTATTGGCTTGCACCCCATTTACGCTGCTGCCGAATTTGTTAAAACCAAAACCGACCCCGATGAAGGCGAATTTTTTATCCGCGAACAAGAATTTGACAGGGAAAAGTATAAAAGGCTTGCCCTGAGCGACAGTCGCAGGGTGGTGGCCATCGGTGAAATTGGTCTGGATTACTATTATAAACCAAAAACCACCGCAAAGCTCCAGCAATTTAAAGAAAAACAAAAGCAAGTTTTTTTACAACAATTGGATTTGGCAAGGGAATTAAATTTGCCATTAATACTGCACTGCCGCATGGCCCATGATGATGTCATAGAAATTTTACAATCGCGCGGTGAAAATAAAGGCGTCATCCATTGCTTTACGGGCAACTTAGAGCAAGCCAAAAAATACATTGAAATGGGTTTTTCCATTGGCATCAATGGCATCATCTTTAAATTTAATATTGACGAAATTATCAAAAAAATTCCCTTGGAAAAAGTTGTGGTTGAAACCGATTGCCCATATTTAACGCCAACGCCGGAGAGTGATAAAAGAAACGAACCGGTTTTTATAAAACACACTATCCAAAAAATTGCCGAGTTAAAAGAAATAAGTTTCCAAGAAGTTGCCGAAGCAACCACCCAGAATGCCAAAACACTTTTTAATATTTAAAAAGGGCGTACAATAAAGTAAGTAGCTTTCTTGCTCCATTGCTTTACAGAGGGAGATTTACCATGTTCAGTTCTTTAATTTGTGTTCTGCTTGCTTCGCCGGTCAGCCCCCAGGCGTTGAATGTACTGCCCAACAAAGTTGGTTTGGAGGAGATCGCCGACATTAGCGGCTATTATACTTGCAAAGGTTCAGAAGGCAGCGGCAAACCCTATTCGGGCATTGCTGTCATAGCAAAAAAGGGTGAAATTTACATTGTCACCTGGGTGATTGGCGGCGCCTCAACATTCACCGGCATTGGCTTGCGTCAAGGGAATAACTTGGCAGTAAGCTGGGCATTAGCGAGCGAAAAGGGACTTGTCCGGGGAGTCAATTCTTACAGAATTGAGTCGGGGCCACGTTTGACGGGCCGCTGGGCCACTTTGCCCGGCGACGGTGTTTTGCGCAACGAGACGCTCACTTTCTTAAAAAACTTGGATGAAGACTAAGTTTTCTCCGGTATCCCTGCGAAGCATCATGCTCCGCAGGCTTTTTTTTATGGAAAAAATGTGATACTATTGTCCTAATTATGCAAAAATACAATCCCCTAAAAATGGAGAGAAAATGGCAAAATTTTTGGTACAAAACCAACGTTTTTGCCGCTAAAAATTTTTCTAAAAAGAAAAAGTTTTATCCGTTGGTTGAGTTTCCCTACCCCTCGGGTGAAGGGCTACATGTGGGACATTGTAGAAGCTACATAGCCATGGACATCATTGCCAGAAAGCGCCGGATGCAAGGATTTAATGTGTTATATCCCATGGGTTGGGACGCTTTTGGCCTGCCGGCGGAAAATTATGCAATCAAAACCGGCATTTTGCCGCAAGTTTCCACAAAAAAAAGCATTAACACGTTTAGAAAGCAAATGAAGAGTTTGGGGCTTTCCTTTGACTGGAGTCGGGAAATAAACACCACTGACCCAAAATATTACAAATGGACGCAATGGATTTTTATAAAACTTTTTGAAAAAGGCCTGGCCTACAAAGACAAAATGGCTATTAACTGGTGCCCAAAAGATAAAATAGGTTTGGCAAATGAAGAAGTGGTCAATGGAAAATGCGAAAGGTGCGGTACGCCGGTTGAAAAACGGGAAAAAGAACAATGGCTGATAAAAATCACCAAGTACGCCGAACGGCTGCTCAAAGACTTGGACTTGGTGGATTATCCCGAGCGTGTCAAAGTTGCCCAAAAAGAATGGATTGGTAAGTCGGAAGGAGCAATTATAAAATTTAAGATTTCAGATTTAAGATTTCAGATTGAAGTGTTTACGACAAGACCAGATACGATTTTTGGCTGCACATTTTTAGTGGTAGCTCCCGAACATCCGCTAATAGAAAATTGCAAATCACAAATCACAAATTACAAAGAAATTGAAAAATATATCCAAGAGGCGAAAAATAAATCCGATTTGCAGAGGCAAGAAAGTAAAGAAAAAACCGGCATTGAACTAAAAGGCATTAAAGCTATAAATCCTGCCAGTAAAAAAGAAATTCCCATTTTTATTGCCGATTATGTTATGGTAAATTATGGGACTGGGGCAATTATGGCGGTTCCGGCCGATGACCAAAGAGACAAAGAATTCGCGGAAAAATTTGGTTTGCCGATTATTGAAAATTATCAAAAATCTGGCCTTGAATATTTTGGCAGAAAAACGGTTAACTATAAATTAAGAGATTGGATTTTTTCAAGGCAGCATTACTGGGGAGAACCGATCCCCATGATTTTTTGCAAGGATTGCGGCTGGATACCGGTGCCGGAAAAATATTTGCCGGTGGAGCTGCCAAAAATTAAAAAGTACCAGCCGACTGATACGGGTGAATCTCCGCTGGCGGCAATGGAAAAATGGGTTGCTGTAAAATGCCCGAATTGCAATGGGCCGGCGCGCCGGGAAACCGACACTATGCCAAATTGGGCAGGCAGCAATTGGTATTACCTCGCATACCCATTAGCGGAAAAATTAGGAAATCTTAAATCTAAAATCTTAAATCATAAATCTCAAAATATTTTTGAAAAAAACAAAAATATTTTGAAATACTGGCTTCCGGTGGATTGGTACAATGGCGGCATGGAGCACGCCACCTTGCATTTGCTATACTCGCGGTTTATTTTCAAATTCTTGCATGACATTGGCGCTGTTCCAAAACAGCTGGGAGTAGAACCATACAAAAAAAGAACTTCGCACGGGGTAATTCTGGGCGAAGGCGGTATGAAAATGTCCAAAAGCAGGGGGAATGTGATAAATCCCGATGATGTGGTCAAGCAATATGGAGCGGACACTTTAAGGGTTTACGAAATGTTTATGGGGCCTTTTGACCAGATAATTCCCTGGGACACTAAGGGAATTGTGGGAGCGCGTCGTTTCCTTGAAAAAATCTACAAACTTTGTTCAACGTCGGGTGTTGAACATAAAAACCCGAAGTTGGAAGCCTTGCTGAATAAGACAATTAAAAAAGTGGGCGAGGATATTGAAGCGATGAAATTTAACACCGCGGTTTCTTCGCTGATGACATTTACAAACGAATGGCAGTTAAATCCCGCTGGCCTTAATAAAAAAAGCATCGCCAAGTTCTTGATTATTTTGTCTCCTTTTGCGCCGCATATGGCCGAAGAATTGTGGAGCGTGCTGAAATTGAAGGGATTATGCAGCCAGCAACCATGGCCAAAATACCAAGCTGTCAAAGAAGAAAAAATTATTATGATTATCTCAGTCAACGGAAAAGTGCGCGACAAAATGGAAATGCAAAGCGGACTAAACCAAAGCCAAGTGGAAAATTTGGTGCTCCGCGCGCCAAGAATAAAACCGTGGCTTGAAGGGAAACAAGTGCGCAAGATTATTTTCGTGCCCAATAAACTTATCAATATTGTTATTTAATATGGTCAAAAAAGTAGTAGTTGCGGTTGCGGGAACCGGAACCCGTATGCTGGACCTGGCAAAAGACAAGCCAAAACACCTTATCCATGTTTTAAATAGGCCGTTTTTGGCATATCTGCTGGATAATCTTTTTTACGCCGGTTATCGAGACATTATTTTGGTGGTTGGCCATAAAGGTGAAATGATAGAGATGTTTAAGAATTCATATGTTCCTCCCATAGCAGGCGAGTTTAATATACAGGCAATAAGCCAATACGACCTGTTGGGGACGAAAGAACAAGGCACGTATGGAACCGCTTGTCCCTTAATGTGTGTGAAAGACATAATTCACGAGCCGTTTATTTTTTTGTACGGAGATAATTTATACTCAGTAGAAGATTTAAGGGCGATGGATATTGACGATGATTATAATTACGTTGCCGGGATGCACCATGATGCGCCAGAAAAATATGGAGTGCTCATATCAGACGGAGAAGGATTTTTAAAGGAAATTATAGAAAAGCCAAAGAAATTTGTTGGGAATATCATTAATACCGGGCCGTTCAAATTTACTCCGGAAGTGTTTGAAAAATTACCGTTGATACAAAAATCTCCGCGGGGAGAGTACGAAATTACCGATGTCATTTCAATTTTGGCGAGAGAAAAAAAAGTGAAAGTAAAGGAAATAGAAGATTATTGGATTGATTTTGGCAAACCAGAGGATATAGAAAAACTTGCCCAATTTATTAAAGATGGAAATATTACAAAATTCTAAAAAGTCTCTTCCAAAAACAGCCGCCATTTTGAAAAAAGGCGGAGTAGTGATTTGCCCGACGGATACGGTGTACGGTTTTTTGGCGGATGCTACCAATAAAAAAGCAGTTGATAAAATTTATAAAATAAAAAGAAGGCCAAAGTCAAAACCTTTACCCATTTTTGTCAAAGATTTGAAAATGGCGCGCCAGCTGGCGGAGATTGACGAGAAGCAGGCCAAAATTTTGCGAAAATTTTGGCCTGGCAAATATACATTTATCTTAAAGAGGAGAAAAATATATAGTACCCTAAATCTCACGGCCGTGAAAAATAGGGTACTCTATGGCGTTGATAAAAATACCATTGCCATAAGAATCCCAAAGCATGTATTTTTGCAAAAACTACTCAAAAAAATAAACCGGCCTCTGGCGCAGACCTCGGTCAATATTTCAGCCCAGGAGCCGCTAAAAAGCGCGCAAGCCATTTTCAAGGTTTTCGGAAAAAACAAGCTCATAGGTCTTATTATTGACGGAGGTGACTTAAAGGATGCAAAACCCTCAAAAATTTTCAACTTGACCAAAGGGGTATTGACAAGAACTCGTTAAAGGTGTACAATTAAGGGGTGGGTTTGAAATTTCCGTTTGTGCGGGAATAGACCCTATTTGTTCCTACCACGCTCCTTTACGGAGCAGAAAGGATGATTCTGATGAAATCATCATCAAGCACATCCGCGGTTACCGAGGGCCAAGTCAAGAATTTTCGACGGCTCATGACAGATGCCAACGAAAAAATGGTTGGCGTCGTTTTGGCCAAGATTGACAAAGATGGGATGGATCGGCTCTTGCGTCGAGGCAATGAAATGAGCAAGGCCACCCTGGAGGCGGGAATTTCTAAAGCAAGGGAACTTTCCTTTGCCTATGGAGACCAGGTTTCGGGTTGGGTCGCTTTCTACAAAAAGCACTTCAACCGCGAGCTGGATCTCACCAGTCTCATGATCCCTGACCACCAGGAAGGCTTTGACCGTCTCCTTGTCGTGGACAAAGACCTGACTCGCAACAAAGCCTACCATGCGTGCGAAAAGCAGTTTCCCTGTTCGTCCTACCGAGACGACTTGGACAACGCTATCAGGCCCGACGAGCGCGATCCCAAAAACGGCACTTACGCCATTTGGGTGCGCGATCGGCAGGAAGCCGACCAAGAGAACAAGGATCAGTCTTGGAATCGGCGTCGGGAGCAAAAGTGCCAGGACGAAAACATCTTGGAGCGCATACTCCACGAGCTAAAGTATTTCGATGAAACAGGCAAACACCTGGACATCGATAACTGGACGCTTACGAGTTCGCTCAGTGTTGATGGGAGCGCCGTGAGCGCCGGCTGGATCTACGGCGAGTTCTGCGTCTACTGGAGTGGCCCTGACGACCACGGTGACGATTTACGCCCTCGTTCCGTGGTTTCCTCGTCGTGAGGGTTGCCCATTTGCGCAAGCTTTGCTTGCGAAAATGGGCAATAAAACCGCGATTTCAAACTTGAAACCGCGGTATTTTTTTGCAATAATAAACTAGTGGTTAACTCCCTCGTTAACCACAGGAAACTGCTTGTTTCACTCTCGTGGGGATGGCGTTCGGCTTGCCTCAGAAAACTACTCTGCTTGGACAGAGATAACGCAGGCAACCTTAATAACTTTGAGTTAAAAAGTTTGCCGGTGGAATAGAAGGAGTTAAACAATAAACGAGTTCGCTCAATGTTGATGGGAACGCCGTGAACGCCAACTGGAACTACGGCAAGTTCTACGTCAACTGGAATAACCCTGACAACCACAATGACAATTTACGCCCTCGTTCCGAAGTAATCCGCATACAAGGAGCTTAAAAACGCTCCTTTTGTGTAATGTATTATCATGGAAAATAATAGGAAACTGATAGGGGGGGGGGGCTTAAAATTCAAGTT
>CAYIJR010000007.1:0-21700 GCA_964363825.1 uncultured Candidatus Saccharibacteria bacterium | reverse complement strand
AAGGGTATGCCGGTTTTTTGGGAAAGTTCAATCAGTTTTTTATTTAACACCTGTTGCTCTGGAATATTTTTGTGGTACTGCAACTCCAAATAAAAACTGCCTTTGCCAAAAAGGTTTTCATATTTTTTAGCCAGATCTTCCGCTTCTTTTAATTTATTCGCCAAAAGCATTTTGGGAATTTTCCCGTTTAAGCAGGCGGAGGTGCCAATCAATCCTTCGGCGTGTTTTTGGAGCAGTTCTTCGTCAATTCTGGGCTTGTAATAAAATCCTTCCAAATGGGCTTTGCTGACCAATTGAACCAAGTTTTTATATCCGATTTCATTTTTGGCCAGCAAAATCATGTGATAGCTTTTTGCGTCAATATTGGCTCGCTTGTCCAGCCGGCCTTCCTGTGCCATGTATACTTCGCAATTATGGAGCGTTAAATCTCCCACGTAAGAACGATCTTCCTCTACTTCAAAATTATAAACCAATCCATTATACATTTTTTTCTCTACACTTTCTATGGGGAGATAAAGGTAGTTATCATCTTGAATAACGCGCCTATATTTTGTTTGTTCAGTCCAATTTACAGAATAGTGGGTTTTTCCATTGTCAGTAACCGTTGAAACCTTAGTGGGATACCCAAGGGTGGCTAACATTAAACGCACCCCCCATATAAGATTTTTTGATTTTAATTTTAACTGTATTTGTCCGCTCTGTTTACTTATTCGTCCATCTCCAGCAGCTAAACCGTTTAAAAGTGATTTCATTGTGTCTGATGACCATTGATAAACAGAGAATGGAATTCTTTTTTCTCCACATCCCTTTCCGCAGAAGTTTTTCAAAAATTGCGCAAAAATTGTACTATGTAAATAAACTTTTCGTAGATTTTTATGTGGTCGATAGCGAACTTCCGCGTGACGTTGGGTAATTTGAAATAAATTACTTACAGTAAATTCGGCTAATTTAGTTTCATGTCCACCATAAGAAAATACTGCAGTAGTTGCGCGTCCCCTTGGATCATGCTGATAACTGCCTTCGGCTAAAAATAATCCTACAAGTTTAGCAAAGTTATGGCTTGCGGACATGGTGGAAGGTATATCACTTGAGATTAAGTGATCATGCTTATTATACTTATGAATTTTTGCAAGAACGTTTTTTTGAATTCCATAAATACTAGAATCGAGAAAATCAAGAAAGTTTATCGTCTCATCAGTGGCTTGTTTTAATTTTGGAAATGCGGCATAAGTTTTCCAACTTTTTATTCCACCATGTTTGTTTCTTCTCCCAAATTGGAGCGCATCTGCTCTTACCCAGTTTGTTTTTTGAATCTTATAGTTGCTAACAAGGATTGGATGCTCTTCGGTCACCCAAACCGTATTTGCAGCTTTTGCTTTCACTCCATAAATTAATCCATGGTGTTTACGCGACATAGTTCGAGTAACACGACGAAATCTTCCTCTATGCGTTAAAACTAAATCGTTAATTTTTATATCTTCAATTGGTTTAACTCCATTGTTAGTATAAATTAAGTGGCCAGGCGGGAGACAGCCGATGATGGGTTTGATACCGCGTTTTTTGGCTTCCTTGAAAAATTCCACGGCGCCGTAAAGCACTCCGTGATCGGTCAAAGCCACCGAATCCATGCCCAATTCTTTGACATAATCCAAAAGATCGGGGATTTTCGGTAATCCGTCTAAAAGGGAATAGTGTGAGTGGACATGGAGGTGGGTAAACTGCATTAGTTTTTAGTTAGTAGTGAGTAGTTTGTAGATTTAATTATAGTTTTTTAAAAAACCAAAACAAGTGTTGACTGATATTTATTTTATGTTAAAGTAAGTGTGGTGCCATTCAAAACTTTTTTAGGAGGGAAAACACATGTACGTGAAAGTTTTGGTTTCCACGCCAAAGGTAATTAGTCCGTCGGGTGTGTGCTTTGGCCCGGGGCAAATTGAGGTATTTGTGGGACCGTTTAAATCCGAAAAGGCAAGAACGGCGTTCATTAAATTTTGGGAAGGAGAATCTATCCTAAAACCGGGAGAAATAATAAAATTCTTGCCTCGAAAAAATGTACCAATGTATCAGGTGCACTTTCTCCGGAAAAATTCCGAGGAATTAAGCGGTGGGAGATCTCTTAGAGTTTTTCTCCAAAATCTCCGGTAGCGGCTACCGGGGATTTTTTATTGCAAAAGATTTTGTGGTAAAATGATACAATGAAATATCCGAATTTTAACGAAGAAAAAAAGTTGTGGAGGCAGGGGTTTGATGTGGTGGTGGGATTAGACGAAAGCGGGCGCGGGCCACTGGCAGGGCCGGTTGTGGCGGGCGCTGTTAGTGTTTCACAATTTCAAATTTCAAATTTCAAATTTCAAGTTAATGACTCGAAAAAATTAAATGAAAAGAAACGTGAGGAAGCATATAAAATTCTTACAAGCCATCCTGATATTAGCTGGGGAATTGGCGTGGTTTCCGAAAAGGTGATTGATAAAATAAATATTTTGGAAGCGACGAAATTGGCAATGCAAAAAGCTGTTGATGACTTGGAGACACCGTACCCTCTTTTTCACGGCCGTGAAAAAAAGGGTACAGTTTTAAAAGCGAAATACAAAGCAGATTTTTTGCTGCTGGACGGAAATTTTAACATTGATTCAGAAATTCCGCAAAAATCCATTATCAAAGGAGACCAAAAAGTGTTTTCTATTTCAGCAGCCAGTATTATTGCCAAAGTGACACGCGACAGGATCATGCAAAAAATGCACAAAAAGTATCCCCACTATGGTTTTGAAAGGCACAAGGGGTATGGCACGTCATTACATATAAGGAACTTGCAACATTTTGGACCTTGCAAAATCCACCGGAAAACATTTTTCCCCGTCAGCGAATTAATTTAATCATCTACCCATTGCATTTGTTTTTCAAAGGTATTAAAATGTAGTAATGTCAAAATATTTTTCCAAGATAATTATTCTAATTTACAGCTTGGCGGTTTTTGTTTTGGGCGCGCATTTTGCCATGGCAGTTGAATTTAATACAGGGCCGACCATTGTAAACATAAATCCAACTACTACAACTGTGCAATCTGCAAACGGGCCAGGATTGACCATAACTGTAAATGGCACTAATTTTTCTTCTGCTTCTGTAGTTAAATGGCAATTGGCAAACAGTATTTTTGCAGAAACTGATTTGAATACAAATCCTATTTCCAATGTCCAGGTGACAGCTTTTATCCCTGCTAACTACATTACAAATCCGGGGACTTTTAATATTTGGGTAGCAAATCCAAATGGGGAAGCGTCGTCTATAGTGCAGTTTACGGTTACCTCAGCCCCTACCACCTGCAATCCCGTGCCGATACTGACTGCCTTGTCGCAATCTTCCACGCCGGAGTTTTCTCCCGGGTTCGGGCTAATAGCCACCGGTGTTAATTTTATGCCAGGGCCGGGGGGGACATCTTTATCCATTGGAAACTTTGACGGCTCTCCAAGGACAACTAATTATGTTTCTGCTTCCCAAAGGCAAATTCAGCTTCCCTCATCCGATTTTTTAACAGCAGGGACTTTTGATATCACCATTACCAACCCCCAACCCAATTTTGTCTGCCAGACAACTTCAAATATTATGCCTTTTGAAGTAACGGCGCAGGGAGGTGGTCAAAATGGCACAATAAAAATTATTAAACAAGCGAGTGGCGGCAACGGAACATTTAATTTCAATATTTATCCTTCGCCTCCAGGCACCTCCAATCCATCGGCATCTATTAATACGTCAAACAACAATACAACAACAGTATCAGCGCCGGCGGGAAGCTATGCTATAAAAGAAATTGCGCAGAACGGCTGGTCTTTTAATGGGGCAACTTGTGTTAAAGAAGACGGCATGCCTACCGGTTCACCTTCAAGTGGTCCGGTAAACGGTGATGGAGTAAATAGCTTGGTTGTAGAAGCCACAAAAACTACCACGTGCACTTTTGTTAATACGGGCGCTTCCAGCACCTGCAACCCGGTACCAACCATCAATACATTAAGCGCGCCGATTGCCGGACTTATGCCCTCGTCTACGCCGGTTCAATCTTCTGGTGGTCCAGGTCTTCCTTTTACTGTAAATGGAACTAATTTTATTCCAGGACCTCCTGGCGTAGGATCAGAAATTGAATTCAATGGCAATCCTTTATCAACGACTTTTATTAGTGCTACCAAATTAACAACAACAATTCCAGCATTTTTGCTTTTAATTACGGGAAGTTTTCCTGTCGTCGTTGCCAATCCCCAAACATTAAGTCCTTGCGCTCCCACTTCCAATGCGGTGCCATTTACGGTTACGGCAATTACGCCGACAACCGGGTCAATTAAAGTAAACAAGACAATCCCACTTACTTCCGCGCCTTCGGTGACCAATGCCACATTTAGCTATAATATAACACCAAGCCCTTCTCTGGGATCTACATTTACCATAAATGTTGACCGGGGCCAGACAAAAACATACACCATTAATAATCTTCCATTTGGCGCTTACACTATAACAGAAAATAACCTATTTGCTTGTACTACTCCGCCGGCTTGGGGCTGGTGTGTGGCGCCAAGCCCATCTTGTATAGTGAGCGTGAGTTCGATCACCATAATTCCAGAGTGTTCTTTTACTAATACACTAAACTTAACGCCACCACCACCGCCAACTACAGGAACTATTACAGTAAACAAAGTAAAAAATGGTCCCGTTGCGTCGGTTTCTACTCCATTTTCATTTACAAGCAATATCCCCGGATATGCCAATTTTAGTGTGAATATCGGACCGCTCGCAACGGCGGGCAGTTCTACTTTAACCAATGTTCCATTTAATGCCTCGGGTGGCACATACACCATTACCGAAACCACAACAGGATGGATTACCACTGGAAGCCCCTGCACGGTTACCGTTTCTGCTACCAACCCAAACCCAACATGTTCTGTTGTTAATAGTCCGACTCCGCCTTCGCCAACTACAGGAACTATTACAATTAATAAAACAAAAAATGGACTCGTTGCATCAACCACTACTCCCTTTGGATTTAGTATTGCAAGCACAAGTAGTGCTTTTAGCGGTTATAATTTTAGCGTTTATGTGGGTCCCGGGTCAACAACGGGTGCTACTACGATTACTGTTCCATATGGCACATACACCATTACCGAAACCACAACAGGATGGATTACCACTGGAAGCCCCTGCACGGTTACCGTTTCTGCTACCAACCCAAACCCAACATGTTCTGTTGTTAATAGTCCGACTCCGCCAGCACAAGGTACATTAAAAATAATTAAAACTACCACGGGTGGGGATGGCACATTTGAATTTACTGTTTTTCCGACTCCTTCAGCAATGAGCGTTACAACTGTTGACGGCACAAGCTCTAATAACAATCCTCCTGATACATTAAATTTGAGCCCGGGCGTTTACTCTATTGATGAAACAATCCCAAATGGCTGGGATTTGACAACTTCAAACTGTACCAACGGTACTCCCAACGCCGCAGTAATTGTCGCCAATCAAACAACCACGTGCACCTTTAAGGATGAAAAAACTGTACGGCATTTAGAAATTATTAAAAATACCACAGGCGGAGATGAAACATTTACATTTAACGGAGGCTATTCCAATCCCTACTTTAGCCCATTTCCAAGCGATTACATACCGGATATTACCACTCAAAATGGCAGTAGTTCTGCGACATTAGATTTTAACGGGCCTTACAATGGCTCTTTCGCTGTTGCCGAAGATGAGCCGCCAACTGGTTGGACATTTAATTCCGCAATTTGCAGAAAAGAGGACGGGACGTCTGTCGGGTCAAGCTATACCAATGGTTTCAGACATGGCGTGCAAGACATAACTATTCCACCCGGACAAACGGTTACATGCATCTTCCGTAACACTACTTCAAGTCCAAGTCCCACGCCCCAAGGAAGTCGTTATAAATTTTATTAGTCATGGGAAAATGAAAATATCCAAGGTCGAAAAATTCAATCAATAATTTATAAGATATGGAAAGAACAGTTTTAATCATAACAATTATTGTTATCATATTAATCATCGCGGTAATTTTGGGGATATACTTTTTTATGGTTAATTCTAAACCGAGCCCAGTAATCCCTGGTGACCAAAATGCAAATAATTCTAATAACATGGCCAAAGAGGTAAAGATAGAAATCCTTAAAGAAGGGAGTGGCATGGCTGTCAAGGCAGGAGATTATATTGTCGTAAACTACGTAGGCACATTGGCTGATGGCACAAAATTTGATTCGTCAATTGATATAAACAGGCCGTTTGCTTTTACCGTGGGCAATGGCGATGTCATCAAGGGTTGGGATACGGGAGTTATCGGGATGAAATTAGGCGAAAAAAGAAAGTTAACCATTCCTCCAGAACTGGCTTATGGTGAGCTTGGGCGTCCTCCGGTCATACCCCAAAACGCCACACTGACCTTTGAAATTGACTTGCTGAAAATCGGTAAATAATCGTAATATTGAAAAAGTATTGCGGGGTCTGACCCCGCAATACTTTTTGTTTTGACAGTAATTCACCCCGTCAAATAATTTTGCAAAGCAAAATTAACGCATTCGTGCGTTATTTGACAGGGGTAAACTTTTAGGTTATAACCAAGATTATGCAAAACATTCGTAATATTGCTATTATCGCCCACGTTGACCATGGGAAAACCACATTGGTGGACGCGCTTTTGCGTCAGTCAAAAACCCAGATGAAAAAGGAAGTAGCCGAGCAAGAAATGATTATGGACAGCAATGAATTAGAAAGAGAAAGAGGAATCACCATTTTTTCCAAAAATGCGGCGGTCATGTACGGCGAAATGAAAATAAATATTATTGACACTCCCGGCCACGCTGACTTTGGCGGGGAAGTGGAGCGTGTGCTTAATATGGCAGACGGCTGTTTGCTTTTAATTGATGCTAAAGAGGGGCCGATGCCGCAGACCAGATTTGTGTTAAAAAAAGCGCTGGAAATGGGACATAAAATTATCGTGGTGATCAATAAAATTGACAAAGACGGCGCGCGGCCGCAGTTTGCCTTGGAAGCAACCCTTGAATTATTTTTAGAATTGGGTGCAGGGGACCATTCGCTGGACTTTCCGGTAATTTATGCTTCGGGCCGTGGCGGCAAAGCCGGTCTGGAGCCGGATTTGTCAAAAATGACCGATATTATCCCAATTTTTGATGCTATTGTGCGACATATTCCTTCGCCCATTGTGGACGTTGCGAAACCTTTGCAAATGCTGATTACTTCAATTGCGCCGGATAATTTTAAGGGTAGACTGGCCATTGGCAGAATTTACAACGGCGTTATTAAAGCCGGCCAGGAAATTACGCACATTAACCGCCAGGGAGAGTCTAAAAATTACAAATTAATTTCGTTGATGGCTTTTGCCGGATTAGGAAAAATTGAGGCAGAGGAAGTCCAAGCGGGGGATATTGCCGCCATTGCCGGAATTCCCGATGTGACCATTGGCGAAACCATTGCCGACCCCCAAAATGCTTCCGCTTTGCCATTGATTAATATAGAAGAGCCCACGATAAAAATGACTTTTATGATTAACGACTCGCCTTTTGCCGGCAAGGAAGGGCAGTTTTGCACTTCAAGGCAAATTCGCGAACGGTTATTTAAAGAACTGGAAACCGATGTGGCTTTGCGCGTTGAAGAAAATGAAAATGCCACATGGACCGTTTCCGGCCGCGGCGAATTGCATTTGGCCATTTTAATTGAACGGATGAGGCGGGAAGGCTATGAATTTGCCGTTTCCCGGCCACAGGTTATTTTAAAAGAAATCAATGGCCAAAAAATGACGCCGTATGAAAGGGTTTTTATTGAAACTCCGGAACAATACCAAGGATCAGTCATGCAAAAATTAGGTTCCCGTAAAGGAGAAGTAAAGGAAATGCGAGTTCACAATGGCATTGCCTTTTTGGAATTTATCATTCCGACAAAAGGATTGTTCGGATACAGGGCGGAATTTTTAACCGATACAAAAGGGCTTGGAATTATTAACACCTCTTTTTTCCAATACATGCCAGACCCGGGAAACTGGAAAGAAAGAAACCAGGGATCATTGGTTGCCCACGAATCTGGAGTTACCAATTATTACGGGTTAATCAATGTGCAAGACCGGGGTGTTTTGTTTTTAGACCATGGAATTGAAATTTATGAAGGCCAGGTTGTTGGCCAAAATTCCCGGTCAGAAGACATGCGGGTCAATGTGTGCAAAACAAAACAGCTGTCAAACATGAGGTCTAAGGGTGAAGGATCCGACGAGCATTTTAATACTCCAAAAGTAATGGAACTGGAAGACGCGTTAGAGTATATTGGCGACGATGAACTGGTGGAAGTTACTCCTAAAAACGTCCGCATTAGAAAACTTTATTTAAAAGAAATTGACGCCAAGCGGGCGGAAAGGAGGGGTGCATGATTCGAACATAAATCAACTTGAGAAGTTCAAAAATGGACGATTTCAAGACGCGACAACCGAAAGGTAGTTTTATACTACCTTGAGTAGGAATAACGCAGAAATCGGTCATTTGTGAACTTCCCTTCGGGCGGGCGAATTTAGGCAAGCTTCTTCGTTGTTCGTCGAGAATGTACCGCAAAGGGTACATATCTCTTCCTCGCGCCTTGAATCTTGCCTAAATTCACTACGCTCAAGTGATTTTGTTCGGATCATGCACCCCATGGCAAGTAAAAACCCGCGATATGAAGCGGGTTTTTACTTGCCTCAAGCTTACATTATTTACTTTTTTAATATTTCTTGTTAATATTGTATTTAACCGTTTTTGGTTCCAGAACCTTCCCAATTTAGAGGATATTGCTACCTGAAATGTACTGGCTTTTGTCAGGCGCGGCGTTTTTGCGTTTTGCGCCCACATTGTACTACGGAAGAGAAAGGATGTGTTCAGTTTTTCGTGTTTCTTTTTTAGGGGTTAATTATGAAGAGTTTCGTTGTTTGTCTGTTTGCGTGCGTGTTTTTTTTCGCATTCGGCGTGCCCGTATGCGCCGATCCTGAAACCGATGCCAAGGTTCTAAAAGACTTTGCATCCGAAACTCGGGCCACGGTATGGTTAGAGTATGGGGGCTTAAACGATGCATTCAAAGACGCTGATGAGCGGGCCGCCGATCTTTGGGACCGGCTCAAAAAATCGGTACCAGCAGGAAATGACTACAATGAATGTGAGGACTTAATTTTTTCGGCTATTGCGGTGCTCCTCAATGCCTCGACTAATGTACAGGCGGCAACAGAACAATGGAACAATGGCGAGGCAAAATACCAAAGCGCCGAAGGCGCTTATAATAAGAGCGATTGGACCACCGCCATTAATGACTACCAATCTGCCCTTGGGTACTTCGCGGGATGTTCGGTGTATTCTGTTTCCCCCGGTTACGCAAAAGACCAGATAGCGTCAGCTAATAATGATTATCTGGACTGTGCCGAGGGAATCATCGTCATGTATGAGAAGAAATAAAAACACTGACGCCCAAATTAAGGAGGGGCTAACCGCCCAAGCGCACTTATTGTCTATTGACGATGGGTGCGTATTTTTTTGCTATTGACAGGACAATATTTTTTATTATACAATAAAAATCGGGATATAGGTACATTGTACCCTGGAGTGCAACACTTTGAACTTGACTTTTAAGAACAAATAGCAGAAAAATGGGGCTATTTGAATCTAATCCTGGAATTAGAATAAAATTGAGTTAAGATTGGAGTGTTGCACTTCAAAGTACAATCCACAATATTGCTTGCCTGGGTGGGCGGGCAATGTAAGTGTTCTTTTTTAGGAGAGTGGGCCATGATGGACAATTATGGTGGAATGGTAGCGCTGGGTATTACTTTAGCGGCCTTAATTGGTTGCTATCTATGGTTGAAATTTGCCCGCCGTCCGCAGCTGGACTTTTTTGGTTTTTCCAGGTTCGACTGCGAGGAAGTGGGCAACAAGCACGACGTCAAAGTGGATGGACGGTGCGCCTTTTGCGGGAAGGTGGTTATCAGTCCGCCAAAGTCGCCGTTGCCGCGGAAATAGGCGGCATGGCCATGGGCAAAACCAGGGGGAATGCGTAAAGCATAGCCCCATTTTTTTTGCTTGGGGTGCGGGACTTAGTTGGTAAATCACTGGTATTTTTTGTATACCTTGAATTACGAAATGCCTTAGGGAAAGCAGAGTTTCAGGTCTTTTCTCCAAATGCACCTGCGGGGATGCCCTGCGGGTCAAGCAACGAAAACGCGCAATAATTTGAAAATGTAGCAGGCTACATTTTCAAATTCTATCACGTTTTCGTCTGGAGAAATTTGAAGAAAATCCCTTGAAAGCATTTCGTAATTCAAGGTATAATATAATTGTGTATTGAAGACTGTTCTTCATTTTGACAATTTAATATAGAAAGGAAAGTGCCATGAGTGAATTGGAAAAAAATGAAAATCGCAGGCACATGTTTAAAATATTCGTGCTTGTAATTTTTTCTTGCATTCTGAGTTTGCGGGCTTCAGATAAAATAAGCGCCAGCGATATGATGTCGCCCGCCCTTATTTTGTATATTTCCTGTCACTTGGTATTATATGATCCGCAATTTAAGCAACCCAGTAGCCAGCGCAGGTGCAATCAAGTGTATTACGAAATCAAAGTAGAAGATGGTTTATGGATGGAGTCTTTTATTTGGCACATTACCCACCGCCGCTTTTTTACTATGCGGTTAAAATAGAAACAGGTATTTAGCTTTGCAAGGGAGGTTGTTGAACCTCTCTTTTTCTTTTTGTGTTATAATATAATAAAGGTCTCGTTATAAATTAAAAAATTATTTTCATGGAAATAGTAAATTTTTTGGCGCAGTTATGGGGGTTTTGTTTTATCATCATTTCTTTGGCTTTTTTGGTCCGTCAAATGTACATAGAGCACTTTTTTTCATTGATGGAAGATGCAAAAAATTTGCTGCTATTTGGATTAGTGAATGTGATGACGGGTATTGCCCTAATTTTGTTTTACAATGTTTGGGAATCAAGCTGGCATGTTATTATTACGGTACTCGGATGGCTTGTAACTATAAGGGGCGTTGCTTTATTGTTTTTACCAGGCATGGTTCAAAAGGGATTGGCAAAAGTTAAAAGTAAAACTGAATGGATTCCGGTCGGACTTGTGGTATTTGTCTTATTTGGGTGCATTTTAGTTTATCTCGGGGTTGCGGCGTAATATTATTTAAAAAATAAATATATGTTTTTAGGTATAATATTCTTGGCGATTGGGGTGGCTCTTATATTTCAGGCGCTCGGTATTTTAAGTGGTAGTGGGTGGACTATTTTTTGGGGTATTATATTCTTAGCGGCAGGGCTAAAAATGATTTCTAAAAAAAACCATTGCGTCCATTGCGACTGGATGGGGTTCAAGCACGACCATAAAGAAGAAAAATAGCATGAAAGAAACCGTAGTTTTTGGCGGAGGGTGTTTTTGGTGTACGGAGGCGGTATTTAGGATGTTAAAAGGAGTGCTTTCAGTTGAGCCAGGATATGCGGGAGGAGCCATGCCAAATCCAACATACGAAGCGGTTTCTGATGGCAGCACCGGATACGCCGAAGTGGTAAAAGTTGAATACGACGCTTCAATAATACCTTTGGAAACTTTGTTGACCGTCTTTTTTGCTACCTGGACCCCACAGTGCAAACCTATTCGGATCGCGTTGATAGGAATTTTTAAAAAATACAAGGCGCAACGAGGAAGCATAGTCTATGCACTACGCTGACGAAGTTGCAACGCAGTAGTTTTTTAAAATTCCTACAACCCTTCGGGATAGGATAAATTTTCATAATACCTTTGTCGCTCCTACTTAAGGTATCGCAGAGGATACCTTTCGGTCGTCGCTTCTCGGTCTTATGAAAATTTATCACTATCGCGAACGAATAGGTTTGCACTGTGGGGTCTGGACCCAACCACCAAAAACCGCCAGGGAAGCGATGTCGGCGAACAATACAGATCAGTTATATTGTGCGACAACGCTCATCAAATTAAAGTTTGTGAAAAATTTATTGAAGAGTTAAATAGTTCCAGTGAATTTGGAAAACCAATCGTCACTGAAGTAAAGCCGCTGGCCACCGCCGTTGGCGGGGTCCCGTCCGAAGGCGGGAACAAATTTTATCCGGCCGAAGACTACCACAAAAATTACTACGAAAATAACAAAAGCCAGCCGTACTGCCAAGTGGTAATAAACCCGAAATTAAAAAAAGTCCAGGAAAAGTTTGCGGAACTATTAAAATAAATGCGATTCCAATATACAAATGCATACTAATTATACGAATTTAAAAAACGTGGCGTATTAGTATTATTAGCATGAATTAGTATATTAGCATCGCAATCAAATGGATGAAGAAGAGTTAAAGAAAAAACTAACGCCGGAGCAGTATAAAATTCTGCGGCAAAAGGGGACTGAAATGCCTTTCACCGGAAGGTATGTCCACAAAAATGAAGATGGCAACTATATTTGTATGGCCTGCGGAAACCCGCTTTTTACCTCCGATGCGCAATTTGACAGCAATACTGGCTGGCCGAGTTTCGATAAGGCAATCGAAGGAGCAATTGATCAAAGGCAGGAACAAGACGGCAGAATTGAAATAATATGCAAAAAATGTAACTCCCACTTAGGCCACGTTTTTGACGACGGTCCTACCCAAACCGGCAAACGCTACTGCATTAATTCGGTTTGCCTTGATTTAAAACCAAGAAAGTAATATGATGCAAAATACATGGAGCCGAATCTCAAGAATAGAGCAACCGAGCAATAAGTACCCCTCCCAAAATACTACCTGCTCGGAAGGTTGCAGACTCGAAGACCTGCCGACTCCATTTTGTCCTTTAATAGTTTCTCTTAACATCGGAGGCGCCACATGGCACAGCAAGAACCAATAACTCTGCAACAAGTTATGGACATGATCACTGGCAAATGGCCTTTTGACAGTAAAAATTACCCTGCCTTAGGGAAGCTGGATGGAGGATTTGATCCTGATGAGCAAGTTGCAAGGTTTGCTATCAACCACATTGTAAAACACCAGCTCAAGGCAATGGGTAAACTTGCAGAAGTCATGGAGCCTTTTGACCATGGCCATCGGCAAAACTTTGTTGTCAGAGACCGCCTTGATGAGGCGGTAGTTAAGTCATTCATTAACGCAGTTCGCCTCGCTTCAATGACGGGATTTTCAGCTCAAAAACTCATGGAAGCATGCGCTGAAATACTGCGTCACGGCGAAAGCGCTTAAAATGAGGCCATTGTAAAAGTCCGTGAACCGCCCGTTCACGGACTCTTTTAATGTTTCAGGTTTCATGTTATTATCACTCTTGACATGACTTTGCTAATTTTATATAATCAAAACATGTTAAGTGAAAGACAAGAATTAATTCTGAATAATTTAATTAAAGAATACATCGGCAGTGCCGAGCCTATTAGTTCCAATCTTTTGCAAAAAAAGTATAGTTTGGATGTTTCGCCCGCCACCATACGAAACGACTTGCAGGAATTGACTGAATTGGGATATGTCATGCAGCCGCACACTTCCGCCGGTCGCGTGCCCACCAACAAAGCATATAAATATTTCGTGGAGATAACTTTTCAAAAAAATGAAGCGCCTGATTTGAAAAAAGAAATTGAAAAAGCCCGGGAAAAAATAAACCAAGAATTAAAGCTGGCGCAGGAACTGACCAAGTCATTGACAGAAATTTCAACCACCTTGAGCTACACGCGGCTGGAAGACAAAGATACTATTTTTGAAATGTTAAAAATCATCGGGCCATCGCAGTCAACGCACAACAAAAATGTCAGTTTAATTGAGCAGATATTAAGGGAAATAGAAAATTTTTAGACACCAAACTATTCGCTTATTCGCGCGAATAAGCGAATAACAAAAAGAATTATGGAGGAAGAAATAAAAAATAATCAAAATTTATATCAATGCAGGGAGTGCGGTTTTCACTATAAAGATAAAGCTGCTGCAGAAAAGTGTGAAGCTTGGTGCAAAGAACATAAAACTTGCAATATAGAAATTATTAGAGAAGCAGAAGAAAATAAATCCTTCGACTCTGCTCAAGACAAGCTCCAAAAGCTCGAAAAGAAATGCGAGGAATATTTGAATAATTGGAAACGCGCCGAAGCTGATTTTGCCAACTATAAAAAAGATGAAATGGAGCGAATGGCTTTTTGGGGAAAATACGCCAAAGAAGACACAATTTTGAAAATTCTGCCTATTTTGGACAGTTTTTACTTGGCAGAAAAACAACTGCCGGAAAAATTAAAAAGCGGCCAAGAGGGGAACGCGCCGGCTATTGAGTGGACAAAAGGGTTTTTACAAATTAAAAACCAAATTTCAGAATTTTTGAAAAAAGAGGGGATTGAAGCCATTGAAACCGCCGGCAAAAAGTTTGATCCAGAAACCATGGAGATTTTGGAAGAAGTTAGCGGAGGTCCGACCCCCGCAGAATCTGGCATGGTGGTGGAAGAACTGCAAAAAGGATATATAATGGATGACAAAGTATTACGGCCGGCGAAAGTGAAAGTTTCAAAATAGTAACGATTCCTCATAGGCTAATTCGTACGAATTAGCCTATGAGGAAAAATAAAACTATGGAAAAAGAACCACAACAAATCCAATTAAATGTAGACCCGAATATTTATTTAATCACCATGGTGAATATGCTTTTTAACGAAGAAGGTTTTAACTTTTTAATAACATCGGGAAACCAAGGCCGGCAATTTACCGCAACTCCCAAACATACAAAAAGAATTGCCCTGCTTTTGGAAAAACAGATTGCTGAATATGAAAAGCAATTCGGCAAAATTGAAACGCATCTTCCCGAAATGCCGAAACAGAGCCAGGAAGATGCAAAAATAGGATTTTAACATGACTTTAGAAATTTTATTAACAGTAATTAGTGTCATTATTGGTGCAGCAGCTTTATTATTTTCAATATTTACTGCAGGAATAGCTGTTTTGGCAATAGTTGAGTGGAAAAGCTATTGGAATTATCAGAAGAAAAGAAAAGAGCAGTTAATTGAAGGAAATCAAGCCATGAAAGAACTATTAAAAACTAAAGAGTCATTCCTAAAAGAGGTATCTACTATTAAGAAGGAAAACAAAATTTCTTTGTCGCAGCAAGAAAAAATTTCGGAGCTTGAGAATAAAATTAATAAAATCATAGAAAAAACAGAAGATAAATTATATGTGATAAATGACACATCATCAGTAGTGAGCGGGTTAACTGGCACTGCTTATAGCTTTACTGGTGCGGGAGGTAATAGAAGATGCGTCAAATGCGGATCGCCATATTACCATTACCCAACAATTTATAGCACAGTTGATAATGGAATGTGCGAAAATTGTAATCGATCAGATTCTCAACTTCATTTATAAACAAAAATAATAAAAATAATTAAATAAGCAAGTTAGAAAGAGTAAAACGTGTAAAGTTAAATTCTATCTTTCTATTTTTCTACTTTCTATTTTCTAAAACAAAATGAGTAAAATACTAGGCATAGACCTTGGTACTACAAATAGCGCTATGGCTGTGGTGGAAAGCGGCGAGCCGAAAATTATTGAAAATAAAGAAGGGGCCAGGACAACACCTTCCATTGTTGCCATTACTAAAGCAGGCGAAAGGGTTGTCGGTGTTTTGGCAAAAAGGCAGGCGGTTACCAATCCCCACAACACCATTTTTTCGGTTAAAAGATTAATTGGCCGGAAGTTTTCCGATGCCGAAGTACAAAGGGACAAAAAATTGCTGCCCTATGAAATTCGCGAATCAGCCGATGGCGGTGTTGATGTGAAAATGGGGGATAGGTGGCTGAATCCAGCTGAAATTTCGGCCATGATTTTGCAAAAATTAAAAGCGGATGCAGAGGCAAAACTGGGAGAAACCATTACCGAAGCCATTATCACCTGCCCGGCTTATTTTGACGACTCGCAAAGAAAAGCCACCAAAATTGCCGGGGAAGTTGCCGGTTTTGATGTAAAACGTGTCATCAATGAGCCCACGGCCGCGGCTTTGGCATATGGATTAAATAAAAAGAAAGACGAGAAAATTATTGTCTACGACTTTGGCGGAGGCACTTTTGACATTTCCATTTTGGATGTGGGCGCCGATACCGTTGAAGTCAAAGCCACCGGCGGGGACACCCATTTGGGCGGAGACGACTTTGACCAAAAGTTAATTGAATGGATTGTATCAGAGTTCAAAAAAGATAACGGCATTGATTTGCAAAAAGACAACTTGGCGTTGCAAAGGATAAAAGAAGCGGCTGAAAAAGCGAAAATAGAGCTGTCTAGCTCAATGGAAACAGAAGTTAACCTGCCATTTATCACTTCTGACGCTGCAGGACCAAAACATTTACTTTACAAAGTAAGCAGGGCGCAATTTGAGGCTTTGGTAAACAACTATATTGAAAAATCAATTGATTTGGTAAAACAGACTCTCAAAGAGGCTAATTTGCAAGCAAGCGATATTAATGAAGTGGTTTTAGTTGGTGGGCAGACCAGAATGCCAAAAATAATTGAAGAAGTAAAAAAGCTTTTTGGCAAAGAACCAAACAAAGAAGTCAACCCGGACGAAGTAGTAGCAATTGGGGCGGCTATTCAAGGCGGAATAATGCAGGGGAATGTGAGGGATGTTTTGCTTTTAGATGTCACGCCTTTATCGCTTGGGATTGAGACAATGGGCGGAGTCAATACGGTGCTAATTTCTAAAAACACCACCGTGCCCACAGCCAAGACGCAAGTGTTTTCAACGGCCGCGGACAGCCAGCCGTCAGTGGAAATTCATGTATTGCAAGGCGAAAGGCCAATGGTAGAAGGCAACAAAACGCTGGGCCGGTTTATGCTGGATGGCATTCCGGCTGCCCCCCGCGGTACGCCGCAAATTGAAGTCAGCTTTGACATTGATGCCAACGGAATTTTGAATGTTTCGGCCAAAGACAAGGCCACCGGGAAATCCCAGTCAATTAGGATTGAAGGATCCGGCGGGCTTTCCAAAGAAGAAGTGGAAAAAATGAAAAAAGATGCTGAAATCCACGCGTCCGAAGACAAGAAAAAGCAGGAAGTAATTGAGGCAAAAAATATTGCCGATTCGTTGGTTTACACATCAGAAAAAACGCTGGCCGATGCCAAAGACAAAGTTAACGCTGACATGAAAAAAGATGCCGAAACTAAAATTTCCGCATTGAAAGACGTTTTAAAAACTGATAATATGGAAGATGTAAAGGCAAAAACAAAAGAGCTGTCAGAAATGATGCAAAAAATCGGCGCTGAATTGTATAAAACCACCCCGCCCAATGCGTCAGATAATAAGGGGGGTTCGCAGGCCGAAGGTCCCGACAAGGTAGGAAACGAGCCCAAAGCGGATGAAGGGGAGTTTAAAGAGAAGCAAAATTAAAGAAACGAACAAATACTATGACCAATAAAATGTTAGAAAAAAACTTGAATAAGGTACTGCGCGAATTAAAAGCACTTCGTCGTGACGTGTCACTGGTTTTGCCTACCGAAAAATTAAGTGATTACCATAATGCAGCTTCAATTAGAGCCGCACTTAAAAAAGCAAAAAAACAATACCCTCCTAAGGTATGATTAACATTATTGAGACTGGTGACTTCTAGAAAAAGTTAGAAAAATTACCCAAAAACATCCTAAAAATTTATAATAAGCACAAACACATATTTTCACTAAACTGGCTTGATGTCAGGCTCCACACAAAAAAGTTAACAGGTTCAGAGGATTACTCATTCAGAATTACGAGAAATTATAGAGTCATATTCTATTTTTACGAAGACGAAACGGCTGTGTTCGCAGATATCGGCCATCGAAAAGACGTGTATGAGTAAAATTTTGTAAAAAAATAGGCGCCGAGTCAGCATTGAAGGCATATATTCAAATCATCAGAGATTTACTATTAATACTACAACTGGAGGGGGGTCGGGTAGGGTCTCGCGAGATTTATCTGCGAAGCAGAAAATCCCGACCTAGGAACTTCGGTGCCCCCGTGTAGGAAAACAGTGCCGCGAAACTTGTTTCGCGGACACGTTAGAAACCATGGGTTTCTAAAGAGCGATTTCTGAAAGAAAATCGCGACCTGCCTCTGTAACTTCAATGGATTACTACGAAATTCTTGGAGTAACCAAGCAGGCCTCCCAAGACGAAATTAAAAAGGCCTTTCATAAACTGGCCCATAAGTACCACCCTGACAAAGGTGGGGATGAAAAGTGGCAAATCCCGTAATTTTATGCAAGAATAAAAGTATAATTTATATTAAAATCATGAAAAGCAAAATAGAAAAAATTTATCATTACGACGTAGTGTTTGAAAGTAATGGCCATGGATATACGGTTACTGTTCCTAGTCTTCCTGGATTAGTTACTGAAGGAGATAACTTGAATGATGCCAGGGCAATGGCTAAGGACGCTATTCGCTGCTATTTGGAAGCGCTACTGAAAGAAAAGATGTCTAAGAATAAAACTAAAAAAGAGCATCTTAAAGTAGCTCTGTAATATGCCAAAACTTCCCAGAATACCTTCGGCGCTGGTTATTCGGGCCCTCAAAAGGGATGGATTTTATGAATATCACACATCTGGCGGCCACATTCAGTTGCGACACCAGATAAAGTCGCATTTGCGGGTGACGATTCCATTTCATAAAAAAGACCTTAGTCCCAAAACATTAAAATCAATTATTCAGCAGGCAGGGTTAACAGTGGACGAGTTTATAGATTTACTATAAATTATGAAAAAGAAGCAACAAAGAAAAGGTTATTCCATGGAAGAAATAGATATTGTGATGAAGAAACATATCCAAGAATCTGCTGAAAGATTACGAATGAAGCTTCGCTACTTGGAAGAAAAATGGCATTAAACTGAAAGCCGACGAAGGGGAGTTTAAGGAAAAAAAGTAATTTACAATTTACGATTTTAGATATAAGATTTATGATAACGCAAAAAAAATCTAAAATCATAAATCCAAAATCTTAAATTTAAAAAGTGGACTACTACGAAGTCTTGGGGGTCACAAAGAGTGCTTCCCAAGACGAAATTAAAAAAGCTTTTCACAAGTTAGCTCATAAGTACCACCCTGACAAAGGCGGGGATGAAAAGAAATTTAAAGAGATAAATGAAGCTTATCAGGTGCTTTCGGATGCAAAAAAACGCCAGCAGTACGACCAGTTTGGCAAAGGATTTGACCAAATGGGCGGAGCGGGCGCGGGGCAAAATTGGGATTTTAATTGGTCTTGGCAAAATCAAAGTCCGGACATTGATTTTGAAGATTTGGGCGACATTTTTGAAAATGTGTTTTCTTTTGGCGGAGGTGGCCGGCGCGCAACCAAAAAAGATATCAGAAAAGGCAAAAACATCCAGGTTGACATTGAAATTGCTTTGGAGGAAACACTAAAAACTACACATCGGAAAATAACGCTGGCAAAGCAATTGGCCTGCCAACGCTGCCACGGCAATGGAGCCGAGCCCGGAACCAAAATCCAAGAATGCGTCATGTGCCGCGGCCAAGGCCAAGTCCAGCAAGTCAAAAGGACCATTTTGGGGTCTTACACTTCTTTTGCGGTATGCCCCGATTGCCATGGCGAAGGCACCAAACCCGAAAAACTGTGCAATGTCTGCAGGGGCGAAGGCCGGGTAAAAGGCGAAGAAACCATTGACGTGGCCATTCCCGCGGGCATTGATAACAATCAGGCCATTGAAATTCCGGATAGGGGTGACGCGGGAAAACGAGGCGGCAAGGCAGGGGACTTGTATGTGAGGATTTTTGTCAAAGAGCATCCGGTTTTTGAAAGAAAAGGGGATGATTTATATCTTTCACGAGAGATTAATTATTCTCAAGCCATTTTGGGCGACGAAATTGAAACGCCGACATTAGAAGGCACCGGCATTTTATTAACAGTGCCGCAGGGAACGGAGTCAGGAAAAATTTTACGCATTTCCGGAAAAGGCATTCCCCATTACGGCGGATACGGCCGGGGGAATATGTATGTTGAGCTGGTCATCAAAACACCAAAGAAGATTTCCAGGGAGCAAAAAGATTTACTGCATAAGTTGCGAGAAAAAGGATTATAAATTTTCAGCAAAAAACCGCTTTTTAAAGCGTAAAGCGGTTTTTTGCTGAATGTGCCCCCATCAGGACTCCCTTGCTTCGCTCGTAGAACCTTTTCAAATCACCCCGACTCCCAGTTTAAGAAACCCACGGTTTCTTACGTCTCTACAAAACAAGGTTTTGTGGGACTATTTTCCTACACGGGGTGATTTGGGTTCGAGTCCTGTGTTAAAAGCACAAATTAAAAATGGCCATAATGGCCATTTTTAATTTGTGCCCCCACCAGGACTCGAACCTGGAACCAAGTGCTTAAAAGGCACCTGCTCTGCCAATTGAGCTATGGAGGCTTATTACTCATATTACACAAAAAAATGATTTTGTAAATAATATTGGCGATATGATAGTATGAATTCGTATGATCCAAAAAGCCCCCACACCAAACGCGTGCTGTTTGGTGTGGGGGTAAAGCGATATGATTTCTAGAGGCATAGCGACATTCACATTAGATTACGGAAAATGTCCCAAGTGGCTGTTTGACCGGATGGTACTGCTGGCTAAGCGCATTATTTTTGGCATGGTGCAGGAATACGGCCCCGATGAATTTGTCAGAAGAATTGCCGACCCGGTATGGTTCCAATCGCTGGGCACTGTCTTAGCGTTTGACTGGAATGCGTCTGGGCTGACCACCATTTTGACAGCGGTATTAAAGGAAGCAATTCGGGGAGTAGAAAAAGATTTGGGTATATTCATTTGCGGGGGCAAGGGTAAAACTTCCTTAAAAACCCCAGAGCAAATTTTGCAATGGTCAGAAAAAATAAACTTACCAGAAGCCAACGCCAATTCACTGATTTATAATTCCAAAATGGCGGCCAAAGTTGACAGTTCGCTGGTGCAAGACGGCTTTGACATTTACCACCACGCTTTTTTCTTCACCAAAAACGGCGCTTGGACGGTGGTTCAACAGGGAATGAACACGCAAAAGCAATCGGCCCGAAGATATCACTGGTTTTCAGAGCATGCAAAAGATTTAATCAACGAGCCGCACGAGGGAATAGAGAGCGCCATTACCCTGCCCAACGTTTTGAATATGACCGCCCAGAAAAGTTCTGAAAATAGGGGATTGAGCACAGAATTGGTATCGCAAAATTTCACCGCCTTGATGAAAGATATTACGTTGTTGAGAAAATACTCAACGCCAGTGTCCCAAATGGCCAAGGTGCAGTATGGAAAACAACAATTGACGTTGTTGAATTTGGAAAACAAAGAATTTTATTGGCATCCAGTAGTTAAAGAGGATTTTTCTAAAAGCAAGTATTTGGAAAAAATATTGTGGAATTTATGCGACCAAAAGCCGGAAAGCTACGAAAAATTGCTGGCCACCAAAGGCGTCGGCCCAAAAACCATCCGGGCCTTGGCTTTGGTTGGGGAAGTAATGTACGGTGCCAAGCCATCTTACGAAGACCCGGCGCGATACTCATTTGCCCACGGCGGCAAAGACGCCACGCCCTATCCGGTGGATAGAGAAACGTATGACCAAACGATTGAAAAGTTGAAAGTATTCTTGAGAAAAAGTCCAAAATAATATATTATAAAAACCGCGGGCCCATAGTAAATCGGCATTACGGATCCATG
>CAYIJR010000006.1:0-21823 GCA_964363825.1 uncultured Candidatus Saccharibacteria bacterium | reverse complement strand
AGAAAGGTGAAATGATTACGACAAATGCAACAAAAGATGATATTTCTTAAATTTTGAATTTTAAACTGTCATTTTGATTTTTGCATTTTGAACTTTGAATTATTATTATGACCATCATTCAATCCGTTATTTTAGGAATTGTGGAAGGAGTGACGGAGTTTTTACCCATTTCTTCAACGGGGCACTTGGTCTTGACCAGTAAGTTATTGGGGGTTGCCGATGCCGGATTTACCAAAAGTTTTGAAATTGCCATTCAATTTGGGGCAATTTTGGCCGTGGTGGTTTTGTACTGGCGGAAATTTATTGCCAACAAAGAAATTTGGAAAAAAGTTTTGGTGGCTTTTTTACCCACGGCCATTTTGGGATTTTTATTTTACAAAATCCTCAAAAATTACTTGTTATCAAGCGCCCAAATTGTTGTCTGGTCGCTATTTTTAGGCGGCGTGGCCTTAATTTTATTTGAAATTTGGTATAAGAGAAAGTACCCTAAAACTCACGGCCGTGAAAAAGAGGGTACGGATGAAATCACCTACAAAAAATCATTTTGGACGGGTGTTTGGCAAGCACTGGCAATTATTCCCGGAGTTTCCCGGGCCGGCGCAACGGTTGTGGGTGGTATGCTCATGGGAGTCAGCAGGGAATCCATTGTGGAATTTTCTTTTTTGCTAGCGGTGCCCACCATGGCCGCCGCCACCGGGTATGATTTACTCAAAAGCGCCGGCAGTTTTTCATTCAGCGATTTTTATATACTGGCCATCGGATTTGTTGTTTCTTTTATTGTTGCCCTACTTTCCATTAAATGGCTTTTGCATTTCATCAAAAACCACACCTTTATTGCTTTTGGAGTGTATAGAATTATTGTCGCCTTGTTATTTTGGGTTTTAGTTGTAAGATAATTTTTAGGAGGGAGGGGGCGCATAACGGCTGGTGCAATGCCCTGGAAAGGCATGACCTGAAAAGGTCAAGTGAGTTCGACTCTCACTTCCTCCGCCAGTTAATTTTTTAAAATAAAGTATGGATCAAGAAAACAGGCCAAAAGTGGGAATTGGAGTTTTGGTTTTTAAAGACGGGAAAGTGCTTTTGGGTAAAAGAAAAAGTTCTCATGGCGATGGTGAATATGCTGGTACTGGCGGGCATTTGGAATACATGGAATCTTTTGAAGAATGTGCTAAGCGCGAAACAAAAGAAGAAGCTGGAATTGAAATAGAAAATATAAAGTTTTTATGCCTTATTAATTTTAAAAAGTATGCTCCAAAACATTATGTAGATATTGGTTTAGTAGCCGACTGGAAAAGTGGCGAACTTAAAAATATGGAACCAGAAAAAAGAGAAGGTTGGGATTGGCATGATTTAGACAACCTGCCAAAACCTCTATTTGCCAGTCTTCCAACGTATATCGAAGCAATAAAAACCGGTAAAAATTTTTGGGATAATTAATTATTAGTTAAGGTAAAAATATGAAGGATATAAAAATGCAAAGCAAGGGATTTATCAGTATTTTACTAATTGTTGCCGCGGTCGTTGCTATGCTAAGCGTAGCCGCTTATTTTACTGCTGTCCAAAATAATGTGCTGCCGATTTACACTCCTTTTATAAAACCAAATCCGGTGGTATGCACTCAAGAAGCCAAACAGTGCCCAGATGGATCTTACGTGAGCCGCACCGGGCCAAAATGCGAATTTGCGAAATGCCCAGAACCTAAAATCGAAACCTGCCCGGCAGGCACCGTGCAGACCGGCACCACCAACAGCGTGCCGCCCCAGCCCATTTGCGAACCAATTACAAGTGTAGGATCGCTTGTCTTTATGAAAGAAGGCAAAAGGGTGGGTTCTTTGTTGGTCCAGAAAATTTATAGTGACTACATTACCGGTTTAAATTACCGAGAGTATCCGGTGGCATCCATGTATGGCTCTCCTATAACTTTGCGCATTGGTGAAACCGCCAGCAACGGCTGTACCGTCACCATGACGCTCAAGGCAATTCAAGGGGACACAGCGCTGTTTGTTAAAAAAGAAGACTATACCAAACCTTGTCCCATTTGCCTTGCGGGCGATACTCTAATTGATACGCCATCCGGAGAAATTACTGTAAAAGATTTAAAAATTGGCGGCTCAATTTGGACAACAGATTTATTTGGCCGGCGGATTGAAGAAACCGTTCAAAAAATTTCAAAAACATCGGTGCCACCTGATCACCAAATGGTAAATCTTATTCTTGGCGACGGTCGGGAAGTTTTGATTTCACCGGGGCATCCAACGGTTGATGGGCGAGCAGTTGGCGATTTGTTGGCAGGTGATGCGTATGACGGGTCTTTTGTAAAAAGCACAAAACTTGTACCGTACGGCCAAAGTTTTACTTACGACATATTGCCTTCGGGCCAAACTGGTTTTTACTGGGCTGATGGAATTTTGCTGGGCAGTACCTTAAAATAATGAAATAAAAATATAAATTCACGGCTCACATATATGTGAGCCGTTGTTTATTAAAAGATTTATGATAAAATTAGGTAATTTAAGGTAAATATACTCTTTTACTCTTTTTTATGGACAAAACATTATGAAACCGCACTCCAAGATCTTGCCGGATTTGCCAATCTTGGGCAGGTTTCACAAAAAGTTTGCAAGCCGTAAGCTACGGCTACGCCTTGCAAACTTTTTGCTCCAAGCCGCCCAAGATTGCCAAACCGCCGGCGACTTTAGTGCGATTTCATAATGTTTGTCCATAAGTATGATATTATGTTAATTATGGATATTTCAATTTTTCTGGCAAGGGCTATTGGGTCTTTTCTTTTGATAAGCACATTATCCATATTGGTGCGTTATAAACATTTTGTTCTTATTGAAAAAGAAGCTGTAAAAAACCCGATTTTAGTTTATCTTTCCGGATTTTCCATATTAATTTTGGGAATTTTATTGGTTTTAAGCCACAATATTTGGGTTTTAGACTGGCGGGTTTTAATAACAATTATCAGTTGGATAGTTTTATTCAAGGGGATTTTACGCATTTTTTTCCCAGAACTGGTTGTCAATCTTATTAATAAAAAAAGCCATAATCAATTATTTGCATTGGCAGAGGCATTATTTTTCTTTATAGGATTTTATCTCGTATATCAAGGATTTTTAAATAATTAGAGCCCATCTCAAAAATATGGACAAGAAAAAATTAACAAAAGGGGAAATTAAATTCAGCGCGTTGCAATTTTTAAAAAGCCAAAACACCATGGTGCTGGCCAGCATTTCCAATAATTTAGAGTCGGAAGCCGCCACGGTTTATTTTGTGCCCGACGAAAACTTTAATTTGTATTTTATGACTTCGGCAAAAAGCAGGAAAGCGGAAAACTTAAGAATTAACGGTAAGGTGGCATTTGTGGCTGGTTGGGGGCCAGAAGTGATTACCATCCAGGGCGGGGGCTTGGCCAAAGAGCTTGAGCCGAAGGAAGCAGAAACTTTTTACGCGCTTATTAAAAAAACGGCTATCCGTTCAAGCAGTCAGTGGCCGGTTTTGCAGCTGGCAAAGCAAGGGTACAGCACTTTTAAAATTACGCCTTCCTGGATGGTGTACTTGAATATGGAAAAAGAAAAACATCCTGAAATTGCCAGCAGCGAATTTTATAAAATAATATGATTGCCGCTCAAATAAATAAATTTGGAAATTCTGATGTGATTGAATTGGTTGACATTGAAAAGCCTGTCCCTAAAAATGGGCAGGTTTTGGTTAAGGTTTTTGCTTCTTCAATAAATCCGGTGGATATAAAAATAAGAGAAGGCATGATACCAAATATGAATTTTCCATTTACGCTTGGGTCTGATATTGCTGGTGTTGTTGCGGAAATTGGAAAAGGGGCGGAGGGTTTTGAGGTGGGGAACAAAGTGTATGGGCAGGCCGTTGTGCTGGCGGGGGCCAGCGGAGCTTTTGCCGAATTTGCAGCAGTCGCAACGTCAACCATTGCTAAAATGCCAAAAAATCTGGATTTTAAAGAAGCGGCAGCAGTGGTGCTGACCGGGGTGAGTGCGGTGCAGGCCATCACAGAACACTTCAATTTACAATTTGGGCAAAAGATCTTAATTCATGGTGGCGCGGGCGGCATTGGCACTATGGCTATTCAAATTGCCAAACGCACGGGAGCTTTTGTGGCAACTACGGCAACGGGAGAGGGCATGAACCTGGTAAAAAAATTGGGAGCCGATGAAGTGATAGATTACAAAAACCAAGACTTCAGCGAATTATTGTCAAATTACGATTGCGTTTTTGATACGGTTGGCGGAGAGGTTTACAAAAAATCTTTTAAAGTTTTAAAAAAAGGTGGGATTATTGTCTCTATGTTGGGCAAAGACGAAAAACTGGCTGAAGAATACGGAGTCACCGCAATTGGCCAAAACACAAAAGTTACAACAGAAAACCTTAACAAGCTTACTCAATTTATTGAAGATAAAGTTATAAAAGTGCATATAGACAAAGTGTATGATTTTGATAACATAAGGGAGGCATTTAAAGAAAAAGAAAGCGGGGAAGTTTTAGGCAAACTTGTTATCGAAATACAAAATTAAATATAAAAAACATGGAAATAAATGCAAACACAGAAGTAAAAGCCGGTTTGGAGACAAACCATATTATTGACCTTTCAGACCGCCTGTACCGTGTCGTGATGGTCGTTGGCGGAGTGGCAGTGCTGGCGGGCCTGGTTTTTGCCTATTACCAGTTTAAAATTTTGCCCCAAAATTATCCCCAGCAAATCAGTGTGACAGGTGAAGGCAAGGCCTATGCCAAGCCCGATGTGGCTGTTATGAGTTTTGGCGTTACGACTCAAGCCGTAAAAAGCCAGGATGCTGTCAACCAAAATAATGAAAAAATGAATGCGGTCATTACCGCTATCAAAAGTTTGGGTGTTGAAGAAAAAGATATCCGCACTACTTTATATCAGTTAAATCCTACGTATGGATCAGACCAGGTGTATCCTTCTTACCCATACCCGTATCCTGACAGGGGAGACCAAATTACGGGATACTCCCTCCAACAGCAGGTTGAGGTAAAAATGAGGAATTTTGAAAAAGTGAATGAAATTATTGATGCGGTTACTGCAAAGGGCGCTAATGTTGCGGGAAGCCTTCAGTTTACCATTGACGACCCGGAAACCGCCAGGGCAGAGGCTAGGGCCAAAGCTATTGAGCAGGCCAAGCAAAAAGCAGAATCTCTTTTTGCCGCCTCGGGGTTGAAAATGGGCAAATTGGTGAATGTCTATGAGGGCGGGTTTGGCGGTTGCGGATATGGAGGTTGTCCTATGCCTGCGTATGGGTTAGGGGGAGCTATAATGGATAAGGCTACTGTTGCGCCAGAAATCCAGCCCGGGCAATCGGAAATAATTACCAGCGTCACGTTGACCTACTGGGTAAAGTAGTGCGAATTTAGAATCTTGTATTGTGAAGCTTGAATAAAACGCAACGAAAAATTCTAAATTCGAAATTCCATTCCAGATACCAGATACAAAATTCAAAATTCTATGCCATGCATATTTTGTAACATTGTAAAAGGGGAAATTCCTTGCTTTAAGGTTTTTGAAGATGAAAATGTGCTGGCTTTTTTGGATATCAAGCCTGTCACTAAAGGGCACTGCTTGGTAATTCCCAAGGCCCATGCCCAAGATATTTTTGACATTGACCAAGAAACGCTGAAACACATTGCAGTTGCCGCAAAAAGTATTTCAGAAAAAATAAAAAACTCTTTACAGGCTGACGGCATCCGCCTTTCCCAGTCCAACGGCAAAGCGGCGGGGCAGGATATCATGCATTTTCATTTGCACATTATTCCCCGGTACGAAAACGATGGAGTATTGATGAGCGAGACAGCCACTGCTCATCCCAAAACAGCAGACATGGAGGAATTGAAAAAAGTTGCGGAAATAATAAAATCGTAGAACCAAATCGGCCTGGGAGCCGATTTTTAGCTTGATTTTTGTTTTTTTTGTGATATAATGGCCGTATATTTATATGGATTCTCAAATTGAAGAAATTAAGAACAAGCTTAATGTTTTAGACGTTGTCGGCAGTTATGTAAAGCTTACCAAAACAGGGGTAAATTACAGGGGAATATGCCCCTTTCATGCCGAAAAATCCCCGTCTTTTTTTGTGAATCCCGGGCGGCAATTATGGCATTGTTTCGGCTGTGCGGCTGGTAGTTCAATCTTTGATTTTATAATGAAAATTGAGGGGGTGGAATTTGGTGACGCTTTGCGGATTCTGGCCCAAAAAGCCGGCGTTGAATTAAAAAAGGAAAATCCGCAAATCCGTACCGAGCGGCAAAGATTGTACGAAATTTGCGAATTGGCCTGCAGCTTTTTTGAAAAGCAATTGGCAGGCAGCGCAACGGGCAAAGAAGCAAAAGAATATTTATTAAAAAGGGGGATTACAGTAGATTCCATAAAAAAGTGGCGGCTTGGATATTCGCCAGACACCTGGAACGGACTGACGGATTTCTTAATCGGGAAAGGGTACAAGCGCGAAGAAATTGTCAAAGCCGGGCTGGCAATTGAAAAAGAAGGAGGCCGTGGGGATTCTTATGACCGCTTTCGTGGCAGGATTATGTTTCCGGTGTTTGGCTTAAATTCAGAAGTGCTGGGCTTTGGCGGCCGGGTTTTTAAGCAGCAAAATGAAACGGCAAAATACATCAACACGCCCCAGACCATGCTGTACGATAAATCCGGAATTTTGTACGGATTAAACAATGCCAAGCTGACAGTGAGGAAACAAAACCAATGCGTGGTGACGGAAGGTTACACTGATGTGATTATGTGCCACCAGGCGGGATTTGAAAATACGGTAGCTTCTTCGGGAACCGCCCTGACCACGCGCCACTTGGGAATTTTAAAAAGATATTCGGAAAATTTGGTGCTGGCCTTTGACATGGATGTGGCTGGAGACTCGGCTACCAAGCGCGGCATTAATAACGCCCAAGAGCTTGGGTTTAACATTAAAATTATTGAAAGTTATAAAGAAGGCGCTGGAAAGTCTGATCCCGCTGACATCATTTTAAAAAATCCCCAAATATGGAAAGATTCCATTGAAAAAGCCAAAGGGATTATGGATTACTATTTTGATTCGGCCTTTTTGCATTTTGACAGGCAAAAACCAGATGGCAAAAAAGAAATCGGCAAAATCCTTTTACCGCCTATCAAGCGCCTGCAGAATAAAATTGAGCAATCATACTGGGTGCAAAAATTATCAGAAATGCTGGGAATAAAAGAAGAGGCGATTGTTGAAGAATTGGTAAAAATTAAGAAGGAACAGCCGGCGGAACAGGAAATTTTTGAAGAAAAACAGCTGGCGCAGGAAACATCGGCCGGGCAGAGAAAAAAACTGATTGAAGAAAAAATCGTGTCACTGGTTTTTAAAAATCCCAATTACATAAAAATTATAGAAAAGCCCCAGTACAGTCTTTTTGCCAGCCCCATTAAAAACTTTTTAGAAATGGTGGACAAACTGGTGGAGGAAAACGCCGATGAAAAAGCGCTGGAAAATGATTTGAAAAAAACCCTGACCGATATTTCTCCCGATAAAGAATTCAATAATTTTCTGGCTGCCCTGGCCTTGCGAGGGGATGCCCAGTTCCAAGAAGACGGGGAAGCGGAGATGAAGCTTTGCCTTTTGCAGCTAAAAAACATAGAATTAAAGAATGCATTGCAGGCTATTTCCGAAGACATCAAAAAAGCGGAAGCTAGCGGAGACCACCAAAAAGCGGCGCAGTTAATGGCAGAATTCAATGCATTAACCAAACAACTTTAATGCCAAAAAAGAAGAAACTAAAAGTAAAAAAGATCGTGAAAAGAAAGCATGCCAAAAAGAAAACCTTAAAAAGGCGCAGGAAGGTTTTGCGTTCCAAAAAAATTAAGGTGACGCAAGACCAAATTAACGCCATCATCAAAAAAGGGGAAGAGCGCGGGTTCATTACTACCGCTGAAATTTTGCATTTCATCCCGGACATTGAGCATAATATTGCGGCCCTGGAAAACACCTATGACTTGTTGCGTGAGCGGGGCGTTGAGGTGCGGGAGGTGCGGGAATTTTTAGAAATAAAATCCAAGAAAGAAAAGAAAGCCAAAAAAGTGATTTTAGGAAAAATTGACCCGATCCAGATGTATTTGAAAGAAATAGGCCGGTCAAGCTTTTTGTCAGCGCGGGAAGAAAAAGAATTAGCCAAGCGCATTGAGCACGGAGACGAAGACGCCAAAAACAAGCTGGCGCTGGCCAATTTGCGGCTGGTGGTTTCCATCGCCAAAAAATATATCGGGCGTTCGCCTAACTTAACACTGCTGGATTTAATCCAAGAAGGAAACTTGGGGCTTTTTAAGGCCGTCAAAAAATTTGATTGGAGAAAAGGGTATAAATTTTCAACCTATGCCACTTGGTGGATACGCCAATCCATTACCCGGGCTTTGGCCGACCAGGCGCGAACCATTAGGATTCCAGTGCACATGATTGAAACCATTTCCAAGTACACTAAAATCCGCCGGAGCCTGTTGCAAGAATTGGGCCGCGAGCCCTTGGCCGAAGAAATTGCCGCTGAAATGGGGTTGGAAGTTGACAAAGTCCATCACATCCGGAAAATTGCCCAAAAAGCGGTTTCTTTGGAAACCCCCATTGGCGAAGACAAGGACAAGCAAGACAGCGTATTGGCAGAATTTATTAAAGATGACAAAAGCATTGCGCCCAACACTGAAGCGGCCAGAAACCTTTTAAAAAACCGGCTGGGCGAAATTTCCAGCGAACTGACCCAGCGGGAATTAAAGATTTTGGGCATGCGGTTTGGCTTGGACGACGGGGTCATGCACACACTGGAAGAAACCGGCGAAGAATTCGGCGTCACGCGCGAGCGAATCCGCCAGATCCAGGCCAAAGCCCTGGAAAAATTGCGAAGGCACAGCGAGTTGAAAAAAATAAAAGATTATTATTAGTGGTAATTTAGACTCAGTCGCTCGCCCTCTTCCCGCCTACTTCGTGGCGGGCGTCTCCGCTTCGTGGGACTACCGGGCGAGCTCTTTCAAAACCCACTGTTTTGAATAATTTCCTACACGGGGAAACCGAGTGTTTCCCCGACCCCCTTCCAGATTCAATATTACTAATTAAAAAATCTATGCAATTAAAAATAGGGGACAAAGCGCCGGATTTTATGCTTTTAGACCAGGATGGAGAGAGCCGCTCTTTGAAAGATTGCCAAGGCCAGCGGCTACTTTTATATTTTTACCCAAAAGACAATACTTCCGGCTGCATCAAAGAGGCCTGCGCGCTACGGGATGATTTTTGGGGATTTAAAAAACTTAATGTGAAAATTATTGGCGTTTCAGTTGACTCGGTTGAATCCCACAAAAAATTTGCCGCAGATTATAATCTGCCTTTTACATTACTGTCTGACGAAGATAAAAAAGCGGTAAAATTGTACGGCGTATGGGCAGAAAAATCTATGTATGGAAAGAAATATATGGGGACATTAAGGACATCTTTTTTAATAAACCCACAGGGCGTCATAGAAAAAATTTACGAAAAAGTAGTACCGGCCGAACACAGCAAAGAAGTTTTAAATGACTTAAAGTAATTGAAAAATATTTAAAATTTAGTAAGATGTAGTTAACATATTCCGTAGTAGCTCAGCGGTAGAGCGTCGCTCTGTTAAAGCGAGGGTCCCTGGTTCGAATCCAGGCTACGGAGCACGGAGTTGAAAACAAAAAACCCTAAAAGGGTTTTTTGTTTGTTTAGTTGCTTTTCTCAAATATAGAGAACTCCTTCTAACGGAGTAAACTTTGCAAAAGCACTAAAAGCTGACTTACAATACCGCTCATTGCAGCCAGAACACTTGAAGAAGGCAATAATCCATGTGTTGATGGCATATTACATGTCGATGTTGCAGATGCCCAAGTGCCGCCAGCTTGGGCGCAGGAAGCTGCAGGATCAGTAGTAGTAGTGGTGGTGGTGGTGGTGGTAGTAGGAGTAGTAGTGGTAGTAGTGGGAGTATCACTTTCGCAGGTATTAGTACTAGTATTCAAGTGTGTACCCGAGGAACATGTAGGTGTAGTAGTAGTGGTAGTGGTAGTAGTAGTTGATGACTTACAAGTATTAGTAGCAGTATCCCAATACTGATCTGATGAACAACTGCTCACGCATGCAGTGCCGTTCCAGTATTGGCCCGAGGAACAGGTAGTGGTGGGAGTGGTGGTAGTAGAAGTCACACAAGCGTTACCATTCCAGTACTGGCCCGAGGGACAGGTATGAGTAGTTGTAGTGTCTGTAGTGGTAGAAGTCACACAAGCAGTGCCGTTCCAGTACTGACCTGAAGAACAGGTCGTAGGTGTAGTAGTAGTAGTTGAGTCTGCGACACAAGCTCCATTATACATATGTTGACCAGAAGGACAAGTGCCGGTTGAATCAGAGACACAATACCCAGCACCACTAGATGGTGTGTACCAGTGTTGGCCAGAGGGACAGGTGGTAGTGGAAACCACGCAAGTACCATTAGAGCCCATATAATAGCCAGAAGGGCAGGTGGTGGTAGAAGTGGAAGGCGAACAGGCGTTATTAAACCAAGTGCAATTTCCGGCTGCGAGGCAAGATGACTGTGATGCCTGCGCGGTGCTTGAGCCGCAACCGGTTCCACCAGAAGTAGAAGTCACACAAGCAGTGCCGTCCCAGTATTGGCCAGAAGAACAAGTGGTGTAGGTAGCACAATCACTGGGGCAACTTGTTGTCTCCCCGCTCTCGCAGATGTAGTTTCCGCAGGATGCAGCAGTGGTCGCTTGTTGGCACCACCCACTATTCCCCGACGTGCGCCAGTCACATCCTGAAACGCCGACGCAGCTCGCTTGGCTGGTATAGGAGCCGCAACTGCCCCCTGAACTTACGCACGACGAACCGTTCCAATACTGGCCAGAGGCACAAGTAGTGGTAGTTGATGACTTGCAAGTATTAGTAGCAGTATCCCACCACTGGCCATAAGGACAGGCTTGACCGGGCATATTACAATAATTCCTTGTTGTATCCCACGTACCGCCAGCCTGAGCGCAGCTTGTGGCCGAATCAGTACCAGAGGTTACACAAGCAGTGCCGTTCCAGTATTGGCCAGAAGAACAAGAAGTAGCGCCTGGCATCTGACAGTAGTTTCTTGAAGCATCCCAAGTGCCGCCTGCTTGTTCACAACCTGTTTTTCCTGAATCAGTACCGGAAGGTACACAAGTACTGCCAGTCCAGTAATGACCAGATGGACAAGCATGGTCAGTCCTTGGTCGGCAGTAATAGTAATCACCGCATTGGGGGGAACTATAAGATAATACTTTTTCTTGATCAGGAGGACATTCGGCAACTGTCGGCATAGCAGGACAAATTTGTATATCGCCGATTGGTTGAGGAGGAGGTAAGTTTGTGGTTCCCGGCACAGAACAGACTTCTTTTGCCCTTACAAAATCACCGCTCTGGATAGCAGCAAAACATTCTGGGCTCGGCCCGCCAAATTGACCACCAAATCCAGGCGGAAATCCACCCGGTGGCGGAGCAAATCCTGGTCCGGGTGCTGTAAATCCAGGTATTTGGCCAGGTGGCGTAGAGCCAGGTTGAAATCCAGGATAGGGGCCCTGGCCTAAGAACGAATTGGCATCACCGATATGTCCACTATACTCTTGAAAACGATTAACTGCTTCCTGGCCACTGAAAACTTCGTGCTTAGCGCCAAAAGAAATGCATTCTGCACCATGGGCTGAATCAGAACAGTAGGCAAAACACTCTTGGGGCGATTTACAACCGCCAGGCCCGCCCTGGCTCTGGAATACCTGCTGGAATTCCTGACTCTTGTTTATAAATTGTTCATTTTCTGATATGTGGCCTTTAATTTCATTAATAATTCGCCTTATTTGGGGCGAGCGTTGACTTAAACTTTCTAACCTTGGCAGAGCCCGCTGAGAACCCTCAAAACAACGCTGACCAATTTCAGGGTTTATAGCTCCTTTTTCACATTCTTCTGGGGCAAAACCAATTTCTGCCTTCATAATACTTTCCATCTCCTGCATTGCATTAAACTGTTCTCTCTGCCCTTCAGGAATAAATTGTTCGCAAGATTTAGGATCCTTACGGCATTGACTAAAATTAACATTCTGCCCCTGCATTGAATCAAGAAAACCAGCCGATTCATTAAAGTCATCTTGAGTAATAAAGCCATTTTTAACTGCAAAATTACCACAGGCCTTGGCTAATGCACCGTTACCAGAATTAAACGCTTGGTCGCAAGTGTCTCTAATAGCATCTTCACCGCTTATAGTTTGACCATCCGGCGTAGTTAAGATAAAACTATCTACCTGCTTAAGATACTTTTCTGCCACCGAAGAAACATGCTGACGCGCTTGGGCCAAATATTTTACGCCATCTGCACCAAAGTACCGGCTAGCAATATCATCACATTCTGATGGTGAACCCTGTTTTAAACAAATATTTCCAAGTGCGTCTGGAGTCTTTGCACCCAAGCTACTATATTCTCCCCTATCAAGAGCCCTTTGAAGACCAAGCATAGAATTGCTCTTATCTGCAACAGTGAACCGTTCTTCTGAAATATAGCTTTTTACCACTGTCTTGTTCTCTGCTAACTTATTGCTGGCATTCAAACAAGCAATTAGTTGTTCTTTGGTTAAAGATTCAGCTGGCTTCCTGCACAACTCCAAATTAACACCCTCTTCTTTAATCTGGGTAACAATCACTTTTGCCGCTTCTACCTCTTCTTTGTTTAAATTAAGCAAACGAGCCAGATTGGGTTTTTGACTAATCATTGCTTGGGCAATTTCAACAAACTTTTCTTCAAAATTTTCACTTTTAACATTGGCTAAATTAGCAAGAACTTCTTGTTTGAAAGTTTGAGCTAATTTTTGAGTTTCTTGATCATAAACGTCATGCTTTACTGCTAACTCAATTCCTCGACTAAAATCAGCTTCAAAAGCTGCCTCGCAAGCTTCTTTTGAATTACAACCCAGATCTTGTGCCAGACTGGTAAGTTCGGGCGATATGTCATTTGAAGAGGCGGTTTGAGCAAAAGCCGCGGTGGCAAAAAGCAACCCCGCGGCCAATACCAAAAAACTAAAAGTTACGACCTTGAAATAGTTTCTATAGTTGATATATAAATTCATAATCTTATTTTTTATTTAGCAAAAGGGTTTAACTTTTTTGCAGTTTCCTCAAATGGATTCGCTTCTACCCCCTCGAGTGGATTTACGACCTTGAAAGGATTGGCGGCTGAAGCAGCATCTTCTGCGGCTTTTTTGGCCAATGCTTCTTGAGTAGACTTAGTATCAGCAATTGCCTTATCGTATCCGACATCGTATCCGGTCTTATAGCCTCGTCCGCTTCCATAAAAATAACCGGCAAGTAAACCGATAAACAGTACTACTATAGCTATAATAACTAAAACTGAATTTTTGTTTGTCATCATTGATTAAATAATTATTTTTTTATTATTAATATTACTTTAGTTTTAAAATATAAAGTTACTTTTTAGAGAATGGAAAGGACTTCGACCATTTTTAAAAAACTAGTCCTTTTTATTATTATCATTATAATATAATACCAAAAATATGCATTAAAGTTAATAAAGTTATCCACACCCCCACCAGGAAAAAATCTGATATTTGGATTCTAATTTTTAGCGAAGTAGATAGAATACCAAAGGATGGATTTCGCTTTTGAACCAGCTGATTCTACGCACAAAAACAAGCAAAAACGAGGTTTTTGACACCGTTTTTGACAAACTGTTCCCCCTATGATGCATTTAGAAAAGCTAATTGGTAATAAGTTAAGATATAAATAATAGGCATTACCTTTCTAAATCACTCAAATAAATTAACATAATTTTGATACCTAAAAACCTTATTTCTCTTCCTTCCTGTTATTTCTTTTAAAATTCCCAGTTTAATCATTTTATCCAAAGGCGCTAAATCATTAGGATTTTTTAATCCTGTAATTTTTTCTACATCATTTTTCCTAAAAGTTAAATAATAAACTTTACGAATTGAAATTTATTATGCAATTTAGTATTATAAAAACATCTTCCCCGGTAGCTCAGCGGTAGAGCGTCGCTCTATTAAAGCGAGGATCCCTGGTTCGAATCCAGGCTACGGAGCTTGTAAAACAAAATGCCCCCGCGGGGGCATTTTGTTTGCTTTTTAAAAAGTGGTATAATGTAACCAAATGGCCCCAATATCAAAAAAGAAGGTGTTTTTGATTGAGGACGAGTTGAATGTCATGTCCATTTACACTACGGTATTAACCGCGGGCGGCGTTGATGTTGAAGGCATCGTTACCGGCCGAGAGGCGATGGAAAAAATAAAAGAAATACAGGAGGGAAAGCGGCCAAAGCCAGCCTTAGTTCTGCTGGACTTGGTCTTGCCCGATATTAATGGCCTGGAAATATTGTACGCCCTGCGGAAAAATGAGGCCACTAAAGATATTACAGTTTTCATTTTAAGCAACTACTCAAGCGATGCCTTAAAGGGTATGACCTACATAAAACCGGATAAGTTTTTGGTAAAAGCAGAGATTACGCCCACGCAACTGGCTGATTTGGTAAAACAAGAGTTAAAATAATTTTTTCATCTAAACAAAAAACAGGGGCTGACCCTTGTTTTTTTGTGGCTAAATTATCACAGCATATTTGTTGTTATTTCCCCTAAATTTTCCACTACAACATCGGCAAGAGACAAATCTTGAGTGCTGTCGTTTTGCACGCCAATAACTCTCATGCCCGCGTTTTTGCCGGCCTGTATTCCCGCCGCCGCATCTTCCAAAACCGCGCATTCTGCCGGTTTTACCTGCAGTTTTTCAGCCGCCAGCAAATACCCTTGCGGGTCTGGCTTGCTTTTGGTAATGTCATCAGCCGATACAATCACGTCAAAATTTCTTTTAATTCCTAAGTAGTTTAAATTAATTTCTATTTGCGGCTTGGTGCTACTGGAAACCAAAGCCAGCTTGTAGCCGTTATCTTTTAAAAACTTCGGCAATTCCTTGGCGCCTTCAAATGCCTTTGCTCCTTTTTTGAGTTCTTCTTCAAAAAGCGCCAGGTGTTTTTCTATTATTTTTTGCATAGTAAAATCCAGTCCTCTTTTTTTGGCCAAGTATTCATAAAAACTTTTGGTGGTTTTGCCGTGGCGCTGGGCTTCTTCTTCGTCAGCAAGGTCAAACCCCAGCTCTTTGCACATTGTAATGGCAACGGCGCGGTCGGTGCCTTCAGTGTCCACCAATGTCCCATCCATATCAAATAATATTGCTTTGATCATACACCTATTATACTCAAAAATTGTTTTATTGACATTGGTCAATAAAGCATTAATATAAAACATTACCGTTTTTGACAGTTCTTTCACTTTTAAACGAGAGGTTTGCCATGATTCAGACATTGGGGCACGTTGACAATCAGGTACTCGTCCAAATTGCAGAGGAAATGAAAATACGTAAAACACAGGAAGTGTTTTTACTGTTCTCCTTAGGCAGCCAGTTTGACCACTTGATTGCCCTGGCCATGAGAAAGCTGGGAGTATTCTGCCTGGTGGCTGATCCTGCCAAAGTCAAGGCCGAAGATGTGCAAAAAATGATGCCCAAGGGAATTATCCTTTCGGGCGGGCCAGTTTCTGTGTATCAAGACCCACCACCGTTTGATGAAAAAATCTTTGATTTAGGAATCCCGGTGTTGGGCATTTGCCTGGGGTTCCAGTTGTGGGCCCAGCATGTGGGGTGCGCCGTAACCAGCGCTGACAAAAAAGAGTTCGGTACCCACGAATTCTTAACAGGAAGGCCGTCAGAGCTTTTTTCCGGCTGTCCCGAAAAGATGCCGGTATTAGAAAGCCACGGAGACAGGGTGGGTCTTACCAAAGATCACTATTTGTATGTCTTGGGCTGGACGGAGCATGCCCTGGTGGCTGCTGCCCAGTACAAGCACTTGTGGGGCGTACAATTCCACCCGGAAGTTTCTGAAACCGAATACGGCCAGAAAATCTTTGATAACTTTTGTTTTGGCATTTGCCAGGCAAAAGACCGGTTCCCGGCAGAAAATATAGCCCAGCAGAAAATTTTGGATTTGAGAAAAACAATCGGAGAAAAAAAGGTCCTCCTGGCATTATCGGGAGGAAGCGATTCTTCGGTCGTAGCTTTTCTTTTGAAAGAGGCGTTGCAAGGGAAGAAAGGACAACTCCGGGCGGTGTACATAAAAGGAATTGACCGCCCGGATGATGAGGCCCATGTATTAAAATATTTTGGGAACCAGGAATGGATTGAATTAAAGGTGGTGGATGCCACGGAAAGGTTTTTGCAAACTTTGCAGGGAACTAGCGATGGCCATGGCAAGCGGGTTGCTGTGCGCCTGACGTACAAAGAAGTGCTCCAAATGGAAGCTGAATTATGCGGCGCTTCCTACATCGCCCAAGGCACGCTGTACACTGATATTTCTGAAAGCGGCCATGGGTATGCCAGTGGCGCCAGAAAGGCAAAGATCAAGCTCCACCACAATGTGGACTTGAAGTTCTCTTTACCCGAACTAATCCCCTTGGCCGACCAAGTGAAAGATACCGCCCGTGAAATTGGCCAGGCCATCGGTGTTCCCGAAGACCTTTTGACGAGGCATCCCTTTCCCGGTCCAGGCCTGATTGTGCGAATTGATGGAGAGGTGACGGCCCAAAAGCTACACATTGCCCGCCAGCTTGACGGCATTTTCATTGAAGAGCTTCGTAAGGCGGAACTCTATGAAAAAGTCTGGCAAGCAGGCGTGCGGGTGCTAAACTCCATGACCACGTGCACCAAAGGTGACGATGCAGCCATGGGTATAGTAATATGTTTGTGGGCAGTGTGGAGTGTCAATGGATTTACTGCCACAGCCGCCGAATTGCCCAGAAGCTTTCTAAAGAACGTGGCAAGGAGAATGACTAATGAGATTCGAGAAGTAGGTTGTGTGTGTGAGCGCATTTCCGACAAGCCTCCCGCCACTATTGAGTGGGAATGAATAGTCCAGGCACACCCTTTTAAGGAGTGTGCTTTTTTTAATAATTTTGTATAATGGAGTAATAGTTCTTACCTTTTGCGAAAGGAGTTTTCCATGTCCTTTTCAAAACTTGCCGAGTGCCTCACGTTATTCTTGGCGATGGTATTAGATATGGTTTTCACTTTGATGGGCCAGCCTAATCGCTATTGGCATAACTATGAGCACCACGATGAATCAAGCCCAATGGGAAGCATGTTGCTTTTGCTCGGCCCGGATCGATTTGTTGTTTCCTTTTTACTGTATCTTGTTTTAGTCCTTTATTACGGAGTTGTTAAGCTCCCCCGGATATTAGGCCACGCCTGGTTTATGTTCTTTCTTTTAGTGCACTCGTGGGGGGCCACATCTTGGCTGACAAAAGTATTTTGTCAGCTGTCCCAATACGAAGTGGATCGATGGTATGCCTGTTGTGGCTACCTGGCTGCAATTTCCCTGGTGTATGGGACATGCCTTTATCTGTGTCAAGAATCAAAACAACCAACAGACCTTCTTTAAGGAGGTTTTTTTCTCCCGCAGCTCCTGGAGGTAGGCTTCCTGGAGGTAGGCTAAGCCTACCTCCAGGAGCTGTTGCTTGCAAAATTGGCGACGGGGTTCAAAAATGGTATAAATGGTATAATAAATATAGTAATATGAATAAGAAAAAAGTGGCTATTTTTGACATTGACGGCACCATTTTCAGGTCAAGCCTGCTGATTGAAGTGACGGAAGATTTAATTCAAGAAGGCATATTTCCAAAAAGCGCCGGCAATATCTATGCCAAATCTTACCAAAATTGGCTTAACCGCAAAGATTCTTACCCAAAATATATTGGGGATGTGGTCAAGGCCTTTGAAAAAAACATCAAGGGCATAAGCCGTAAAGATTTTTTAAGAGTTTCAAAAAATGTAGTGACTTTCCACAAAAAGAGGGTGTACCGTTTTACACACGGGATTTAGTAAAAAAGTTAAAAAAGAAAAAATACTTTTTATTGGCAATCTCCCATTCGCCCAAAGAGCTGGTTGATGAATTTTGCCGGAATTGGGGGTTTGATAAAGTTTATGGACGCGTGTACGAAGTTGGCAAAAATGGCAAGTTTACCAGAGGCACGTTGTATGCCGAGCTCATCAATGACAAAGCCAAAATTTTAGAGCGCGCGGTTGAAAAAGAAAATTTAACCTTGGCGGGGTCAGTGGGGGTGGGGGACACCGAAAGCGACATTGCATTTTTAGAATTAATTGAAAATCCCATTTGTTTTAACCCAAATAAAGCTCTTTTTGGCCACGCCAAATCTGCAAAATGGCAAATCGTGGTTGAAAGGAAAGACATGGTGTATGTCATACATAAAGGTCGTAAAAGAGCTTAATCAATAATACCTTATTGATTAAGCTCTAAAAATCTAAATTCTAAAAAATATGAGCGACTATCAAAACAATAATGGCAACGGTAATGGGTACAAAAATGTAGGCGGTTATGGCAAAAAACCGTTGTGGATGTGGATATTACTGTATGTAATCATTGGGGTGATTGCTTATGCCGGCGTTTACTATTTTTTCTTTTACTAAAACGGGGATATACCTCAAATCCAAAGTAATTAACTATAAATATTAAAAAACTTGACAAATAAGGCGGTTTTCAGTATGCCTATTGACACGGAAACTATAATATGTTAAGATGGACGTACTTGTTTATTGAGAGAGACGGGGTCGGGTTTCTAAAAAAATAGCAAGGTAAGGTATTATTAAAAAATTGACTAGGTCACATGACAGGAACTATCAAAACTCTTACAGAAAAGAATTTTGGATTCATTGCCCGCGAAGGCGAAGTAAAGGATCTTTTCTTCCATGCCAATGACTTAAAAGACGTGTCTTTTGAGGAATTGAAAGTGGGAGATGCGGTTAATTTTGATGTAGAGGAAGGTCCAAAAGGCCCCGCTGCAAAAAACGTAACCAGAGCTTAATTCTGTAGTATTAGAGCAAAAGCCGCGCCGTTCAACGGCGCGGCTTTTACGTTATTGCAAGAAGCAGTATAATAAAGAAAAGGTCATATTAATAGGTGTTAGGTGATAGGTGTTAGAACTTCGTGAGTTTACGAATCTAATATCTAAAACCCAACACCCAAAAGCTAAAATGGAAAATATGCAAAATATGGGCATGGGCGCCAAAAATATATGCAAATGCCCGCATCACAAAACCATTCCGGTGCTGGTGGTATTATTCGGCTTGAATTTTTTACTGGCGAACTGGGGTGTCATAAACTGGGACACCGCAAACACCATTTGGCCAGTTTTGGTTATTTTAGCCGGTCTCATGAAAATTGGAGAAAAGTCCGGAATGTGCAAGTGTTGCTAATGCAAGGTATTTTAAAAAGCCGCCCCGATATTCGGGGCGGCGTTTTGGTTGTGTTTGACTTTATGCCAAAAGTTTGGTACAAGAAAACCAGCCCCTTGATATTGATATATTTTTTCACTCAACCACTCTCAAAATAGGAGGTCAGCTATGCCAGAAACTGCTTTGACTTATCTGCGGAGAGGCCAGCGCGGAATCTTTCAGGAAGTTTATTTTCCCAGACGAGTTGCCGCACAAGGCACAATTTTCAATGCTCTGGAAACAGGGCACAACGAAGCCGAAGTCAAAAGGTATCTGCAAGATAATGCAGACGTGCTTTTACAAGAACTCCAAGATTACCGCCACATCTTTGATTCTCAATGGTATGATGTGCCTGCGAGAAGAAAACAGAAACTTACCAGAGAGGACGCACTGGCGCGAATTACCAGCTATGTCTCTCCCTTTATGGGGTGGTCAAACTATGTGGTGGATGGCGTTTTCTTTGGAAAAAACGGACAGATGATAGAGGAAGCTACTCAAATCGTCCGCCTGATATTTCGCTTTGATAGCAGTTATGCTGTAAAAGCGGCTGATGCACAATGCAAAGATGTTCTTCGTGCAATCCTCTTCTGGGTAATTACAGACAGGCAAGGTCGTCTTGACGAGGTTTCTGCTTGGAGTAAGGCAGAACAAAAGAGGTTTATAAAGGAGTACGAACCTTTCACGAAACACAAGATGGATTTTGCGCAGAGATACTTTGAGCCAGTAGCTCGAGAAGCATTTAAGTGGATGGGAGATTGTCTCTTATTTACCTTCGGCTACCTTGTCCGTCAGTTTTCCGAGCGCCTTACAGAGCTGGGACACCCAGAAGAGGAAATCTGGGTTGCCAGTTTCCTGAACCTTACTGTCAATATAATGAAAAAAGCACCGCAACAACCCATGCAATGAAAGGAGCACTGACATGCAATTATCAGAACAGCTGATTGACCTTCTAGAAGACGCACTCGTCTCTGGATTGAGATTGAAATTGGGGGATATAGACAAATTCAAGGAAAGATTTAGGGAAGACTCCGTAAGTTTCCTTGTTTCGCTCGTTCTCTCGGCAAAGAAAGGTGCTTTGAAGTGGTCTATGACCACACGCACTCTATGGGATACTGTGGGAGATGAAAATCTGGAAAAAGCAAGAAAGCTCATTGAAGAGTGGGAAAGAGAACCAGTGGTAAACCACTAAAAAAAACAGACCCCAGTCGTCCTTCGGACTTCTGGGGCTTTTATTTTTTAGAAAGATTGTTGTAAATTATTTTTTTTGGTACAATAAAGCATTAACCCATGGCTCTGCAAAAAAGAAGAACAAATTTACCCCCACACCATAACGAGTTTTAAATTATGTTTTTTGTCTACATCTTACAAAGTAAAAAGAACAAAGAGTTATACATAGGATATACAAAGAATTTGTTAGAAAGATTCAAAAAACATAATTTAGGTCTTGTTGTGTCGACAAAATCTAGGGCGCCATTCCGTCTTGCTTACTACGAAGCATACTCTTCAAGGCAAGACGCGACGCACAGAGAACATAATTTAAAACTGCGAGCGAAGGCATTAAGGCAACTCAAAAACAGAATAAAGAATTGCCTTGAAGACGAAACTCGTTTGGTGTGGGGGTGAATAAAAGAAGGACCAATCTCTATAATCCAAATTCACCAGTTCCTTTCAACGTCAGCCGGTCAAAAATTGCCCTTTTTTTGGAATGCCCCCAGTGTTTTTATTTAGACCGCAAACTGGGCATTGCCCGGCCGGATATCCCAGAATACAGCTTAAACAATGCCGTTGACCATCTTCTAAAAAACGAATTTGACCTTTTGCGGGAGAAAAAGCAACCACATTACTTGATGCAGCAGTATAACATTAATGCCATACCGTTCTGGCATCCCAGTTTTTCAGTGTGGCGGGACGACAACGGCATGAGAATCGGTGCCACGACACTGCACAAAAAGACCAACTTGAATATCCACGGCATTGTTGACGACCTTTGGGTAAATCCAGCCAATCAAGAGTTGCACATTGTTGACTACAAATCCACCAGCGCCAGTGAAATATCGCTGGAAAGCAAATACAAAGAAGGATACAAAAGGCAAATAGAAGTGTATCAGTGGATTTTCCGGAGAATGGGGTTTTTGGTCTCCAGCATCGGGTATTTTTTGTTTGCCAACGCCAGGCGCAACCACCCTGGGTTCCACGGCAAATTGCAATTTGAAACTTTAATCATTCCTTACCAGGGAGATGACACTTGGATTGAACCGACGATTCTGCAAATTAAAAAATGCCTGGATTCACAAGACATTCCCGACCCCGGAAAAAATTGCCAGCATTGCGCATACCGTACGATGATAAAAAAAGAAACGTTAAAACACCAAATAACATTAATTTAAATTAGGCTCTAGACCAGATAACTTAATGTTTTAAATACCATTTGTATATCCGCC
>CAYIJR010000005.1:0-23211 GCA_964363825.1 uncultured Candidatus Saccharibacteria bacterium | reverse complement strand
GTGCATCTAGAAACACCTTCCATGCAGGCCAAAGAAAACTACGTCATGAAATATTTACAGCGCATGACGGAAGACAAGCTGGACATTGAAACTCCGGAAGGCAAAAAAGATTTTATCCGCAACTTGGTGGCCACTAACATTGTCATGGAAGGCATTTGGTTTTATTCTGGATTCATGGTGGCTCTGTCATTTAGGCAGCGCAACCAATTGCGCAATTTTGGCTCAATGATTGACTGGGTTCTGCGCGATGAATCTTTGCACTTGAAATTCGGCATCCAGTTAATCCAAACCGCCTTGGAAGAAAACATTGAACTCTTGACCGAAGACTTTGCCAATGAAATAAAATTGATCGTTTTGGAGGGGGTGAATATTGAAACGGCTTATAACAAAGATCTGTTCCCCAACGGAATTTTGGGATTGAATGCGGATTATGTAAACCAATATGTGCAGTACGTTGCCGACCGCCGGCTGGCCGAACTCGGCCTGCCAAAGCAATACGGCGTTACCAATCCCGCCAAATGGATGTCCACAGCTACGGACGTGCTGGAATTAGTCAACTTTTTTGAACAGCAAAATACCAAGTACGAAGTGGACTCGGGCCATACCCAAAAGAAACCGGAAAATGTGTAATTAATAAAAACCGCTCGGGGCGGTTTTTATTTTACGGCTCTTTTTATAACAAGAAAGAAGGGTTATATGAAACTGAATTGCGACCAATGCGGATATTTTAGAGAAATCCACCAAAACAAAAAAACAAAAAAATTTATTTGCCGGCAGTGCAATCATAATGACCCTACTAAATACAAGATATGCACTGCCTGTAAAAAACTAAAGCCGGTTGAAGCGTACTTTGGAAAAAAACCTTTTTGCAGAAAATGCTGGCGCAATCATCCTTGCAAGTTAAAAAAATGCTGCCGCTGCAAAAAGAAAAAACCAGGCCATGTGGTTAGTCAAACTAATCAGCCGGTTTGCCAAAACTGCAACAGTCAAGATGTTTCAAAACACCGACGATGCTTTTGTTGCGGCAGGATGGCAAAAGTTTATACTCGCGATATAAATTACAACCCACTGTGCAGAAGAAAAAAATGCAGAGAAAAAACCTCATCGCCTGAAGCCAGCTGAAAGGTTGGCTTTTTTATTGGCCTTTGTTAACATATACTTATGATTACTTTGGAAACCAACGTTGAAGAAATTCCCCGGATTGGCCCTATATACCAGAAAAAGTTGAAAAAATTGGGCGTAAAAACGGTGCGGGACTTGCTGTATTATTTCCCGCAACGCTACAATGACTTTTCAAATATTATTTCCATTGCTCAAGTTAAAAACGGATCTGTGGCCTGCGTCCAAGGAGAAATTATGGAAATCGGCACCACAAAGACTTTTAGAAAATGGATGGATATTACCGAAGCCGTCGTAGAAGACAAAAGCGGATCAATGAGAGTGCTGTGGTTCAACCAGCCCTACATAGAAAAATCCTTAAAAGAGGGTGATTTTGTATGCCTGGCGGGCAAGGTAAGCCTGGGCAAAGGCGGTATTTACTTCAATAACCCCGCCTACGAAAGGATTGGCGAAACGGAAGAAACGTACAACCTGACCCACACAGGCAGAATTGTTCCGGTGTATGCTGAAATTAAAGGGCTGACCAGCCGTTGGTTAAGATACATCATAAAGCCGCTGTTGGCCGGTTTTTATGACGCAATGCCGGAAACCCTGCCGGAAGAAATTTTAAAAAAACATAAATTTTTGCCGATTAAAAAAGCTATATGGCAGGTGCATTTTCCCGATTCTTTTGAAGCGGCCGATGCCGCCAAAGCCCGCTTTTCATTTGAAGAATTGTTTTTGCTCCAGCTTTCCGTGCTTATCCAAAAAGCAAAACTGATGCAGAAAAAGGCTCCGGCTTGCCCAATGAATGTGGAACTCATGAAAGATTTTACGAAATCTCTCCCTTTCCAGCTGACTGATTCGCAAAAACAATGCAGTTGGCAGATTTTAAAAGACCTGGAAAAATCCGTGCCTATGTCGCGCCTGCTGGAGGGGGATGTGGGGTCTGGCAAAACAGTGGTGGCAGCCATGGCGGCTCTTAATGTCGTCAAGGGCGGCCATCCCGCCTCCGCTAAAGCTTCGGCGGGCAGGCAAGTAGCTTTTATGGCACCGACAGAAATTTTGGCCGGCCAGCATTTTAAAAGCATCGCTGACTTGCTGAAAAATTTCAATGTCACCATCGGGTATTTAACCGGAAAAGAAAGTTTTCTCTGCAAAGATAAAAACGTGATTGAAATAAAAAAGAAAGACCTACTTTTGGAATTAGAATTTGGCCAAATTGATATTCTCATCGGCACGCATTCTTTAATCCAGAAAAGTGTCGTATTTTCAAAGTTGGCATTAGTAATCTTGGATGAGCAACACCGATTTGGAGTCAGCCAACGAGCCGAGTTGACGCGCAACAGCCGGTTGGTGCCTCATTTATTAAGCATGACCGCCACGCCAATTCCGCGTACTTTGGCGCTTACGGTCTATGGTGACTTAGATTTATCCCTTATAAAAGAAATGCCCAAGAACCGCAAAAAAGTAAAAACACTGATTGTAGGGCCCAGCCAAAGGCAACAAGCTTATGGCTTCATCCGCAAAGAAGTAAAAGAGGGCAAAGGCGTTTTTGTCATTTGCCCCAAAATAGAATCTATCAATAGCAAATTAAGCCAAATGCAAGAGAAAGGGCAAATCAACGGAAACTTTATGCCAGACTTAAAATTGCCCGCCACGGAAATCAAGGCCGTCAAAGAAGAATATGAAAAATTATCTAAAGAAATTTTCCCGGATTTACGGATTACCATGATGTACGGCAAAATGAAGCCTAAAGAAAAAGAAAAAATAATGCTGGATTTTCGCAATGGCGAGATTGACATTTTGGTTTCCACATCAGTTGTTGAGGTAGGTGTGGACGTGCCGCGGGCAACGGTGATGATGATTGAAGGATCAGAAAGATTCGGGTTGGCCCAACTGCACCAGTTCCGCGGCCGGGTGGGCCGGTCTGACTTGCAGTCATACTGCTTTTTATTCACTACTGACCCAAGCCAGCTCAACAGGAAAAGGTTAAAAGCATTGGTAAATTCAAACAACGGTTTTGAACTGGCTCAAAAAGATTTAGAAATAAGAGGCCCGGGAAGCCTTTACGGCACCCAGCAGTGGGGGCTTCCCGACATGGCTATGCAAGGGCTTTCCAATATTTTTTTGGTGGAAAAAACTCGCCAGGTAGCCAAAGAAATTTTAGAAAAAGACCCGGCGCTTCAAAATTACCCTTTACTGAAAAAGCGCCTAAAACGCTTTGAACAAAAAATCCATTTTGAATAATACGATTCCGGGTCACAGAATCGCACAAAGGGGGTCGGGGAAATCAGCCTTCGGGATGCCCTGCGGGTCAAGGGGTATTTCCCCGTATTTATGGTCACGGAAAAAAGGCGTTAACGCCTTTTTTCCGTTACCCAGAATCCCATATACTTTCCCGACATCAGCCTGATTTGGGCATCCAATGCCGGCAAAGAACCGAAAAGTATTAAAATTGCCGGTAAAAATACCCACTGTAAAAAAATGGTTGATTTCTTGAAAATACTTATGTTTTTGGGCGCGCGAGGCAAAATCAGAGTGTTTAAAATGGCTGAAACGACAATACCCACTAAAGAAATGGTCATAATCCTGCCGGTTAAAATGGGCAGGTTAAAAGATAAAATTGTGAAGTTGAATTTGTTGCCCCCCAAAAGCAGCGGCAGCCAGCCAAGACCAAAAAGCAACAACGCGGCTGTCGCCCACGACCAATATCCATCAACTAAAATGTAAGCATGGGAAATTTTGCGCGCCAAAGATATTTTTTTATTATTCAAAAAACCAAAAATTACAAAAGGAATTTCAGCGCACCCCCAAGCCCAGCGCCGCTGCTGCTTGTATTGGTTGATGGCCGTTTTTAAAATACGGGGGGTGTCTACCACATCCATGGAAACCAAATAATAAATGGGCACCACGCGGTAGTCGCCGTTGTAAAAAAGATAGGCGCGCCAAAAAATTCTGCTGTCATCACACACTACATTTGATGGGTACCCCACTTCAAAAAAAACTTTTCCGGGCGTGGCGTGGGAAGAATAAGTGGTAAGTTTCTCTGACCTTTCCTGCTGGATCATTTGCCAAAATGTATTGGATGTGGAAACCACTCTGGCAAAAAACGAGGCCCGCCAAACATTGTTGTTGTACACGGGAATGGGCTGGTAACTGGCCCGTTGCGGATTCTCCTCAGTCAAGTAATACCACGTCAAGCAGGAAAAGTATTGCGGGTAAATTTTAGTATCAGTGTCAAAGGTGGAAACCAAAATATTTTCGTAAGGAATTTTTAATGGATCTATGATTTTTTCTTTGGCCACTTTACCCGCGTACGCCACATTTGAGCCTTTGCCGGCTATCTCGCCCGCAATATCATCGGAATGGACCACCGTTAAAAATTTAAAAAATTTGCCGGCGTACTTTTTTTCTATTTTTTTGGCAACATCTTTAAATTCTTTTCCGGCCCTTTCTTCTGTAGCCAGCACTACAATCAATTTTTCTTTAGGATAATCTGCTCGCAGTAAAGATTCCAAGCTTTCGGTTATTATTTTTTCTCCTTCTTTATATGTTGGTAAAATCACCAAATGATAGATTTTTTTCCAGTCCTTTTTGGTTTTTTTTAATCCCTCCAGCCAGTCTGTATGCATATGTTTTTTCACCTTAAAATACCCCATAACTTGATGCAGGGAAAAATAAAAAATCCTGAATAAATAATAAAAACAAAAACAGATGATGAAAATGGCCACCCATGAAGGCAGCAGCCATGAAAAAATAAAGACTCCAGCAAGAGTCCCCAAACTTATTAAGCCCGGCATGATTTCCAGCAAGCGGTAAATAATCCTTTCTTTCTTGTTTTTAATATCGCCGGCTTTCGAAATTTCCAAATATTCTTTTTTTTGCATTGCGCCGCTACGGGGAATCGAACCCCGATTTAGACCTTGAAAGGGTCCCGTCCTGAGCCATTAGACGATAGCGGCAATTTCCTGTATTTTACCTCAAAAATTGAAAAAAATCAATATTTAGCATAAGATAAGCTTATGAAAATCCTTGCCATAGAAACATCGTGCGATGACACGGCCATTGCAATTTTGGAAATCAAAGCAGGGAAAATTCCCGGTTTTAAAGTGCTGTCAAATATTATTTCTTCGCAAACGGAACTCCATAAAAAGTATGGCGGAGTTTTTCCGGCAATGGCTAAACGCGAACATCAAAAAAATCTAGTTCCTGTTTTAACACAAGCGCTAAAACAAGCAAAATTGCTAAAAAACCAAAAACCAAATACCAAAAATCAAAACCACAACCCAAAAATCAAAGATATTGAAAAAATTATGGAAAAGGAAAGTGAACTTCACAAAAATGTAATGGAATTTTTACAAAAATATGAAAAGCCTGACATTGACGCCATTGCCGTCACCCATGGCCCTGGACTTGAGCCATGTTTGTGGGTCGGGGTTAACTTTGCCAAAGCGCTTTCGGCTTTTTGGCAAAAGCCAATCATTCCTGTAAATCATATTGAAGCCCACATCCTCATTAATTGGCTGAACAATCCAAAAATTGAATTTCCTGCTATTGCCTTAATTGTTTCCGGCGGGCATACACAACTTATTTTGGTAAAAGGAATTGGAAAGTATAAAATTATAGGCGAAACGCAAGATGATGCCGCCGGCGAATGCTTTGACAAAACGGCCCGGCTGCTGGGCCTCGGATATCCGGGCGGCCCCATCATTTCTGAAATCACCTCAAAAGCAAATAATCCTCCGCGGCCCATTATTTTGCCCCGGCCCATGATTGACAGCAAGGATTATGACTTCAGTTTTTCCGGCCTGAAAACCGCGTTGCTCTATGCTGTCAAAGACCGTGCCCCGCAGGAATTAAAAGATGAAAAATTCATTGAAGCGGTAGCAGTTGAAATTGAGCAGACCATTGTGGACGTGCTGGTTAAAAAAACCATTAAGGCCGCCAAAGACTACAAAGCAAAGACCATTATTTTGGGAGGGGGGGTTTCAGCAAATTCCAAACTTCGTTCGGAATTTGAAATTAAAAATCAAAAATCAAAAATCAAAATTATTTATCCGGAAAAAAATTTGTCCACTGACAATGCTTTAATGATTGCCGTCACCGGATATTTCCACAAAAACAAAAAAACCAAAAGCTGGAAAAAAATAAAAGCCAAAGCAAATTTGAGAATTTCAAAGTAGAAAATAGCCTGATTCTTTCTTGAATCAGGCTTGTTTTTATTTGACCGGAAAGATCCCCGCATACACAGCTGGATGCTTGCCATTATTTGGAAAGTAATACTTTCCACTTTGCACAAAACCGTTTTCTGCTAGGAAACTGTGTGCCCGACTCAAGACATACGGTCCAAAAACTTGAAAATAATCAGGGATTGGAGAGTAAAATGGCATGACTATCACGACATACATGAGAAATCCTCCAAAAGCGACGACGAAAATTCCCAAATTTATAATAGTATAAATTACATAATAAGTCAACAGTTTACGCCCCCCTCCAAGTTTGTTAATATTATTGAATGGAAATTGAGGGACCGTACGATGCCAAAAAAGTTGAGGATAAAATTTACAAGCTGTGGGAGGACAGCGGTTTTTTCAGTCCAGATGGACTGCCCCGCGAAGCCTTGGCGAAGCGGGGTAAGCGACGCAAACCTTTTACCATAATGATGCCGCCGGCCAATGCCAATGGAAATTTGCACGCAGGACACGCCTTGGTGCTGACCATTGAAGACATCATGACCCGCTACAAAAGGATGCGGGGATTTAAAACCTTGTGGCTGCCGGGGCTTGACCACGCCGGCTTTGAAACCCAGGTAGTGTACGAAAAAAAATTGGAAAAAGAGGACAGGAGCCGGTTTTCCATTCCACGCCAAGAACTGTACGATGAAATTTTGCGCTTCACCTTGGAAAACAAAAAAAATATTGAGGGACAAATAAAAAAGTTGGGAGCTTCATGCGATTGGTCGCGGGAAAAATTCACACTGGACACTGATATTGTCAAAATTGTCTATGAAACGTTTGAAAAACTATACCAAGACGGTTTGGTGTACCGCGGCAAAAAAATCATCAACTGGTGCGTCAAACACCAGACTTCCCTTTCTGATTTGGAAACTGAAAACACCGAAAAAACCGACAAGCTGTATTATTTAAAATACGGGCCTTTTGTCATTGCCACCGCCCGGCCAGAAACAAAATTCGGCGACAAATATGTTGTAATGCATCCAAAAGACCCAAGGTACAAAGATTACAAAGAAGGGCAGAAAATCACCTTAGAATGGATCAACGGCCCCGTAGGGGCAACCATTGTCAAAGACGAGGCCATAGACATGGACTTTGGCACGGGAGCCATGACCATTACCCCATGGCACGATGTTGTTGATTTTGACATTGCCCAGCGCCATAATTTGGACAAAATGCAAATTATTGATTTTCAAGGGAAACTTTTGCCTGTTGCCGGCGAATTTGCTGGCATGAAAATTACCGAGGCGCGGGAAAAAATCGTGGAAAAACTAGCGTCAAAAGGCCTGTTGGAAAAAATTGAAGAAAATTATAAACACAACGTCAAAACCTGCTACAAATGTAATTCCTTAATTGAGCCGCAAATCCAAGACCAATGGTTTGTGAAAATGGCGCCATTGGCCAAACCCGCCATCAAGGCCATTGAAAGCGGAAAAATAAAATTCATCCCTGCCCACTATAAAAAAATCATTTTGCATTGGCTAAAAAATATTTTAGACTGGCCTCTAAGCCGCCAGATTGTCTGGGGCATCCCAATCCCTGCCAAAATGTGCGAGAAATGCGGTTTTTCAGTTGTTGACATTAAAGACCAAATTTTAACATGCGAAAAATGCGGCGGCCAGATGAGAAAAGAAACCGACACTTTTGACACCTGGTTTTCTTCCGGACAGTGGCCGTTCGCCACCCTCAAAACCACTGGCAAAAACGACTTCAAAAATTTCTATCCAACGGATGTCATGGAGACCGCCGGCGAAATCATCTTTTTCTGGGTGGCGAGGATGATCATGTTGGGGCTTTACGCCACCAAAAAGATCCCTTTTAAAACGGTGTATTTGCATGGCTTGGTGTTAGATGCCAAAGGCCAAAAAATGTCAAAGAGCAAGGGAAATGTCATAAATCCGCTGGAAATTACCGAAAAATACGGCACGGATGCCTTGCGCATTGGGCTGGTCATGGGAAACACGCCCGGGCAGTCACTGGCTTTAGATGAAAATAAAATAAAGGGATACCGCAATTTTTCCAATAAAATTTGGAATGCCAGCCATTTTGTTTTGGCAAACACCAAAGACTACAACGGCAAAAAAGCAATCTTGAGCGCAAAGCACAAAAAACATTTGAAAGATTTGGAAAAACTGGCCAAAGAATGCACAAAATTAATGGATAATTTTAAATTTTACTATGCCGCAGAAAAAATGTACCACTATTTCTGGCACACTTTTTGCGATAAAATAATTGAAGAGAGCAAAAGCGAGTTAAGTGGGAAAAATAAAACTTCCACCCAACACATACTCTTGGAAATACTTTCTGAATCCTTGAAACTTCTGCATCCGTTTATGCCTTTCATCACAGAAGAAATTTACCAACAACTTCCAATCAAGGATAAGAAGAAGTTAATAATGATAGAGCGTTGGCCTACATAGAATATAGAATCTTGTATCTTGAAGATGGAATAGAATACGGAACATAGAATAAAAAACCCTAAATTCCAAATTCAAAATTCAATTCAAGCTACCAGATACTAAATTCAAGGTTCACACCAATGGAATTATACCGATTAGTTTTATATATTATTTTTGGTGTTCTACCCAGCTTGGTATGGCTTTTATATTATTTAAAAAAAGATCTGCATCCTGAACCCAAAAAAATGATCCTGAAGGTTTTTTTGTACGGCGCCGCGGTTACCCTGCCGGCACTTCTTATCCAAATAGGGCTTGCGGAACTATCAAAGCAACTTCAACAGTTTTATTTTTTCAAAACATTTCCCGTGGCAATTGATATTATAAAATGGTTTATTGTTATTGCATTGACTGAAGAAATATTAAAATACGCTGTGGTAAAATTCACTGTTTTAAAAGATAGTGTATTGGACGAACCGCTGGATGTGATGCTTTATATGGTTGTGGTAGCGCTTGGTTTTTCGGCCATGGAAAACATTTTATACTTGTTTTCGCCCGTACAAAATATGACTTTTAACGCCATTATTACCAGCACCATCGTGGTAAGCTTTATAAGGTTTATCGGCGCAACATTCTTGCATACTTTATGCTCGGCATTGCTTGGATACTTCTTGGCGCTGTCTTTTTTAAAAGCCCGCCAACGGCTGCCACTGACTATCATAGGCATAGTATTGGCCACGCTATTGCATGGACTCTATGATTTTTCTATAATAACATTAGATGCGCCGCTGAACTTTATCACTCCTGTCTTGGTAATTGTCGGGCTGGCGGTATTCATGGTTTATGATTTTGACGAAATTAAAAAAATAAAAAGCATCTGTAAAATTTAATAGCGACCCTAATATCCTAATTCCACCCGAATTATCCGAATTGATTTTCGGGTCATTCGGATGGTGATTCGGATTATTCGGGTCGCGCTTATATGGTTAGAAAAACCAAAGCAAAAAAAGAAACTTCAATTAAAACCGAAGGAAAAATTATTCCAGAACAAAAACTGGAAGAAAAGGATATTTTCAATGCTGAAGGCGAATTGGTAATTGATGTTTTTGAGACTAATGCCCATTTTGTGGTGTTAACCGCCATCGCCGGCGTGAATATCAAAGATTTGGACATATCGGTGGAAAAAGACATGATGGTCATTAAGGGCCACAGGGCGGATCCGCACGATGCCCACGAGAAAAAATATTTTTACCAGGAATGCTACTGGGGTCCATTTTCACGCAAAATCGTCTTGCCTGAAAATATCCACACCGAAAAAGCCGAAGCCCAAATGGACAAGGGCATGCTGGTAATTAAAATCCCCAAAATCACTTCGTAGACACCAAAGAAAAAAGCCCGCGTTGCGGGCTTTTTTCTTTTTGTGCCGAGGGAGGGATTTGAACCCTCACATTCTTTCGAATACTAGCTCCTAAGGCTAGTGCGTCTGCCAATTTCGCCACCTCGGCATGAATTTAGTGCGGGATAAACTAATGCGCCTGCCATTTCACCACACCCGCAAAAAACAAAACCGCATTCCTTTATATGTTACAAGAAAATGCGGCAACTTTCAATATTATTTTTTAATTTATCAAACCCCGAGAATATTTTTTATAAACGCGTAGGCAGAAAAACCTATAATCGCAACAATGATTCCAGCCACCGCCCATATAACTGCTTTTCTTGCAGTTTCAGTTTTGGTGGGATCTCCCCTACCCGTTAAAAATAAAAACCCAGCCCAAATAAACATAATAATAACCAGTCCAGTAAAAAGAGGCCAAACTACTAAGTTTAATAATCTGGTTATTATATCGTTCAACCAGGTAGCTGGGTCTATTGGATCCATAATATATTATTTTTTAAAATTTGAAAAATTACCTAAAATCCTATTAAATCTTTTAGGATGCCAAGTTGAGCAAAATTCCTATTGTCCTTACTATTGAAAACGATATAACAATGATAATAACTCCCACAATCCCCCAAATAACAGCTCGTCTTGCCTCTTGGATTTTAGCTGGTTCTCCTTGAGCGGTCAAAAATATAAAACCTGCCATAATAAATAATATAATAACAATGCCGGTAGCTAAGGGCCACACTAGTAAATTCAATATTCTATCTACAAGAACTGCCACGCTAATATTTTGATTGGGTGAGGGTTGGGGGGGTTCGGCAAAAGCCAAAACAGTAATGGGCAATAACACAACTAGTAATGCTGACAATACGACTAACTTTTTATTCATTTTGTTTAATTTTTAAATTACGGTGGCCTAGAAAATACCAGTTCCAAGTTGGACAATGCCGATAATTGAAAATGCCAGCAGAGTTACGATAATTCCGACTATACCATAAATTACCATGCTTCTGGCCGCCTGCAATTTGCCCGGTTCACCCTGGGCTGACATAAACATAATTCCCGCGACAAGAAACATGATGACGGTGATGCCGACAATGATAGGCCAGATGAAATTAAGTATGGCGACCACCACTACCGCCGGCTGAACAACCGCATTGCCTGATGGGGGATTAAAATTAATAGCCGCCAAAACTGCAACAGGCAATGCTAATAATGTGATAACTGATGGTATGATTAATTTTTTATTGATCATTAGTTAAAAACTATTTAAAAACTTTTCAATTTACCCGGTTAATTATCCCGCAAAGCGGGATAATTTTCGGCATTGCCGAAAATTATTTAACTGGGTGAACCTCCAAATCAGCTCCGTTAAAAGCAATTCAAACTTGCACAACCACTTAACGGAGCTGATTGGTTGTTTAAAATTATAAGCCGGACAATGTCCTGATAATAACCGGAAGTGATATTGCGATAACCGCCACAATGACTCCTACGGCTGACCAAATTAATGTTTGCCTTGCGGTATTCACTTTTTCTGGATCTCCTTGGGAAGTTAAAAACTGAAAAGCGGCAAAAAAGAATATGATGGCAGCGATAGCGGCGGCTATAGGCCACAGCACAGCTACTATTCCATCTATGACTTCGCTGAATGTACGCTGGGTAGGTATAGGTCCTGGGTTAAAGGCTAAAATAACGGCCGGTAATGATAATAATGTTAAAATAGATGATGCGATTAACTTTTTGTTCATTTTGATTGTGACGAATTTCCACGAATACTTAACGAATTGCCACTAATCACGAATTTGTTTATATTCGTGATTCGTGCGTATTCGTTAGTAAATTAGTGAAAATTCGTTCATGTTTAGGTATCGACCTTTTATTCTTAATCTCTTTTCAAATTTTAAGTTGCGGGGGCTCCGATAACCGCTTTTATAACCATCACCAGCGCATTGCCCGCCAAAGCAATAGCCACGCCCCAGGCCGCGTAAATCGCCATTTTTTTGGCGGTTCCAATTTTTTCAGGATTTCCGGCGGAAATAACAAACATAATGCCGGCTATTACAAACATCAAAACGGCTATAACACCTATCACATTTGATACAAATGAAGTAACTCTTTCTATAAGAAGCTGAATGCTGTCAATGCAACCTGCGCTGCCCGGGCCACCCGGACAAAGAGGATTGGGCAAGGTAATGGTATCGGCCAACGCTAAATCAGAAATGCCCAATAAACTAATACATATCAGTAAAAATACTAAACTCCTTTTCATTTTTATGATTTTAAGAAAATAAGCGCGTAGTGAAAGTCTCCTACCGCAAATTCTTTCTTGAAAGAAAATCCAAGCGCTTCGGCCATTTTTTTTAATTCATTGGGAGTTACCAATTCGTGCTTATAATTTCCCGAGCCGTGCTTTAACCAGTCTATTACAAGCAATTGCCCGCTAGTTTTTAACACCCTTCTGGCTTCTTCAATTATAGCATGCTTGTTTTCCGATTGGAACAAGACGTTGGGGATTAATACAATATCCAAAGAGCCATCGTGCAAGGTTGACCCCTTGGGAGACTCAAGGTCGCACAAAATAGGGAAAATGTTGTTAATTCCGCCCACCTTCGCTTTCCCCTTCAATGCCGACAGTTTTTCTTCCTGGATATCCAAAGCGTACACCCGGCCTTTGCTCAATTTTTTAGCCAAATGAAGGGCAAACGTAGCCGCGCCGCAGCCAAATTCAGCAGCCATCATGCTTTCTTTTAAATCCAGATGGCTTAATAATTCATCTAATTTTGAAAATTCTGCCATGTTTATTAAGTTTATTGTATCAAAAACTAGCAAAAGATTAAATTATTCCTTCAAACAAGATCCCGAAGCCACTTTATCCCCATCCTCTAATCTCATAATCCTGACGCCTTGGGTTGCCCGGCCAAGCAATGATATTGACTTGGTTTCCGTCCTGATCACCTGGCCTTTTTGGGAAATGACAATCAAGTCTTCGTCGTCTTTGGAATCGTCCAAAATAAAGGAAATAATGATATTCCCCGTTTTGGATGTAATTTTGGCGGTTTTAATGCCGGATCCGCCCCGCCCTTGCACTTTATATTGGGCAATGTCGGTCCTCTTGCCGTAGCCATTTTCCATAACCACTAATAAGTATTGTTTTGTTTTTTCTTTGGAATTTGGGATTTGGGATTTGGGATTTTCGATGACGTCCATGCCAATCACTTCGTCTCCCTTTTTCAACCGTATTCCCTTCACTCCCGCCGCCGAGCGACCCATGGGCCTAATGTCTTTTTCTTTAAATCTAATGGCTATTCCTTGCTTGGTGGTCAAAATAATGTCATCTTGGCCGCTGGTTTTGACCACTTTTTTGACCAAATCTCCTTTTTCTAGCTTAATGGCAATAATTCCTGACTTTCGAACATTGTCAAATTCTTCCAAGGCAGTTTTCTTAATTCGGCCATTTTTGGTAACCATAACCAAGTATTTTTCCTGGCTGGCCTCTGTATTTTTGTCTTTTGAGACGGGGACCAAAGACAGCACTTTTTCTTCAGTTGAGGTTTCTAAAAAGTTCATCAATCCCCGGCCGCGGGCCACCCTCGTGCCTTCGGGAATTTCGTATACTTGGGTCTGGAAAACTTTCCCAGAATCGGTGAAAAACATCAAATTGTCGTGGGTTGAAGCAAAAAGGAAGTGTTCTACAATGTCGTCTTGCATGGTTTTCATACCCATAATGCCTTTGCCGCCCCTTTTTTGTATTTTATAAGTGGCTGGATTAATCCTCTTAATGTACCCTCCAGTGGTCAAGGTCACCATAGTGTCTTCTAAAGGCACCAAGTCAATTTCAGTAATCTCGCCCAGTTTTTGCTTTATCACTTTAGTCCTTCTTTTGTCGCCGAACTTTTCTTTCATTTCCTGCAATTCTTTTTTAATGATCGTTTTTAGTTTTTCAGGACTTTTTAAAATGGCAGTCAATTCTTTAATAGTTTCTAAAATCGCTTTTAGTTCATCTTCAATTTTTTTGCGTTCCAAGCCAGCCAGCGTTTGTAACTTCATTTCCAAAATAGCCACAGCTTGGCGTTCGGTCAGCTTGAATTTCTTGATTAAGTTGTTCTTGGCATCTTCCCGGTCCTCGGATTTTTTAATGACGGCAATGACCGCGTCAATATTCTTTAAAGCAATCATCAAACCCTCTAAAATATGGGCGCGTTCTTTAGCTTTTTCCAAATCAAACTTTGTCCTACGGGTTACAACCTCTGTCCTATGGCTGATAAAATACTTTAATACATCTGAAATGGAAAGGATTTCTGGCTGGATACCGTCAACTAAGGCCAATAAATTCAAATGGAAGGTTTTTTGGAGATTAGTAAACTTGTACAGCTTATTCAAAACCCGTTGCGGCTCGTACCCCTTTTTAATGTCAACAATAATGGTCATGCCCTCGCGGTCAGACAAGTCGCGGATGTCCCGGATGCCCTCAATTTTTTTCTCTGAAACCAAATTAGCCATTTCTTCCACTAAACCAGCCTTTGAGACTTGATAGGGAATTTCGGTAATTAAAATTTGATCAGCTCCGTCTTTTTTCTCCACGACTTCGGCTTTTCCCCGCATAATAATTGACCCTTTGCCCTGGGAGTAGGCCGTAATAATCTCTTTTTGGTCGTAAATAATGCCGCCGGTAGGAAAATCCGGCCCCTGGATGAACTGAAATAGATCGGGCGTCTCCGCTTTTGGATTGTCCAGCAAAAAAGCTATTGAATCTATTAATTCGGTTAAATTATGGGGTGGGATGTTGGTGGCCATGCCCACAGCGATCCCCAATGACCCATTGAGCAGTAATTGGGGCAAGGGGGAGGGTAGGACACTGGGCTCCTTGCGTGTCCCATCATAGTTGTCCACAAAGTTGACGGTGTCTTTTTCAATGTCCTGAAGCATTGCTTCTCCTATTTTGGATAATTTGGCTTCGGTGTAGCGCATGCTCGCAGCTGAATCACCATCGATTGAGTTGTGAACAAATACCCCAGTATCTAAAAGAAAATTGTGGTTTTTTTCTATGGTTAAATCATACACATCTTCTTCGTTTTGAATAGTCCTTACTGAAATTACTCTATGATTGTAGTGTTCTGCTTTGTCTAAAATTTCCGCAAAATCATAAAAATGCTTTATCGCGTTGCCAAATTTCGGAAAGCAGTTATTATATCTTTCCTTATCATAAAGCTCTGGTGTAATATCGGACTTGGGATATTTTTTAAGGAGCCCGTTTACAAATCGCAATATTTTATTTTTTATAATGTTCTCTTTGTATTCTTGAATTTTCCAATTTTTTACCAATGCCACCCTGGCTTTTTCCGTTAATTCCTTCATGAAATTCGGATTTTCTGATATACGGGCTTTGTTCATTAAGCGTACGCTATCAGCAACTTTTTTTCTAAACTCATTATCTTTCCATTGGACTAATGCTTTTTCCCTGTGGAATTTTTTTGCAACTGGATCTTCCCATAATTTTTTAGCCATATCGCTAAAGTGATGACTGCTAAACTTAGCTCTATATTGGGGAGTTTTCCAAAGTTCTTTTGATATTTTCCCTTGCTTTTCTCGTTCTGCCGGATTTTCATATCGTTTTTTCATCACTTGAGAAATATAAGCCCGATGTTCGGGGTTCCCCCAAATTTTAGCAGAAGTTTTTCGCATATATTCTGTCATTTTGTCGCGATACTCCTTATCTTGCCAGCGCTTTTTTAATTCAGCGGACTTCAGGGAGCTTAACAGATTCCTAAAACTTTCAGTTTGCCATAACCTCTTAAGATTAGTGCTTGAAACACCTCGCATGAATTCTTTATAGTCGGGGTCTTGCCATATAACTTTTCTTGCTTCTATCCATGCTTTCCGGTATTTTGGTTTGGCCCACATTTTTGCATTCAGTTTTGTTCTCAATTTTGACGCCTTTTCTTTGTTCTCTTTTTGTGACCAAAAAGCGTTTCTGCCTTCAGCAATTTTCTTTACATAATCGGGATCATGATGATGACGCCAGGAAGCGATTTCTTTATGATATTTCCAGTGGTCTTGCCATTGAATCCTTAAAATATTACTGGGATTGTTATTTAGTTTATTAAAATCAACGTGATGCCGAATTCTCCCGCGTTTAACACTATATACCCGATGGATTAGGTTCCATGCATCTGCAAGGCGATGAACAAATTCCCAACTTTCTTCTATCGGCTGGTAAGCCATTCGGTATCCTTTTAAATTTTTATCTTCTTTTCCGTCATAGATTTTTTCGTAGAAAGGCATTAGGGAATCTTGGGACGTTAAGGATATCGCTTCTTTATATTTTCCGCTCTTTAACATAAAACGATGATCTGGCGTACATTTAATTTTTTCCTGATTATCTAGTGTTATTTCTATGATAGGTTGATTAGTTTTTGTTAGTCGTGGATTTTTAATTTCCGCGATTTCAATCTTGTTTGTTCTATGATTAAAAGAAAATGTCCAATGTCTTTTACTATTTTTTTGTTCTTCTATAAGTTCCCCAAACGATAAACCTCTACCATCGGTTAATTTAACTTTTGTATCTTTGGTAAAACAACCGAAATTCCCTTGCCCGTGTACCAATGGATATCTTAAATTAAAATCTTGCGCCATTCTAACGAGAGAATCATAAATCGCCGTATCTCCATGCGGGTGGAATTTAGCCATAGTATCCCCGGTAATCGCTGCGCATTTTCTGAATTTTGCGGCAGCTGAAAGCCCCAGCTCGTTCATAGCATACAAAATTTTCCGGTGGACGGGCTTTAATCCGTCCCGCACATCAGGCAAAGCGCGCGAAACAATCACCGACATTGCGTAATCAATGTACGACTCTTTGAGTTCGTCAACAATCTCGCGTTTGTTGACTTTCCCGATTGCGTTGATTTTTTTCTCTTTTTCAGCCATTATTTAGTAAATTTGAGTGTTTTAAGTATTTTGTCAAAAATCAATTTTTTATTTTCGCCATTATCTTCGAATAAGTCACTGTTACAATTAACGCACTGGAAAACATATGTTAGATTTTCTCGTTGTGTAAATACGTTCAGCAAAGACCCAGCGGTGCCCTTACCTTCGTTTGGGATATCAATGGCCTCTAAGGTATTCCACGTGATATCATTAACAACTATTTTCCCATTTTTAATTTCAGTATAATCAGACGATTGAAGATGTGTCATTTCAACTATATTTTTTTCATTACTATTACCAAATGAAATCCAAAAAGGATGGCGTCCGTTGTCTTCAAAGCTTTTAGAAATAAATTCTTTATCAGAAGAATGTTCCTTAATTGATAGGTTTGGCGGGTATTGGAATTCAAGGCCGTATTCTTCGTTGGCATATGTCTTCCAATCAGAATTCTGGTCTTGAAAAACACTGCTATCGCCTTGACTAACAACGCCTGTCATATCTGGCAAATTAATCCCCGAATCCTGGGGATTTACATCAAATTTTGGTAAATTAACCGATCCAAGCGAATTTCCTATTTTTTCAATGTTGTTTTTGGTGGCAAAAAATCCCCAAATCCCGACAATCAACACGGCAAAGGCCATAACACTGAAAAAAACAATCTTTTTTCTGGTTTCCGGGAGTGCTTGCAATTTCTTAATGTATTCTTTGATATTCACAGGTATAATCCTAATCTACGAATTAATCCTAATGCTCCGAATACGACGTTTTTAATTCGTGGCATTCGGATTTTATTCGGATGGTATTCGGATTATGGTTGTAGCACAACGATTTCCATTTCGCTTTCTTTAGGCAATGCGCTGGCTTTAATGGTCAGTTTGTCTTGTGGGACAACCGAATTTTTGCCCATTACCTTTAAAAATTTATCCACGCCGTCCAATTTGAATTTTAACTTGGGCAATTCATAGTGCATCGGTATAACTATTTTCGGCTCTATTTGGCCGATAATTTTGGCGGCTTCCGAAGCTGAAATAGTGTACTCCCCGCCCACTGGAGTTATTAAAATATCAACATGGCCTATTTTTTCAAGCTGTTCGTCAGTCAATTCTTTTTGGCCCAAATCCCCCAGGTGGCAAATGCGCATATCCTCTGCTTCAATGGTATAAATGGTATTTATGCCCCGTTCTTTGCCATCCTTATCATCGTGAAAAGAGGGAATTCCCATCACAAAAACACCCCTTACTTCGTATTCACCAGGGCCATTTATCAAAAAAGGGCTGCCTTTTACGGCTTTTACATTATTGTGGTCTTCGTGGCCATGGCTTACCAATAAAATATCGGCCTCAAAATTAGGTATTTTTAAGCCGATATCGCCAAACGGATCAATGACCACATTTGCCGAATGGTCCTTTCCATTGGAAAGTGAAATGTGAAAACAGGCCTGCCCGGCCCAGGTTATCTTTGCCATAATGAATTCATCCGCGCACTTAAAAATAAATCATTAAATAAAAGTCTTGATTTTTAAGTGCGGGATTCCGTAATTTACAAAAACCAAAAACACTCAACCAACACAAAGATTTATTATGTTTTTGTAAATTACTTCATTTTATCACAAATATTTTTTTACTTCAATACGCCTTATATTGCAAAAAGTGAATAATAATGTATTATGAGACGTATTACTAACCAATACTGCTGAAGAGCCCAAGACTCATGGCAGCAGGGTAAATAAAAACCATGTGTAATACAATATTAAATGTTTAAAAATACTGATAAAAAAGTTGCAGATAAAGATACAATGACGCCTTCTCCGTCAATCGGATCCACAGTCGGATCCATTGTGGAAGGCAAGGTAGTGGCCAAAGACCGCTCCTCGCTTTTTGTTGATTTGGGCCCCCAGGGCACCGGCATTATTTTCGGCAAAGAGTTTTATTTGGCCAAAGACACCATTAAAGGTTTGGATATTGGCGACACGGTGCACGCCAAAATCGTGGAGCTGGAAAACGACGACGGCTACCGCGAACTTTCAATGCAAGATGCCACCAAAGACATGGGCTGGCAACAATTGCGCGAAATGAAAGATAAAGAAGAAATTGTAAAAGTAAAAATAACCGGCGTAAATAAGGGCGGGCTTTTGACCAATATTAATAATATTCCCGCTTTTTTGCCGGTTTCACAATTGTCAGCGGAAAATTATCCAAGGGTTGAAGACGCCGACAAGCAAAAAATCTTAAAAGAATTGCAAAAATTCATCGGGAAAACCCTGGAAGTAAAAGTGCTGGACTTGCTGGCCGAAGAAAACAAGCTGATTTTGTCGGAAAAAGCCAAAACTGAAAGCGCTATCAAAGAAATATTAGAAAAGTACAAAAAAGGCGACGTGGTTGAAGGAAAAATCACCGGCATTGCCGACTTTGGCGTGTTTATAAAATTCCCGATTGCCCAAAATCCGGAAGAGGAAAAAAATTCCATCGAAGGATTAATACACATTTCCGAATTGGACTGGCAATTGGTCCAGAATCCCGCCGAAGTGGTCAAGGTGGGGGAAGCAGTCAAAGCCCAAGTCATTGACATTAAAAATAACCAAGTTTTTCTTTCTTTAAAAAGTTTAAAAGAAAATCCCTGGGAAGAAGTTGAAAAAAAGTATAAAAAAGGAGACGTCATCAAAGGCAAAGTCATTTCATTTTCCCCGTTTGGCGCCTTTGTGGAAGTAATGCCGAAAATTAGGGGATTATGCCACATTTCCGAATTTACTGAACAAAAAGTCCCGACGGCAGAGCCGTCGAGGATCCACGATGCAGTCGGGAAAATGGAAGAACTGCTGAAAGCGGGCGAAATCTACGACTTTGAAATTCTGCTGATTGAGCCCAAAGAGCACCGGATGAGCTTGAAACTGAAAAAATAATAAGCCAAAAAATAAATTTTTGTAAATTAACAGGACCGAGTTGTAACAACTCGGTCCTTTGGTTTACTATACGCCCCTCTGCGGACAGGGCACGATTTGTAAATCACCCCCAATAAGCCTCAATTCATTCTTGGCTTTGAGGGGGACTTTCGTGTCCTTCTTGAACTTGTCCTGCCAAACCAGCAACAGCTGGCCATTGGAGTCAACCAAGGGCTGGCGGCCATTGAGGTTGATTTCCAGAGTGTGCTCATCGTCAACCGGCAAGCCATCAGGACCATAGAGAGGGTTATCGTCGGCACGACGCATTGTCCAGAGGGCATCCGAAGAAAGCCCCTTGAGTTCTTGGCGCAACGCATAGCGCTTTTTTTTGAACTCATCAGATGGTGTGGCGAAATCGCGCAGATAAAAGAAATAACACGCGGCGTGGTAAATCTTCCTGCCTCCATTCGGGTCGGGACGCCTTTCGTACGAAGCTCCGGCGAACTCGTATCCCTGCGGTTCAAGTTCTTCAATCAATTCCGCCACCGAACATGATGGCACTGGCTCCTCGTAGAGCTTGGTGCCGGTCGGCCCGTGGTGAAATTTCACCTCGCTGTATTCGGCCTGCTTGAGTTTGCCCAGCTCGCGGGGGATCAAATCCGCATTCATTGAGAACTTGATGGCAACCAACCGATGGGGACTCTGAACGTTCATAACAGTCTCCTTGGAAAATAGTGAAACACGCTTCACACGATTTTACCGACAAGCCCACATTACCAGCAAAATCGTGTGAAGTGCTATAAAAAGAGCTGTTCAATTATACGCTCCATTATAGCATATTTATAAATGTGTGTCAAGACCTTGGAAGATGCACCTCAAAATGCTAATATAATCGTATTAAAAAATAAAAACCTGCAACGAATTCGTAATTCGCTGAAATTCGTAATTCGTAGGAAATTTTTCACAAAAATTATGAAACTTAATCCACTTGTTAAAAATTTTATTTTCGTTGTCTTAATCCTCTTGATTATCGGAGGCGTTTTCAGTTTGGTGTATTTGCCCGCCCAGCCGGCAAACCAAATTTCCCTTTCCCAATTAGTATCAGACATTAATCAAGACAAAGTTAAAAAAATTACGGTTTCGGGTGACAGTATTTCAATCACATATGCCGACGACAAAACTGCCGAGTCAATGAAAGAGTCAAATTCGGTTTTGCCCGATGCTTTGGTGAAATTGGGAGCTGACCAATTCAAACTGCAAAAAGTAGAAATCAGCGCCGAAACCGCCAAAGAAAGCGTCTGGTCATGGCTGGTGCCCATTTTAATTTACGGCATTTTACCGTTGGTAATTATTGGGTTTTTCTTGTGGTCAATGATGCGCCAAACCAAATCCGGCGCCATGCAAGTATTTGATTTTACTCGAGCCAAGGCCAGGATTTTTGGCGCCGAAGGACATGATAAGCAAAAAATCACTTTCAAAGACGTAGCAGGGCTGAAAGAAGCCAAAGAAGAATTGATAGAAATCGTGGACTTTTTAAAATTCCCCAAAAAATATTTGCAAATGGGAGCGAAAATCCCGCGGGGCGTTTTGCTCTTGGGACCAAGTGGCGTGGGCAAAACACTTTTGGCAAGGGCCGTTGCCGGTGAAGCCAATGTGCCGTTTTTTTCCATTTCCGGATCGGAATTTGTGGAAATGTTTGTGGGAGTCGGGTCAGCCCGTGTGCGAGATTTATTTTCCATGGCCAAAAAAGCTTCCCCATCAATTATTTTCATTGACGAACTGGACGCCATCGGCCGCCACCGAGGGGCGGGAATTGGCGGAGGCCACGATGAAAGAGAGCAAACCCTCAACATGATTTTGGTAGAAATGGACGGCTTTGACCGCGAGTCCGGCGTCATTGTCATGGGAGCAACCAATAGAGGCGACATTTTAGACCAAGCGCTTTTAAGGCCGGGAAGATTTGACAGAAAAATTGTCTTGGACCCGCCCGATGTCCACGATCGGGAGGCCATCTTAAAAATCCATTCCGTGGGCAAACCGCTGGACACAAAAATAAACTTCAAAGAAATCGCCGAAAGGACGCCGGGGTTCTCGGGAGCTGATTTGGCCAACGTGGCCAACGAAGCCGCTTTGTTGGCCGCCAAGGAAAACAAAACCCATATTTTCCAAAATGATTTCTTGGAATCCATTGAAAAGGTTTTGCTTGGACCAGAACGCAAATCCCACATTTTATCCAAAAAAGAAAAAGAAATTGCCGCCTGGCACGAAGCCGGCCACGCCCTGGTTGCTTCTTCCATCCCCGGCACCGAACCCGTCAGGAAAATTTCCATTATTTCCCGCGGCATGGCGGCAGGCTACACGTTACACATCCCGTCAGAGGAAAATAAAATGCGCACTAAAACGCAATTCATGGCGGAAATCGCCACCTTGTTTGGCGGATTTGCGGCCGAGAGATTGCGGTTTGGCGAAATGACCACGGGTGCTTCCAACGACTTAGTGAAAGCCTCTGAATTGGCGCGCCGGATCGTTAAAGAATACGGCATGTCTTCCACACTTGGACCTATTTCTTTTGGCGAAAAAGACGAGCTGGTTTTTACGGGCGGGGAACTCGCAGGACAAAGAGGATATTCTGAATCGGTAGCAGAAAAAATTGACAAAGAAGTGGAATCAATCATAAAAAGCGGGGAGAAAACAGCCGAAAGCATTGTTAAAAAAAGAAAAGATTTGCTGGAAAAAATCGCCAAAACTCTGGTGGAAAAAGAAACCATAGAAAGGGAAGAATTTGAGAAGCTGATAGGCGTAAAACATAAAAAATAATCAAAAACCTGCGTACCCTACTTTTCACGGCCGTGAAAAGTAGGGTACGCATGAATGGGCCCATAGCTCAGCGGCAGAGCATTCCGCTTATATCGGACAGGTCCCAGGTTCGAATCCTGGTGGGCCCACAATGAATAAAAAACGCATTGCAGATTTACGAAAAACGGTGCATTAGAAAAATAAGAATTAATAAAGCAAAGTAAAAAATGTATTCGTTAAAATAAAAACATGAGTAAGTTTACTAAAAGAGAAATGCCCCATGTAAGTAGTGATGAAAAAATGACCCCTTACATGGAAAGCTGGCTGGCCGAAGTAGAAAAAGATATTAAAACCGGTAAAAATATGAGTGGCCCATTTTATTCAATCGAAGAACTTATAAAACATCTTGAGAAATAAAATCCGGGCGGTTAGCTCAATTGGTAGAGCGCTTTTTTGACGTAAAAGAGGTTCACAGGTTCGAGCCCTGTACCG
>CAYIJR010000004.1:9853-24221 GCA_964363825.1 uncultured Candidatus Saccharibacteria bacterium | reverse complement strand
GAGGGCTTTTTTATTTGTGCGCCCGGCAGGAATTGAACCTACACTCTTTTCCTCCGCAGGGAAACGCTTTATCCGTTAAGCTACGGGCGCTTCATAAAATTTACAACTTAAAACAAGCCAATAAATTTGTTCAAAACAAATTTGCCGGTAATATTTAGCAATATTTAGCAGCTGCATTGCGTTTCTGATTTTTTACAGCCGGAACATTTGACTACGCAGTTGGTGCCGCCGCAGGTGTGAGAAGGGTCGTGGCTTTCCGATTCAGCGCCGCACACGTCGCATTTGTAAGCCATTGGAGAGTCGGCAGGCATTCCGCATTTTTTGCAAACTATATTTTCCATAATTTTTATGGTTAATAGTTAATAAATCGACTTTTAATTTACCTAGCGGAGAGGGTGGGATTTGAACCCACGAGCCAGCTTGCGCCGGCGCAGGTTAGCAACCTGCTACTTTAAACCACTCAGTCACCTCTCCTAACCTGCTGTAATAATGCCCTATTTATAGTACTTATTCAAGTGTTTTGGGTTACTTGACCCGACTATTTTAAAGTAATCAGAAATTTTTTCTTTCTCTTCAATCTGAACATATCTTTGATTTTCGCCTCTTATTTTTGGGTGTAAATTTAATTTTTCTAAAATGGCAACCACAGAATTTCTTAATGGTACCGATGCAGTTACAAACGATAGCCTTGGGTAGCAATATTTTTTATCTTTAATTTTGTGATACTCCCAAAAAAGGCAACCATCAGTATCCATAAGACCTCTCATGCAAGCCTTCTCAAATTCTAAATTGTCCTTAACCCAATCTGGAATATCTACCTGCATTTTTATTTTATTGCCAGTTTTTAAGCCTCGTAACACTAAATAATCAACAAGGCTTGTGCTGGAAACTAAAATTTTTGCTGCAACAGCGCTCTTGTGATTAATGATGCTTGGTTTTTGAGAAAAAAGTTTTTCAATAAGTTTACTTACGAATTTAATATATTCTTTATCATCCTTATTATTTAAAGTTACACAAATTTGATTTGCGTATGTGGTCATACCCCCATCTCCCAGCATAATACCTATAAACTCTGCCAATTTTTTACTTTTTCCTGGTTTGCGTATTGGTTTTCTCTTGAAAATAGGAATGTTTAAAAACTTTCCTTTATTTTGCCACCATTCGTATCTTTTTTGTTTTCTGTATTCAGAGTTGCCGCCAAATTTTCCACTTTTCATTGCGATTGTATATCCTGGATATGGGTTAACATACCAATAGTCGCTTTTTTCTTCAAAATTACTTGGTAACGGTAGGTTTGTTGCGTTAGAAAGTTTGTACATGGCATCTTTTTTCATTAAAAACTTTTCACGCCGCCAGTCTCTGATTGTCCTTTCGGAAAGATTGCATAGCCGCGCAGCTTGCACAATAGAAATTTTTTCCAGAATTTGATTAATAAATTTATTTTGTTCTCCCTTTGGTAGCAGGACTCTCATGTGTTTATATGCGAATTACTATACCTCCATTATATCACAACATTTGAAAACAAATGCTTTATGTGTTAATAATGATATCGGAGGAGTGCCGGAGTGGTCTATCGGATCGGTCTTGAAAACCGCGGCCTTCACGGGCCTCGTGGGTTCGAATCCCACCTCCTCCGCATTTGAAAAATTGCGGATATTTGGTAAGATGCAAATAGTTCTTTGCGTCGTTGGCAATATGAAAACTCAAGCACGAAAGGAAGCTGAAGATGTGCAAGGGCAATGAGAAGTGGTGCCGAGCTATAAAGCTATGCATAGTGGCAACTTTTATTTCATTTCTTGTTTGGCTTTTTTTTAACAACAAAAAACCCAAAAACATGGAGGAAAAACATTCTTTTGCCTGCGCCGTCAATTGCATGGACGGCAGGATTCAAGACGCCGTAAAAAATTATATGAAAGAAAATTACGGCGTAGATTACGTGGATATGGTTACCGAGCCCGGCCCGAATAAAATTTTGGCGGACAATTTGGATACCCCGGTGATTAATAATATTGTAAAGAGAGTAAAAATTTCCGTGCATCATCATGGCTCCAAACTTGTGGCGATCGTTGGCCATGAAGGATGTGCAGGAAACCCGGTTAGTAAAGAGGAGCAAATCCAGCACCTAAAAAATGCCAGAGAAATCTTTGCTCCGCAATGCAAAGACGCGACGATTATCCTGTTGTGGGTAGGACAAGGGTGGGACAAAGCCGAATTAGTGGAATGACCTATCAAAATTGCCAAAAAAATAACCCGAGCTGGAAAGCACGGGTTTTGTTTTAGGAGTTAGACGCCAGATTAGCATTACTAGTAAGGCTAAGCCTTACTAAAAAGCCTTACTAAAAACGAAATTACAGAGAATCAAATTCGCGGTTTATCGGGTGGCGGTCTTTTTTTCCTCCGTCTTTTTCTGGCTAACAACTTAAAAATGTCATAATTGCACCAGCCGGCAACCGCAATAATTATCAAGCGCATGCTTGCTGCAGAAAGGCCGAGCGCCAATATCCAAAATATGACACCCATTTTTGGATCATTGGAAATGTCAGTTTGCCAAATTGCATACAGGCAAACAGCTATAAGCAAAAGTACTTCAAATGCCCGCCATCCAAGCTTTCTATTTTTGGACATTTTCCCCTCCGTGTTTGAGTTATGAAAAGGGCGACTATCATTGAAGTTTATCACTTTTTGTGATTATTCCAACGGCTAAACGGTCATTTCACCGTTTAGCCGTTGGAATTTTAGTTAGGATAAGCCTAACTAAAAGCCTGCCTGCAAACCATCTCTAATCCGTCATTGCGAGCGAAGCGAAGCAATCTCGTTCATCTTGAGATTACTTCGCTTCGCTCGCAATGACAGGTGTTTTATCCCTCGCGGGATAGGACAATGCCCCAGACTTGTTTTGTCCCAGCTGTCCGTAGGACAGTGGCGCATTCTTCCATGGTGGCGCCGGTGGTGTAGACATCGTCAACTAAAAAAATCTTCTTGTTTTTAATTTCTGGCGCGTTTTTGACAAAAAACGCGCCTTTTAAGTTTTCCTGGCGGTCTTTGGCTGAAAGCTCCATTTGGGGCAAAGTTTGCCTTATTTTTACCAAATTGCCCAAAATAACAGGAATTTTCAAAGTTTTTGACAATTCTTTTGCCAATTCTGCTGACTGGTTGTATCCCCTATTTTTCATTTTTTTCATGTCCATGGGTACGGGAATCAACACGCTGTTTTCCCAAATGTCCTCCGTGTTGTTTTTGGCCAAAACCAAATGCTCTACCAAAATGCTATCTAAATCTTTTGCCAACGTTTTTAAGTAGGGCTTGTATTTGAATTGGTAAATCAGCTTTTTAGTCAAAAACTTTTCTTTGTAAGGCAAAGCAAAATATAATCCGGCCAGTTTTTTGTCCTGGCAATTTTGGCACTTTCCGCTTCGGCTGCCAGTCGGCAGCCGAAGCGGTTTTGAACACAAACAATAATTATATTCTGAAATTTCCAAGGTTGAATTACAATCCTGGCACAATAAAACGCCTTCTTTTTGACAGCCCAAACAAAAAGAAGGAAAAAATAATTCCAGCAAGAAAGACATCATTTTATCCACATGTTTTGGGTGTATCATAGTTTGCATATTTAAAGTATAATAAAATTAAATCCAAAATACAAAATTACAAATCCTAAACAAGTCCAAATAACCAAAGTCCAAAATTCAAAACGTGTTTTGAACATTTGAGTTTTAAATTTGTTTAGAATTTAGGATTTCGAATTTAGAATTTCATGATAAATCCTTTTAAGATGTTTTTTCCCAAAAAGATGGTGGGCATTGATGTTGGGACTTCGGCGGTGAAAGTGGTGGAAATTTCACGCTGGGGACAGGGTAAGACCTTGGAAAATTATGGAGAAATACAGTCATCGGTCATTTCCCAAGAGCCGTTGATAAGCGCCAAAAAGGGCACCGGACTCTTGCCTAACACCGCGGTTTCCAAGGCAATCCGAGGCATTTTAGATGAGGCACACATAAAAACCAAGGCAGTCATTTTTTCCATACCGGATTTTTCCACTTTCTGCACTTCTTTTGAAATCCCCCCAATGCCCGACAAAGAAGTTGCCGCCGCTATAAAATACAATGCTTCCCAGTACATTACTTTGCCCATCAAAGAAGTTACTTTGGACTGGAAAATTATTTCTTCTACGCCAGGCCAAAAAAAATCTGCCATCAAAGTGTTTTTAGTGGCGGTCCCCAATCAAGTTATCCAAGATTACCAGACAATGGCAAAAGCGGCAGGCCTGGAAATTTATGCTTTGGAAGCGGAAGCTTTGAGCGTTACCCGCTCCCTGATTAAAAATAATAAAAAAACCGTGTGCTTAATGGACATTGGCGTGCAAAGCTCAACTATCAACATTATTGACCGGGGATTTTTAAGGAGAAGTTACAGTTTTAATTTTTACAGCGGGCAATTATCTAAAGCGGTTTCTTCGGCGTTGGGAGTTGGGCTGGACAAGGCCGAAGAAATAAAAAATAAAGAGGGGATTACTTCTAAAAGGCCGGGAGTTTCTGAAACATTATATCTTTTAATTGACCCTTTGTTGGCCCAAATAAAAAATATTTCAGCTGAATTTTTCCAGACAGAGCAAAAACAAGTGGAAGAAATTTATTTAACCGGAGGCACGGCCAACCTGCCTGGGCTGAAAGAGTATTTTGCCGAAAGCCTGAAAAAAAATGTGTATATTCCCAACTGCTTTTCAGACTTTTTGTATCCGCCCATTCTTGACCAGGAATTGAAAGAAATGAGCCCAAGATTTTCGGTGGCGGTTGGAGCGGCGTTGGCCGGATTAAATTAGGACAGTTTAATTTTTAATTGTATAATAAGATAGGTGTTAGGTACTGGGTGTTAGGTTTTTGCCAACACCTAATACCCAACACCCAATAACTAAATGGCTAATGGTAACGGAATAAACAATGGCAATGGCTACATTTTAAAGAATGGAAATGCGAATGGGACAAGTAGAAATGGATTAAGCGCCAGCCAAAGCCATTTGCAAAGTCCCCTAAAAAGCCGGTCTTTTTGGCTCAACATTGCTTTTTATTTATTTTTGTCAATATTCGTCATTTCGGTATTGCTTTACGCATTTTTTCTTGTTCAGTCTTGGCGGTATAAGCAAAAAATCAACGAATTAGATGAAAAACAAGCTGTTTACGGGACAAAAGAGCAAAAAGCCGCTGAAAAAAAAGCGCTGGATTATAAAAAAAAAATAGATGACTTTGTAGTCATTGTCAACAGCCACAAAATTTCTTCGGCTATTTTCGGTTTCGTAGAATCTGTCACGCTGCCTGATGTATGGTTTTCCAATTTTGACATGTCCCAATCCAACAGTGAAATTAGGCTGACGGGGGAATCAAACAGCATGGAAACATTCAGCCGCCAAGTGCAGGCATTTGAACAAAGCACAGACCATGTCAAAAGCATCACTGTTTTGAGTTCCCAGGCTGAAGCTTCCAATAGAATTACTTTTATCATAAACCTTGTTTTAAACCCGAATATTTTTAATTATAAAGTGGAAGCGCCATCTTCCGAACCAAGTGTTCCCGCCATTTCATCTCCGCCCAGCCTTGAATTGCAGCCATACCAAAGCCCTGATGGGGATTTTAGCATTCGGGCGCCAAAGGGATGGCTTTTAAGCGGAGTTTTACAGCCGGGAGCTTTGGCCACTTTTTCCAATGTTCAAGCTGACCAAGAAGGCGCCAATTTTTTTACGGCAACTGTGCAGGTGGCTTCCGGGCCGGCAAGAGGATTAGGATTGGATGCATATGTTGCCAACCAGAATTCAGCGCTGTCTAAATCTTTATCAAATTATGCCTTGGTAACAAGCGAGAAATTATTTGCCGGCAGCTTGCCGGCTTACTTAACCGAAATAACTTATACAAAATCTCCTCCGCTGGCCAGTAATTTAAAGATGATCCAATTAGTTTTGATAAAAAATGATAAAGCTTATATTGTGACTGGAACTGTTCTAAAGTCAGCTTGGGAAGTTCACAAAGACGTTTTGCGCCTGTCTTTGTTGGCCTTTTTGGCAAATTAATATTTACATGGAAATTAACAAGCCCGTTGCAATTATTATTTTAATAATCATTACCCTGGCGATGGTGTTCCTTTTGGCGTGGCCCCAATACCAAGCATTAATGGATTTGAAAAACCGGTTGGTTGAAAAACAGGCGGAATATAATGGCAAATCATCTTATTTCAAAAAAATTTCAGAAGTGATTTTAGAAATAGAAAGCAAGAAAGATTCCTTGGAAAAAATTGACAATGCCCTTCCAGACAGGGTTTCTCTTGCGCCAATAGTATATTTTTTGCAAAAAAAGGGGTCTGAAACGGGCTTGATTTTAAAATCAATCGTATTTTTACAGGCTGCTTCCGGGTTTCAACGGGCGGCCAATACTGCTAATGCTTCTCTTGGCGATGAAGCTGGGACAAAACAGATAAAAGACATTGCTTTTACGGCTGAATTGCTGGGCAACTACCAGGGGCTGAAAGATTTCATTTCTTCCTTAGAGGGTTCTTCAAGGGTATTTGAAGTAGACACCATTTCTTTTTCATCGCAGCAGTTTTTACCGGAGGCAGTGCAGAAAAAAAGCCAATCAGAAATTTACGATTTTAAATTATCATTGAAAACCCACACCTACTAACCGAAAGAAAGTAGAAGTTAGAAAATAGAAAATAGAATTTTACTTTTCGTATTCTAGATTCTATTTTCTAGATTCTAGATTCTAAAATTATGGCTATTGTTCTGATATCGCCAAAAAAAAGGCAAAGAACATTTTTTTGGGGGTTAATATCCCTTGCAACCGTCGTTTTGATTGCAGTGGCTTCATTCATTTTTGTTCCGTCACTGAAAAATATCACCATCAAGATTCCAGATTCACAAACCTATGTGACGCCAGACATCAAACTGAACTTGAGCATTATTGATTCGCAGCAAGTCAAAAATTTACAATTGTTTGAGGATATTGAAACAGAGTTTTCTTATACAGCTCAAGATAACAATGGCAAACAGGCCGTTGGGAAAATTTCAGCCATGCATAAAGATGCCGCCCGGAAATCCTTAGAACAAATGGGCTTTACAGTCGTGAGTTTGCAAGAAACCAATGCGGGCAGAAGCGATCCTTTTGTGCCATACTAAAATTACAATCCGAATACCATCCGAATGAAATCCGAATGCCCCGAATACGTATTTGTGGCATTCGCATATTATTCGTATATTAGGATTATATTTTTATGAAGTTACTCGAAGAATTATACGGCCAAGGCATAGTGAGCGAGGAAAGGAAAATCCAGCTGCAGGCCGAAATTCAAAAAACGGAAAAAACCGAAGAAGAAATCATCTTGCAAAATAAAATTATTGACGAGCCGTCTTTGTTTGAGTTAAAAAGTCGGATTATCAAAAAGCCTTTATACAAGCCCACTTCAGAGCAAGTCCCTGCGAAGGTGCTGGAGTTAATATCGGAAGAAGCGGCCATGAATTACAAAATGATCCCGCTGTTTAAAAAGGGAAACGCGGTGGGCGTAGGCATGGTGTATCCTGAAAATATTTTAGCCCAGAATGCTTTGCGATTCTTAAGCCGCAAGGAAAATTTTATCTATGAAATTTATTTGATCACATTTTCAGACTTAAACAACATTTTAAAGCAGCGACGGACGCTGACAGGGGAAACCAAAAAAGCCCTGACGGAGTTGGGCAAGGCCGACGGCGATGTGTTGGTTAACGCGCCCCAACCTCCGGTTGCTTCCCAAATTATTGACGAAGCCCCGATTATTAAAATGGTATTGGTCATTTTGCGCCATGCCATTGAGGGGTCGGCTTCCGATATCCATATTGAGCCGGGCCGGGAAAAACTGAATGTCAGGTTCCGCCAGGACGGCGTTTTGCACTTGAGCTTATTTTTGCCTTTGAGTGTGCACCTTTCCATTGTTTCCCGAATTAAAATACTTTCTAATTTGAAAATTGATGAAAACCGAATTCCCCAAGACGGCCGTTTTTCTGCTAAAATAAATAATAAAGACATTGATTTTAGAGTTGCCACCTTTCCCACTTTGTATGGGGAAAAAGTGGAAATCAGGGTATTGGATCCTGAAGAGGGATTGAGGTCTTTTGACAAAATGGGCTTTGGTGAAAGGAATTTCCAGGTTATCAAAGAAGCTATAAAAAAACCGCATGGGCTGGTTTTAGCTACCGGTCCCACCGGTTCTGGAAAAACAACTACTCTTTATGCGCTTTTGCGCACCCTAAACCAAGAAACAGTCAACATTGTTACAGTTGAAGATCCGATTGAGTATTCAATACCTGGTGTCAACCAGTCTCACGTAAGACCGGAAATTGGCTACAGCTTTGCCGAAGGACTGCGCCAAATTTTAAGGCAAGACCCAAACATTATCATGGTTGGGGAAATCAGAGATGAAGAAACGGCCAGTTTGGTTACCCACGCGGCGTTGACCGGACACATTGTTTTGTCCACCCTGCACACAAATTCTGCCGTGGGAGTTGTGCCAAGGCTGATTGATATGGGGATTAAGCCATTTTTAATACCCTCTACATTGCGGGTTATTATTTCCCAACGGCTTATCAGGATATTGTGCGACAAATGCAAAAAGAAAGTAAGGCTTAATGATAAAACGAAAAACTACGTCATGCAAAACTTAAAGAATTTGCCTTCGGATGTCAAGAAAGAATTTAAAATTCCAAATCCTTTATATGTTTATACGGCCAATGGATGCGAAGTGTGCAATTTTAAAGGATACAAAGGAAGAATGGGGCTTTACGAAGTATTGTCTATGACTGATGGTTTAGCGGATATTATTTTAAAAAACCCGATTGAAAGTTTGATTTTACAAGAAGCGCGAAAACAAGGCATGCTTACCATGGCACAGGCAGGCATTATTAAGGTACTGGCGGGCGAAACTACTTTAGATGAAGTAGAAAGGGCAACGGAAGAAAAATAGCATCCGAATAGCGCAAAGTTTTGCTACGCAAAACATTACCCGAATGCGCCCATCCTAATAGCGTATTCGTGGCATTCGGATTCATTTGTAGATTAGGATTATATTATATGAAGCGGGTTTTATTTGTGGAAGATGACCCTTTTATTGTGGACATCTACGCAAACCAATTTAAGAGAGAGGGCTACCAGGTGGATATTGCCGGCGACACTAAAATGGCCCTGGAAAAAATAAGGAATACTTATCCCGATTTGGTTGTTTTAGATATAAAAATTCCAAAAGAACGGGGTGGCGCTGCGGTTGAAAATGAGGGTTGGGAACTTATGAAAGTCATAAGGTCAGACCCCAAAACACAAAACTTAAAAGTGATAGTTGCTTCAAATGACAGTGAAGAAATCAGCAGAAATAATATTTTCCATTTTAAAATTTTAAAATATTTTTTGAAAATCCAAACCACTCCCGAGGAAATTATAAACGCTGTGAGGGAAATACTCAAGTAATGTGAATCTGGAATTCTGTATCTTGAAGCTGGAATAGAATACGGAATAAAGAATAAAAAAATTCTAAATTCATAATTCAATTCAAGCTACCAGATACTAAATTCAAGATTCTGACACATGGATTACTCGCAACAATTAAAGAAAATTTTAGACATCACCATTAAAGAAGAAGCATCCGACTTGCTGGTTTCGGTTAGCCATCCCCCCACCATCAGGATTACCGGGCAATTGGTGCCTTTGGCGAAGGAAAAAATCCTTACCAAAGAAGATGCCAAAGGCCTGGCCTTTGCCTTAATGGATGAAGCCAAAAAGCAGAAGTTTTTAGCAGAAAAAGAAATTGACTTTTCCTATGACTTTGAGGGCAAGGCCAGGTTCCGAGTCAACATTTTTTTCCAAAGGAATGCCGTCAGCATGGCCCTGCGCCTGATTTCTGCTAATATTAAAACTATTGAACAGTTGTCTCTGCCGCCGGTCCTCCACGAATTTCTCAATAAAACCCAGGGTTTGGTTTTGGTAACAGGCGCATCGGGCCAGGGTAAATCAACCAGCTTGGCCGCCATGATAGACGAGATAAACCATACCCGGGCCGTCCACGTCATTACCATTGAAGACCCGATAGAATATGTTTACAAAGCTGACCGGGCTATTATAGAGCAGCGAGAAGTGGAGATTGACACCAACAGTTTTGCGACGGCTTTAAGGTCCAGTTTCAGGCAAAATCCTGATGTGATTATGGTTGGGGAAATGCGTGACTTGGAAACCATTTCCACTACCATCACCGCGGCTGAAACCGGGCACTTGGTTTTTGCAACGCTTCACACCAATTCGGCGGCCCAGTCAATCCACCGGGTCATTGATGTTTTTCCGGCCGACCAGCAAAACCAAATCCGTTTCCAGCTGGCAGGGTCTTTGCTGGCGGTGGTCTCCCAGCGGCTGATTCCCAGGATTAGCGGAGGATTTATCCCCGCCTGCGAAGTGATGATCTGCAACACAGCCGTTTCCAATTTGATAAGGGAAAACAAAACCCACGAAATCCCAGCGGTCATTGAAACCTCTATGAAAGAAGGCATGATTTCTTTAAACCGCTCGCTGTCTGACCTTGTGCGCAACAAACAAATTTCCTTGAATGATTCCATTGATTATTCATTAAATCCCATGGAACTTAAAAACCTACTGCGCTAAATTAAACCAAAATGCAAAAACCAAATACCAAAACCACAGAGCAAAATCCAAAAACAGAATTTAAAAATCGGGTCTATTTTTACACAGTGAAATCTCTAAAATTTATCAGTACGATTTCTGAAGATAAAGTCAGTAAAATTATTATCAATCAGTTAATCAGGAGTCTGACAAGCATAGGCGCCAATATTGTTGAAGCAAAAGCGTCAAACTCAAAAAAAGATTTTGCCAGATACTTTGATATTGCATTAAAATCAGCAAATGAAACCAAGTATTGGCTGTATCTTTTAAGGGATACAAATAATTTAGTGGACAAGGTTAAAATAAAGGAAATAATAGATGAAACAATTGAGATATCCAATATCCTCGCTTCAAGTTTGCTAACCATGAGAAACAAGAAGATTGTTTAAATATTTTTGGTTTGACCTATTATGAAATTTAATTATCAAGCCCGCACCAAAGAGGGAAAAGTGGAAACTGGCACCATTGAGGCGCATTCTAAAGATGCCGCCATTTTGTTGTTGCAAAAGTACAACATTTTTGTCACATCTTTGGAAGAAGAAGCAACCAGAGAATCTTTTTTAAAAAATGTCCGTTTTGAAAAAAAGATCTCCAAAAAAGATTTGGCCGTTTTTTTTAGGCAGTTGTCAGTGATGTTGCAGTCTCGCGTGCCGGTAGTCCAAAGCCTTTCCAGCCTGGCTTTGCAGGTTAAAAACACCAATTTTAAAAAAGCCATTTCTGAAATTGCCACCATGGTGGAGGAGGGAAAATCGCTTTCGGATGCTCTGGTCAACTATCCTAAAATTTTTGACAGTTTTTATATCAGTTTGGTGAAATCCGGCGAAACATCAGGAAATATTTCCGGGGTTTTAAATTACATTTCAGAAAACTTAGAAAGGGAGGACGACATTATTTCCCAAGTCCGGCAGGCGGCCATTTATCCCATTTTCGTCATTGTGGTAATGTTTGTGGTCATCGGCATTATCATAACTCAATTGGTGCCGAGAATCCGAGAACTTATTATTGAATCTGGCGCCAAGCCCACTTTTTTTACATCATTAATGCTAGGATTTTACAAAGTAATTGAAGATTATTGGTGGGTTTTATTAGCAATATTGTTTTTTTTAATAGCATCCACTGTCTTTTACTTTAGGACAAAAGAGGGCCGGCAAAATTTTGGCAGGCTGATACTAAAAGTGCCTTTTATTAATGATTTGCTGAAAAAAGTATTCCTCACTCGGTTTTGCAGCAATGTTTCCACTCTGGTTTCCGCCGGAATTTCCATTAACCGCGCATTAAAAATTACCGAAGACACTGTCAATAATGTGGTTTACAAAGAAATTATTGCTGAAATTGGCAAGGAGGTTTCGGAAGGCGAGAAAATCAGCGCGGTAATGATAAAATACCCGGATTATTTTCCCGCCTTTGTAGTGCAGATGATTAAAGTCGGCGAGGAAACCGGCAAGCTGGACAAAACCTTAATGGAAATTGTGGTTTTCTACCAAAAAGAAATTAAAAGAACTATTGATTTATTTTCCAGCTTATTGGAGCCCATCATGATAATCTTTTTGGGATTAATAGTGGCAATGATAGCCATTTCCGTATTGTCACCTCTTTATCAAACGCTAGGGAATATTTGAGCGAGCGAAGCGAGCTCACCCGCCTAAGTTTTTGGATTTTTATGTATTATGTTTATGTTTTATTTTTAAAAAAGCATCATGAATTGTACAAAGGATACACCGATAATCTTAAAAAAAGATGGAGTGAGCATGCAAGGGAATTAGTAGAATCTACAAGAAACAAAGGACCTTTGGAAATAGCGTACTATGAAGCGTATCAGAATAAAAAAGATGCGATGGATAGAGAAAGATATTTTAAAACTGGCTGGGGGAGACTATATTTGAAGAAAATCTTAAAAAACTATATTCAAGAAAGTAAAAATCCAAAAATTTAGGCGGGTCGTCGGCTTATTAAAATAAGCCTCCGAGTTATCCACATATTTACTGTTGATAGTCCTTTTTATAAATAATATAATGATATAAGATATTAAAAATGACGGATTTGACTAAATTTAAAAGGTCGAAATCATTAGATTTTAAGAATAAAAAAATGATAGCAAAAAAATCAAAAGGTTTTACGATTATTGAATTATTAGTAGTAGTTGCCATTATTGCTGTTTTGGCTGCAATTGTGTTAGTCAATGTGACTCAGTATATAGCGAAGGGCAAAGATGCTGCCATAAAAGGAAACTTAGGAAGCATAAGAACTAACGCAGCTGTGTTATATGACTCTACAACCCCTAGCTCATACGCAACCTTTATTACTGGAGGTACTTGTGCCGCTGGTACTGGTGGTTTTACTGGTCCAAGAAGTGCGATTGTTACTGCGGGCGGTACTGTTTCATGTCCTGATGCTACTGCAACAGCTTGGTGTGTAAGAAGCACCCTAAATGGCGGAGGTTCTTGGTGTGTAGATAGTACCGGTTTTTCTGGTGGTCCCACTGGTGTGGGAAATTGTGTTGGTGGTGCTACTCCTAGCTACGTTTGTCAATAATATTTTAAAAAACACCCACACTTGCTACATAGGGTGTTTTTTATTACTTTAAAAATGGTATAATAGATTAATTGCTTTGTCTTAAAAGATGTTTTTGGTTTACTTATTTATATTCTTACTGGGGCTGGCCACAGGCAGTTTTTTGAATGTTGTTATTTATAGATTGGAAAAAGAGGAAAGCTTGAGTGGCAGGTCATATTGTCCCCACTGCAAGCATACTTTAAACTGGCTGGATTTAGTTCCCCTTTTCAGCTTTTTTGCTTTGGGCGGAAAATGCAGGTATTGCCATGAAAAAATATCAATCCAGTATCCAATCGTGGAATTGCTTACAGGAATTATTTTTCTTTTAATATTTTGGTCATTGGGATTTAATTGGGCATTGGGTATCAGCCTTCGGGATGTCCTGTGGGCCAAGGGAATTTGGGATTTTGTAAAATTATGTTTCATGTTTTACGTTTCAAGTTCCATGATCGTGATTTTTGTTTACGACTTAAAGCATTATTTAATACCAGACAAAGTCCTTTTCCCAGCCATCGGCATTGCTTTTGCATATCGTTTATTAACTTTTGAAAATTCTTTTAACTACATTTTAGCGGCAGCCACAGCATCTGGATTTTTTTTAATCATCTACCTTATTTCCCGCGGCCGGTGGATGGGCTTTGGCGATGTGAAATTAGCCATTTTATTGGGTTTGATTTTGGGCTTTCCCAACATTTTAGCAGGATTATTTTTAGCTTTCTTGTTTGGTGCTATAATAGGAGTAGGAGCGATATTTTTAAAAAAGAAGGGATTGAAAAGCGAAATACCCTTCGGGCCGTTTTTAATTTTAGGGACATTTCTGGCTATGTTTTGGGGCCCGCAAATAATTAGTTGGTACTTAAATTTGGTTATTTATTAGAAAATGACTAGAAATCTTAAATCAAAAATCTTACCTGCCCGCCAAAGCCTTGGCGCAGGCGGGAATCTTAAATCGCAAGGTGGTTTTACGGTGGTTGAATTAATGGTGGTAATTGCAATCATGGTTATTTTGCCTGCTATTGTTATTTCGAATTTTCCCAAAATCCAGCTTCAATTCGCCCTTTCAAGAACCGCTTATAAGTTTGCCCAAAATATACGGGAAGCCCAAAATCTGTCAATTTCGTCCGTAAAATATAAAGATTCAT
>CAYIJR010000004.1:0-9753 GCA_964363825.1 uncultured Candidatus Saccharibacteria bacterium | reverse complement strand
AATATACGGGAAGCCCAAAATCTGTCAATTTCGTCCGTAAAATATAAAGATTCATTTGGAGTAGAACAACCAGTGGCGGGATACGGAGTATATGTTGACATAGGCGGCGTTGGCAATACCAGATATTATCTGTACGCTGATAAAAGCCCGGGCAACAAGGAATATATCCAAGGTTTTGACTATATTATAAGCGATGTTAATTTCAGCGCGTCTGAACCGGGGATTGTCATTAAAAGCGTTGACAATGTTTTTGGCAATAAGGCGAGCATTAATTTTAATCCGCCCAATCCCGATACCTCAATTAACCAATTAAACGGAGGGCAAAGCAAAGTTGATGTTGTATTCGCCTTTTCTAATGATTTGAATACAACCAGAACTGTTTCAATAAATACATCGGGACTGATTGAAGTCAAATAAATGGAAATCAAAAAAAATAAAGAAAAAGGGTTTACCCAGCACCACTTTCACAAAACCATTATTAAATTAATTTATGATTTTTAGATTTAAAAACAAACGAAAAAACAACTTTCAATTATCCAGTGAAAGTGGTGCTGGGTTTACAGCCGTTGAACTGATAATCACCATTGCTATATTGGCTTTTGGCGTGGTTGGCTTATATCAAGCGTTTACTCCTTTTGTAAGCTTGAATTACCGGCTTTCCTACCGATTAATTGCTTCTTACTTAGCTCAAGACGGCTTGGAAATTGTCAGGAACTTAAGGGACAATAATTTTGTGACCGGCGGCCAGCAATCTTGGAATCACGGCCTTTTAAATTGCAGTTCTGGATGCGAAGCTGATTATAAAACAGGGACCTCAACCGAGGCTCCCGAAAACCAGCTGCAGCACTTTAACAATAACTATCTGAATATAAATGCAGATGGATTTTACAGCTATGACACGGGCGTAGGTTCTACGCCCACAAGATTTCAAAGGGAAGTTATCATTGACCGCATTGCTTCCGATATTCTGAAAGTTCATGTGATAGTAACCTGGAATTACAATAATCAAAATTATAGTTTTGATACCCAAGAATATCTTTATAATTGGTATTAATGAAAAACCAAAAACCAAAAACCAAAAACCAAAAATTCAGCAAAGGAGTTACGTTAGTGGAACTGGTCGTGGTTTTAGCGATTTTTATGGTTGTTTTGGGAACTGCCATAAGTATTTTTATCTCAATCATTGGCCACCAAAGGCGCATTTTGGCCGAACAGGAGTTTTTAAACCAGATGAGTTATTTAATGGAATATATGTCAAGGTCCATAAGAACGTCAGCTAAAGACACGGCCGGAAGTTGCATGGGAACCCCGGGATATTTTTACATTTTAACCAACTTTGACGTCTCCACCGGTTTTTATAAAGGGATAAAGTTCCTTACGGACGACAGCGTATGCCAAGAATTTTTTATAGGTACGGACGGCAAGCTAAAAGAAAGCAAAAATGCAGGGGCTCCGCAAATTATTTTATCAGACAAGTATTCGGTTAATCACGTACGATTTATTATTAATGGAGACAAAAATGTTGCCTTTACTTATTCGGGAAGCGGCATTCAGCCGAGAATTACCATGGTTTTTAGCATTAATAGCCAAATATCGGGAGACCAGGGGGCTAAAATATTCCAAACGTCGGTGTCGCAAAGGAATTTAAACGTGCCATGAAAAAACAAAGAGGCGTTTCTTTAATTATTACTTTTCTCATCATGACAGTAATGCTTGCCATAGTTTTGAGCGTAAGCGTTATTTTAACCAGTGAAGTAAAAATCCTTTCAAACATGGGAAGCTCTGTTTCCGCTCTCTACGCTTCTGAAACCGGGATAGAAAAAACTCTCTATTTTGACAGAAAGCAATGGCAAGGCCAGCAAAACAGGGGATTCTGCAATATTTGCCAAATCTGTGGCCCGCAAGAATGCACTTCTTGCACCGCAACCCCTCTTAACCCGGAGGGAGACGGTTGCAATCCTCTAAATTGCATTAATTGCAGGGTTCAGTACACGTCAACATTTGAAGGCAGAACCTATTCTATAGATGCAACTGTTGTCCCTAATCCGCCCAATCCGCCTGTTTTTACCGTCAATGCGCGCGGATTTTACAATAATACTACAAGGCTTGTGCAATCTCTTATTACGGATTAAAAATCATGAATAAAAGTGATTCTGCTCAAAGGGTAAAAAAGCTAAAAGAGCTTATTAACCGCTACCGCTACCTTTACCACGTCTTAGACAAGCAAGAAATATCCGATGCGGCGTTAGACTCTTTAAAAAAAGAGCTTTTTGATTTGGAGCAGCAATATCCAGATTTGGTTACTGCTGATTCCCCGACTCAGCGAGTTGGCGGAGAGCCGTTGAAGGCATTTAAAAAAGTCCGCCATGCAGAACGCATGTTATCGCTCAACGATGTTTTTTCCAAAGAGGATTTTTATGACTGGCATGCAAGAATTTCAAAGCTGTTGACCGATCAGGAAAAAAACCAATTAGATTTTTATTGCGAGCTGAAAATTGACGGGCTGGCGATCGAGCTTACATACGAACATGGAATTTTTACAACTGGCGCAACGCGGGGTGACGGAACTATCGGCGAAGACATCACCCAAAATTTAAAAACGGTTGAAGCCATCCCCCTGTCAATAACCGGCGCACCGAAAAAGTTGGTGGCGCGCGGGGAAATCTTCATTTCCAAAAAAGAATTTGAAGCCATCAATAAAGCCCAGCAATCAAAAGGCCTACCGGTTTATGCCAACCCGCGAAACATTGCCGCAGGGTCGGTGCGCCAATTAGACCCCAAAATTACCGCTGCCCGCAAATTGGATTCTTTCGCTTATGACATTGCGGCTGGTATTCCTGCAAAAACCCATGAAGAAAAGCACCGCATTTTAAAAGAGTTTGGTTTTAAGACCAATGGAAATAACCGGTATTGCAAATCTATTGAAGATGTATTTGCGTTTTACGAGCATGTGGGTAAAATCCGCCAGAAGCTTTCTTATGAAATTGATGGCGTTGTGGTTATCGTCAACAGTAATGTTTTGTTTGAAAAACTGGGCGTGGTGGGCAAAGCCCCGCGGGGAGCGGTGGCTTTCAAGTTTGCCCAAAGCCAGGCAACCAGCATGGTGGAAGAAATTAAAATCCAGGTGGGTCGGACGGGAGCCATGACACCAGTGGCCATTTTAAAACCGGTGCAAATTTCCGGCATCACCATCACCCGCGCCACGCTTCACAATGAAGATGAAATAAAACGGCTCGGTTTGAAAATCGGCGACACGGTTATTGTCGGCCGGGCGGGTGATGTGATCCCAGACATTATTAAAGTATTGCCGTAATTGCGGACCGGAAAAGAAAAAGAATTTGTCATGCCTGCTCATTGTCCCAGTTGTAAAACAAAATTAGAAAAAGCCGATGGAGAAGTGCTGTGGCGCTGCCCTAATCCTAACTGCTTTGCCCGCAAACGGAGGTCGTTTTACCATTTTGTATCGCGCGCCGCGTTTAATATAGACGGCTTGGGCCCCAAAATCATTGACCGGCTGCTTGATGAGGGATTGGTTGCTGATCCTAGTGATCTATTCCAATTAAAAGAAGGAGACGTGGCCCAGTTGGAACGCTTTGCTGAAAAGTCGGCTGAAAACCTTATTAATTCCATTGCAAAGAAAAAGGAAATTCCGCTGACGCGGTTTATTTACGCGCTCGGAATCAGCAATATTGGCCAGGAAACGGCCGTTGATCTATCGAAGCATTTTGGCTCTCTGGAAAAATTGCGTAAGGCAAGGCTGGAAGATTTTGATGCCATTGCCAACATTGGGCCGGTGGTGGCACAATCAATCCATCATTGGCTTGGCGAAAAAGACAATGTAAAATTTTTGGATAAGCTTTTAAAAGTTGGGGTAAAAATCATACACGAAAAGCATGGCGCAAAAAACGAAAAATTAAAAGGCAAAGTTTTTGTATTAACGGGAACCTTAAATTCAATAGAGCGGGAATTGGCCAAAGAAAAAATCCGCGCTCTTGGCGGGCAGACGTCAGAGTCAGTTTCCAGTAAGACTAATTTTGTGGTGGCAGGTAAAGAGCCGGGCTCAAAACTTGAAAAGGCAAAGAAATTAGGTATTAAAATTATTGATGAGAAAACATTTTTAAAGATGTTATAAAAAAGTCCCGATAATTAAATTTTAAAATTTAATTATACGGGATCCCGTATAAAAATTTGTTATGATAAATTTTTATCGGGACGCAAGAGCTGGGCGTGAAAGTAATCGGCGAAAAAGAGTTTTTGAATATGATCAATGAATAATATTATCGCCCATGTAAAAAAACTGGATTGGGTGTTGATTGCTGCCGCGGTGGTTATCACCGTTTTTGGTTTGGCAGGCATTTGGAGCACAGGCCTGGCCAAAAGCGATTTAGGTAATTTTTACAAGCAGCTGATTTTTTTTGCCACCGGATTTGCTTTAATGCTGGCCATCAGTTTTTTTGATTATAGGATTTTAAGGAACAACTCTTATTTAATTTTGGTGCTATATTTTTTATGCTTGCTATTGCTGGCCGGGTTGCACTTTTTTGCCCCCGTCATCCGGGGCACGCGGGGCTGGTATAAAGTCGGGTTTTTGACGCTTGATCCCATTGAACCCATTAAAATTGTTTTGATTGTGTTACTGGCAAAGTATTTTTCCATGCGACACGTGGAAATGTACAAACTAAGACACATTTTAATTTCCGGTTTTTATGTAGCTTTGGCGGCTCTGTTGGTTTTTATCAAGCCCGATCTTGGGGGGGCCATGGTGTTGATTTTAATGTGGATTGGCATTTTAATGGTTTCAGGCATTAAAATAAGGCATTTTTTCATACTTTTACTTTGTTTTGTGTTGGTGGCCGCGCTTTCGTGGAATTTTTTGCTGCAAGATTACCAAAAACAAAGGATTATTTCTTTTGTGTTTCCCTATGATGTGTTAGGGGGGGCTTGGAGCCAAACCCAGACCAAAATTACCATTGGGTCTGGCCAAATTTTCGGCGAAGGGTTGGGCAAGGGGTCGCAAATCCAGTACGGATTTTTGCCCGAGCCCCACACCGACTTTATCTTTTCTGTCATAGCCGAAGAGTGGGGGCTGGCGGGCATTACGGCTTTTTTTACATTATACCTTATTTTCATTTGGCGTGTTTTAAAAATCGCCATCCGGTCTGATTCAAATTTTCCGCGCCTGTTTGCCGTTGGTTTTGCCATTGTTTTAATAACCCAGTTTACAGTCAATGTTGGAATGAATCTTTCTATGTTGCCCGTTGTCGGAATTTACTTGCCATTCGTTAGCTATGGAGGATCGGGCCTCATTGCCAATTTTGTTTCCTTGGGCATTTTGCAAAGCATAATGGCCAGAAACTATTGACAAATTAATATAAAGGAATATAATTAAATTATATTTGAGTTTTAGCTAAAATTCATAATAAGAAGTGGCCACTTTACTCTAAGTAAAATTGAAAACCTTCGCTCGGTTGATTTTTATTGCACGCCGATTTTTTTGCGTGTTTAAAACCAGCGGAGGCAATGCCCTTAATAAGCCGAGGGTATTTTGTGTTTTTAAAATTAGAAAGTAGAAGTTAGAAAATAGAAAATAGAATTTATACGTCGCTTTCGTATTCTACTTTCTAGATTCTAGATTCTAAATCCTCGCGAATGGCTGAGATAACACAAAAACTAAAAAATTTCTCAAAATCCAGACTGTCTTTTTCTACTCCGTATCTTTTGCAAATGCAACGGGATACTTGGGAAGATTTTATCGAGGTCCGGATTAAGGAACTTTTTTCTGAAATTTCTCCCATTGTTGACTACACCGGCAAGGAATTTGAATTGTGGTTTTTGGATTATACGTTAGGAAAGCCAAATTATAAAAACGGTTTGGAGGCAAAACGCAACAACGATTCTTTAGAAGTTTCTTTGCGCGCTAAAATCAGATTAGTTAATTTAAAAACCAAAGAAGTAAAAGAGCAAGAAGTTTTCTTGGCAGATTTCCCCCTGATGACAGAACGGGGGACTTTTGTTGTAAACGGAGTTGAAAGGGTTGTGGTTTCTCAATTAATCAGGTCTCCGGGGGCTTTTTTTACTATGAGGTCTCACCGCGGCAAAAACTTTTTTGGCGCTAAGATCATTCCAAACCGTGGCGCTTGGCTGGAATTTGAAACAGAAGAATCCGGATTCATTGGAGTTAAAATAAACAGAAAAAGAAAAGTGCCGGCAACGACACTGCTTTTGGCATTGGGACTGGACACGGTGGAAAAAATAGAAAAAGAATTCAAGGACACAGATACGGGAGAAATTAATTATATAAAAGAAACATTAAAAAGAGATACTTGCAAAGATCAAAAAGAAGCGCTGGTGGAAATTTATAGGCGTTTACGGCCCGGAGACTTGGTAACGCCCGACACTGCCCAAGATTTGATTTTTAATATGTTTTTTAATTTTGACAGATACGACTTGTCAAAAGTGGGCCGATGGAAGACTTGGCAGCGCTTGCCGGATTTAGCTCCCAAAAACAAAGATATTTCCAAAGACATTGACAAAAAAGACCGGATTTTAAAAATTGAAGATTTGGCAGAAGTGGTCAAAGAAATTATTCGCTTGAACAATAATCTAAGCGCCAAGCCAGACCAAGTGGACCATTTGGGCAACCGAAGGGTAAGAACTTTATCCGAACTTTTGCAAAATCGCTTGCGCGTTGGTTTGATGCGGATGGAAAGGATTATTAAGGACAAGATGTCCACCTTGGATCCGGCCACTATCACGTCTATACAACTTATCAACCCAAGGCCATTGATGGCAGTGGTCAAAGAATTTTTTACTTCTTCGCAGTTTTCGCAATTCATGGACAACGAAAATCCGCTGGCTGAATTGGAACATAAAAGAAGGTTAACAACAACAGGTCCAGGCGGATTAACCAGGGAGCGCGCCGGTTTTGAAGTGCGAGATGTTCAGCCATCTCATTATGGCCGAATTTGCCCGATTGAATCTCCCGAAGGCCCGAATGTGGGATTGGTGGGCCACTTGGCTTCTTTTGCCAGGATTAATCCTTACGGATTTATTGAAGCCCCGTATTTTAAAGTAAAAAACGGCAGGGTGACTGATGATGTCCATTACCTTTCAGCGCAAGAAGAAGAAAGATACGCCATTGTGACCGCATCAGTTGAATTAGATAAAAACGGCAAAATTTTACCCGAAATTCCACCGGATAAAGTGGAAGCCCGGGTAAAAGGAGAACCAACCGAAGTTGAAATTTCCAAAGTGGATTATTCAGATGTTTCCAGCAAGCAGTTTATTTCTGTCGCCGCTTCACTGATTCCTTTCTTGCAAAATGACGACGCCGGCCGGGCATTGATGGGATCTAATATGCAACGTCAAGCTGTGCCTTTGGTTAGGCCCGAAGCTCCATTAGTTGGAACAGGAGTAGAAAGAAATGTGGCAATTGACTCGGGCCAGGTGGTTTTAGCCCGCGCCAATGGCGTGGTTAAGGAGGCCGATGCTTCCCATATTAAAGTGCTTTATGATATTGCCGGAAAAAATACGGAAGAAGAATACGAGCTGCAGACTTTTGTGAAAACCAACCAATATTCTTGTTTCCACCAAAAACCAATTGTTCAAAAAGGGGAAAAGTTTAAAAAAGGAGATGTATTGGCCGATGGCGCGGCCATTGACCAGGGCCGGCTGGCGCTGGGCAGGAATATTTTGGTGTGTTTTTTGCCTTTGCGAGGCGGCGGGTTTGAAGACTCCATCACCATTTCTGAAAAATTAGTCAAAGAATTTGAATTTACATCTATTCACATTGAAGATTTTACTTGCGATGTCAGGGAAACCAAACTCGGCCCGGAAGTGACTACTTCCGACATTCCTAACGTGGGAGAAGAAAAATTAAAAGATTTGGACGAAGAAGGCATTGTGCGGGTAGGTGCGTCCGTCGGTCCTAACGATATTTTGGTGGGAAAAATTTCGCCAAAAGGGGAAGCTGAATTGACTCCGGAAGAACGCTTGCTTCGCGCCATTTTCGGTGAAAAAGCCAAAGACGTCAAAGACACGTCTTTGCGGATGGAACACGGCAAGCATGGCAAAGTTACTAACGTGAAAATTTTCTCGCGCGACTTGGGGCACAAATTAGAGCCAGGCGTCATTAAAAAAATCCAGGTTGAAGTGTCCGAAACCCGCCATATTAAAGTAGGGGACAAATTGGTTGGGCGCCATGGAAACAAAGGCGTGGTTTCCAAAATTCTGCCGGAAGGCGAAATGCCATTTTTGGCTGATGGCACGCCGGTTGATTTGGTGTTGTCTCCTTTGTCAGTGCCTTCCCGAATGAACCTGGGGCAAATTTTAGAAACCCATCTTGGTTGGGCGGCCAAAAAGTTGAATTATTTGGCCATCACACCTTCACTGCTTGGAGCCAACAAAGAGGATATTAAGCAAGAATTGCGGGAAGCTGGGTTGCCGGAATCAGGCCAGACAACGCTCTACGATGGCCACACCGGCCTGCCATTCCCAAAGCCGATTACCGTAGGGTATATGTACATTATGAAGCTTATCCACATGGTTGATGACAAAGTTCACGCCAGGTCCATTGGGCCGTATTCATTAATTACCCAGCAGCCGCTGGGTGGCAAGGCGCAGTTTGGCGGCCAGAGGTTTGGAGAAATGGAAGTTTGGGCGTTGCAAGGGTACGGGGCGGCCCACACCCTGCAGGAAATGCTGACGATAAAATCTGACGACGTGGTTGGCCGGGCCACCACCTATGAATCCATTTTGAAAGGCGAGCCGATCAGAAATCCCAACATCCCCGCATCATTTAATTTGCTGGTGGCGGAATTGAAATCCCTGGGCATGGAAGTGGAAGTCAAAGAAAAAATTAGGGAAGTAAAAGCCAAGTAGAAGAATTTTGACAGCCCCGCGCCATAAAGGCGCGGGATAGATAAAAGTCAAAATTCTCTACTTGATTAGCCCCGTAGTGAAATTTGATTTATTTTCGTAACATCAGCGTTTGCGCTGATGGCTATCAAATTTCTACTACTGGGGAAAAATAGCAATCAAAAAATCCATCATTAAGATGAATTTTTTGACGCGGAGGTCGGTGGGATCGAACCACATTCCGTTGATACGGAACCAAATGCTTATCAGACATAGACCAGATCCATCTGGTTTCGACCTCCGATACCTCCGCAAGTAAATTATATCATTGAGTAACAAAAATAACACCTCCACTGCTGAAGATGTTATTCTTGGTTCCCTTTCGGAATATGATAATGTCTGATAAGCTAAATCCATTATAGCAAATCAAGAGGGCTTGTCAAGGTCTGTCATTGCGAGGAGCGAAGCGACGAAGCAATCTAAAAATTTCATGGAATATAATTACAACAAAAAATCAATATGGAAATGGATAGCGCTATATGTTTTGATCGGCGCTGTCGCCTACGGCGCGGTTTACTACTTCTTTTTCTACAAAAAAGGCGGATATAACTATGGTGCGCAAAACTACCAAACCCAAACGCAGAATAATTCAGAAACCGCCGACTGGAAAACGTATAAAAATGATGAATATGGATTTGAAATAAAGTATCCTTTAGGCGGAGCAGCTTTTCAAATTAAAGAAGATGAATTAGGTAATAAAGTAGAATCACCCAATCAGTGTACGCAAATTAGTTATGAGAGTAGTTTTGTATATATAAGTTTACCCCCACATAATGTAAAATGCGGCGGGACTACGGGACTTGGTATTGATAGTATTAAATTAAAGGAACAAATTAA
>CAYIJR010000003.1:0-29521 GCA_964363825.1 uncultured Candidatus Saccharibacteria bacterium | reverse complement strand
GTAGGAGTTGTGCTTGGTTTATTGACTTTTGGCGCAGGTGCCCCTATTGCTATTGTGGGTGCGCAGTGCGCGGCAGGTGCTTATGCGGTACATAGCCTAACTGCAGAAGGTAGTAATATCCTAAAAGCCCTAACAATTGGCCTAATGGATATTTTAAGAAACGGCGTACAGTCACTTGCAACTTATGCTGTAGGCCTTATATCAAGCTATCTTACATCTGACTTTCTTACGGAACCCATACTTACCCAAGCAGCTTTTATAACAGCATGGGTTACAGTAAGGGATATAGCAAATATATTTATTGTTTTGGGGCTTATAGCCATTGCCGTGACAATCATTTTAAAGTTGAGGGATTATGATGCTAAAAAACTATTGGTCCCCTTAATAATAGTGGCTCTTTTGGTTAATTTTTCCAATGTAATTTGCGGATTGATAATTGATGTCTCCAATATACTGATTATTAGCTTTATAAATTCGGGTAGTGATGTAGGACCATCTATTTTACGCATTTTAAATAACGCGTCAGCCGCAGTCCCATGGGGCGCATTAAGTGATAATGGCAACCTATCGGCATACACCGGCCAAACATTTATTAATATTATTGGTTATATTATGGTAATGATTGTTTTTTTCTACTTAGCATTTATGTTGATTGTCGGTAGAGTTGTTTTCGCAATTTTATTTATACTGTCGCCATTGGCTTTCGTACTACGGGTATTCCCTTTGCCCCAAACAAAAAAAATATGGACCATGTGGTGGGAAACTTTTCTTCAATGGGCATTTATAGGAATACAGATCTCGTTTTTCTTATGGGTTGCAAGTCGCATGAATACAAATACCGTAATAAGCACCATTCCTATACTTGTATTGCTTTATATAGCTATTAAAATTGCGAGGAAATCTAGCCCCATAGGAGCTCAAGCAGTTATGGGGCTTGGAGCAGCAGGCCTTGGCTTTGCGGCAGGGGCCACATTGGGGGCCGTTAAAGGACTAGGCAAGCTGACCGGATATGATACCCCTGTAAAAAATGCGTATAATGCTGTAAGGGACACTCTTACTGATAGCAGGCCGGTTAGTTGGATACGAGATAGGTTAGGAGGAACAGGGGCTTCTGCAACCGCCAGACAAGCTAAAATGCAGGAAAGATTAAAAGAGCCTACCGAAAGATTAAAGAATGTAGATAGTCGCACCTTAGGGCAAACAGCAGCCAATGGACGAACAGCTACAGATAGGGCTGCGGCCACTAATATATTAAAAGAAAGGAACGACCTCGATGAGATTCCAGTAGCTGCTCGACAAGTAGCCATGCAAAACGCCATGACTCATGATAACCGGCTGAAGCAAAGCGATTTTGCCAAATCAGATTACCGCTTTGGCGAATTTAATCAAAGAACATTGGACAGAATTCAAGCTACAAATCCCACATTTACAAATGATCAAGTAAGACGAGCAGCGAGACAAGAACAACTTGAAACCAATCTTCCAACTATGTCCGGAGAACAACGCAGAAATATTGACACAGGAGATATCACTCCAGACCTTATAGTAAGTAGGGTCATGAATGCAAACTATATTAGAAACAACAGAACTGCGGACCGCGCACATATAAATGCATACAGGGATCCCGCCATCCGAGCAAGATTAAGAACCGAAATTGCCGCTGCCCGGGCTGCCAATAATAGAGCCGAAGTCAATAGGCTAAGGAATATTAGAAAAGAAATTAGAGATTTACCATAATTAATTTTTACAAAAAATGGTTGAACAAAAAAATTTAAGAGTAGTATTTACTCAAAAGGCGGATGTTGTATTTTCTGATATTCTAAAAAATAATGGGATAAAAGGAACCGATGAAGAATTTTTTGATGGATCGAATGAAGATGAAGAAACACCAACAACCATCATAAGAGATGCTACAATAGCTATTGTAAAAAAGTTAATTCCTGAAAAAAATTTAATTGAACTCTTGGGACAACACTTGGGAGTATCAATGGAAGATACTGAAAAAATAGTGCAAGATATTAAAGAAAGGCTTCTGCCATTATTAAAAGTATATTCTGATGAAGCATTTAGTAACCCCACCTTTAGAGAGAAAATTTCTAAAGAAATTTTTGGAGATGGAAGCCTTAAACCAAAAGCAGAACCTTTCCCCCCTTATTATAAAAAAATAGATATTGAAGATGTGGAAAAAAATGCTGAAAAGATGAGGAAAGAAGGTAAAAATATTATGACCGAAGAAAAAAGCAAATTCCCAAAAAAGGCAGGGGGTAAAACAATAGAAGATAGCGGGCCGGACACATACCGAGAACCGATTGAATAATTTTAGAAAAAATAAAGAAGGGTTGGACATTAGTGTCCAACCCTTTGTTGTGGTTATTACTTTATTTCCCATCCTTCATCAGGATCATCATCGTCTTCGTCATCTTTTTTGTCTTTTTCTCCTTTCTTTTTATTGCCTCCACCGTTGGAGTTTTGGAACGCCTACCACCTCCCTGGTCGGAGCCGCCGGAATTTCCGCCGCCGCCGGCACCACCGCCCTTACCGGAGTTACCCCGCTCTGATTTTCTTTTTTGCTGGAAAATAGCAGCGAGGCCACCAATGAGAGCGCCTTCTGGCAGTTGTTCGCCGTGGGTGCCGCCAACACGGATATCGGTGAGATCACCTTTTTCCGCAGCCCTATCCCTTATAACTATATCGTGGGATTTATCCCGAGCACTGATATAGGCGGGGTCGTTGATAAACCCAGGCTCATTCTTGAGTTTTTCCCTGAGTTCATCCGCGGTTATTCCTAACTCTATGGCAGTCCCTTCGAATTTCCTCACAGAAGTTTCTTCAATCGCTTGTTTGGCGTTCATTTCACCGATCTTCCTCTGAAGAGTCATCTTTCGGTAGCCTTCGGGCGGATCAATATCCAAAACCTCGATCTTGCGAATTTTGATGCCGTAGCGATTCAAAAACTCGCTGATGACACTGGAGGCGCCTCCCACACTTAGGGCGGTTAAAAGATCGTTTTCCAAATCCAGCTCATCAAGCTCTTCGTAGGTCTTTTTGGCGACAAACCTGGTGCCGTAGGGAGCGATCCTTTTATGAAGGGCTTCCCGCCAGTTGGCAACCTCCAAGAGAGCTTTTTTGGGGTTGACTTTTTCGATGGTTACCGATAGTAAGATGTTCAGCGGTAACTCGTCTTGGTCTTCTGCTTGGCTAATCCTTAACCCCTCTACTTGGTCAACCACCAGCGTTTCGTCTACCCCCTTTACCCCCATAGATTCCGTCCTATAGCCCTCCCCCTCCTGCTTAATCACAAGCCATTCAGAATCGTGAGTGTGGAGACTATGGATCCACCTAATACCCACAAACCTTAGGCCTCCTGGCAAAGCGAAGGACGGTTTTTCTCCTGGAGCAAGAGCCACAATGTCGCCATTGCTGGCAACCTTGTAGCCCTCTCTGCTCACAATGGTTTTGGCGTAGGCGCCCAGGCATAACACAATCTTAGCCCTTCCCGCTCTCGTTGTTGTAAACTTGAACAAGTAAAGGCAAGCCGCCAAGACAATAAGGGCAATGATCACATTTAGCCATTTTTGAATTTTGCCCTCCGTTTCTAGCCAAGTTTCAAGCTTGTCTATGAAGGCAAATTCACCGAAAAAAAACACGATCAATGCGCCCAAAACAATAGAGCCCCATACTCTCGGATTATTCATTTTTCTCTCCCAAAAAGTTGACAACGAACAGGTTAATTAGCTTGAAACGATCAAGCTAATACACTTTCTTTATATCACAACCAAATCTTGTTGTCAATAGTTTTGTACACTATCATCGGGTTAGTGACACTTTTTAACACGTTCGGTCTTTAAAAACCAAAGGAGCTCGGCCACAATGAATATGTTGTCACATATATCATTAAACCAAGCTCCTATGCATAAGAATACCAAACTTTTGCCGTTATTATTAGTATATCCGAGTGAAAAATTTAACAACCAAGTTTTCAGAGATGAAGTTTCTCAAAAAATATCTGGGGTAGAAGAAGGGATAACTGGAGCAAAAGAACAAACAGATGATTTGATAAAAAAAGTAAGGATTGGTAGCAACTCTTTCATTACAAATGAAGAAGAGAAAACTTCTTTGCCTTATTATAAAAAAATAGATATTGCTGATGTGGAAAAAAACGCAGAGAAGATGAAATGGGAAGGGAAAAATATTATGACAGAAGAAAAAAGCAAGTTTCAAGAGAAAGTTGAGGAAAACAAAAAACCGCAAAGCACAATACAAGATACATATCGCGAACAAATTGAATGAAATCTTGCATTTGTTTATATAAAAAATGGGGTAGGTTTTTATGCCTACCCCTTGTTTTCAGTTTATACCCAACTCCCTTTTTCGTCTTTTTAAGTAATCCTCATTACTTTCCCCATTTTGAGGATTTGGATTGTTGCCCTGATTAGAACCAGAGCCACCGCCTCCTTGGTTGGTGCCGCCGCCACCGGCGCCACCACCTTTTCCAAAGGCACGGGCAATAGCATTACCAATGACTTCTGCGGCAGCAACTATTCCGGTAAAACCAGGGTTGACTTCCTTGCCCCCACTTTTCACATCAATGCTGGTTTCGTTCTTGCTCATGGAAAAATTGGCACCGGCCAAAGCTTGAGAGCGTAGAGCGATTGCTTCTTCTTTTCCTAGTTTTAGGTCAGTTTCACCTGTGGCAATCTTGATCGGGTCGTAAATCCTAGCCGCTTCTCCTTGAGCCAAAAGCTCTTCTTGGTTTCTGGCCTTAAGGGCCTTTTGATATTCAGGATCGTACCCAACACCCATGATCACAATGCCGTTGGGAATAATCTCAAGGCCCCACTGAAACTTTACGCTATCAAAGAGGGGCTGCGCGTTAACAACGTTTGGGTCAACAAGCTCGGCCCAAAGCCGGCTCCCATTTCCTTTCACAGATCGAGCGCGACGTTCATCTCCTGAATTTACCCAACTCCAGATAATCGCTTTTTGCCCATTGATGATCTGCTGCTTTGCATCTCTTGGGGCAACGTACCGATAGCGCCGTGGATTGCAAATCCTCCATTTAACCAACCAACTTACGTCTATGGCAACGGCACCCTCTTTACCATCCTTGCTCCGTTCGGTGGTTTCAGCTTGTAAGAGGATAAATTCTTCCTGCATCTCATGGAGATGCACAAAATAGCCCTCGCCGAAACCATCATCATCGTTCCTTTCTCGATAGGGCACTGGCCTTATAAAAGGCCAGGGGTAGAAAACAAATCCCTCCCAACGCCAAATCAACCATGAACTGCCCCAGGTATCTGAACCATCGTCATCGGCACCCAGATTTTCTTCGGCAACAATGACGCCATTTTCGTTATAACAATATCCTGTATATTGTATAAGACTGGCGGCAAATTTGCCCAAGAATTCGAAAGTTACCTCTTGGGCCTCGTGGATTATCAACGACCTAGCGCAAATAATCAAAAACAGAGCCGCGGGGACAAAAATTAGAAGCACTGCCCAGTCGAACAACTTCCAAAGCTTATCCCAAACTATAATATCGCCGAAAATTAACACCACCACAATCGCCAAAACACCCATGCCGATTTTTTGTGTAGCACCCATGTTAAATCTCCCAAAAAGGCCATTATGAAGCGCTCTGCGATAGCAAGGCGCGATGTCAATGGACAGGTTAATTAGCTTGAAACGATCAAGCTGATTTGCTTTCTCTATATCATAATAGCTTCTCCTTGTCAATAGTTTTTCAGCCTGTTCGGAAAAAATTCTCCCTGCCGTCATTGCGAGGCCGCTTCAGCGGCCGAAGCAATCTCAAGGTGAATGGAGAGATTGCTTCGGTTGCGACCTCGCAATGACGGATAGGTTGTTTCTAGACAGCGTCATAGTTTCTTGAATAATCCAGAATTTAATATTGTTTGCTTAATATATTATGTGATATAATGGATAGTGAATTTGAAATTTACAATTTCAAATTAGAATACAGAATATTGTATTTTGTAGCTAGAATAAAATACGTCGTAAAGAATAAAAAATTCCCAATTCCATACTCAATATTCAATTCAAGCTATCAGATACTAAATTCAAAATTCTTCGTTTATGCAGTATCCCACCCCGCAATTTATTGAAGAAGAGGGAAGGATTATTTTTTTCCTGACATTCAGGCAGTTTTTCTTGTTGGTGGGCGGAGGAGCGGTGTGCACTTTTTTCTTTTTTATTTTGCCATCTTGGCTTGCCATAACCCTTTCAATTTTCATTATGGGATTGGTGGCCATTATCGCCTTTTTGAAAATCAATAACCAATCAGTTATAAAAATCTTCTTGAATTTCATTGGTTTTACGGTTGGCCCGAAAAATTATGTTTGGAAAAAAGAAGAGCCTTCGGGCCCTTTGGGATCGCCTGCGGCCACTGTGATAAAAACCGCACAAGAGCCGCCAGCCCTAGTGCCGACAGTTAGCAAGTTAAATGAAATCAAAAAATTAGTGGAAACCAAGAAATAAAACATGGCCGATTCTTCATCTCAAGATTTTTTGGAAATACAGGATATTAAAGAGGGTGTGTTGATTTTAAAAAACAGCCAAATACGGGGGGTCATTATGGTCTCCTCTATGAATTTTGCTTTAAAATCAACTGAAGAGCAGTCGGCTATTGTGTATGCCTACCAAAGCTTTTTAAATTCCTTAGATTTTTCCTGCCAGATTGTTGTACAGTCGCGCAACATCAACATTACCCCTTATTTAGACGCCATTAAAAGATTGGAAGACAACCAGCCCAATGAATTGCTGAAAACCCAAACCGCTTCATATGGAGAATTTATCCGCGGCTTGGTAAAAGGGGACAATATTATGACAAAAAACTTTTACGTCGTGGTGCCTTACACTTTAAGTGAAATATTGGGCGTTGGCAAAGCAGTCAAGCAATCTAATTTTTTTAAATTTTTCGGCAAAAAAGACAATAAAAGCCAGCAATTAAAAGATGAAGATTTTGAAAAATGTAAAAACCAGCTTTGGCAGAGAATGGAATTCTTGGCCATGGGGCTGAAGCGTTGCGGCTTGGATGTCATCCCACTCACCACCCCCGAATTGATTGAATTATTTTGGGCCATCCACCATCCCGATCAGGCAGAAGTGGGATACTACCCGGAAATCCTCCCAGAATTACTGAAATAATTTGAAATTTACAATTTGAAATTTGAAATCAATTTGAAATAAAATAATGCCTCAATTTGAAAAAACGTACGATTTAGAGAAAAGAACTATTGAGTTTTCTGGTCAACTAATTACTTTTTGCAAAATGTGCCCAAAGGATGTGATTACTCTGCCTTTGATTAACCAATTAATCCGTTGCGGCACCAGCATTGGGGCTAATTATAGAGAAGCTAATGGCGCTTCGAGTAAAAAGGATTTTCAAAATAAAATTTTTATTTGTAAAAAAGAATCCAAAGAAACTCTATATTGGTTGGAGGTAATAGGCAAAGCCATCACCGATGAAAAACTAAAAGAAGTGTGCAGGGATTTATGGCAAGAAGCGAAAGAATTAACACTCATATTTGGAAAGATCGCTTATTCAACAAAAAAATAGGTTTTAAAATTTCAAATTTATACATTGAATATTGATTTCAAATTGTAAATTTCAAATTTCAAATTAAAGCAATGACTTTTAACTTGTTTGGCAAAAAAAAGAAAGACGAGGAGATGGGTAACCAGATATTTAGGGAAGAAACCATTGATGTCAAAGACATCATTGCTCCTCCCTATGTTGGCATCACCCAAGACTACATAAAAATTGGAGAAAAATTTTCCAAGTCTTTTTTCATTTTCTCGTATCCACGCTATTTAAACACCGGCTGGCTTTCTCCAGCCATTAATTTAAATGTGCCTATGGATATTTCTTTTTTCATACACCCTATCAACAGCGAAATGATCTTGAAAAAATTGCGATCTAAAATCACCCAAGTGTCTTCTGAGCTTTTAGAAAGGCAGGAAAAGGGATTAATCCGCGACCCGGCCCTTGAAACTGGCTACCAAGATATTGAGGCCTTAAGGGATAAAATTATTACTGCCCAGGAAAAAATGTTCCGCTTTGGGCTTTATATCACCGTCTATGAAAATTCAATGGAAGAAATCCGGACAGTTGAAACTACTCTGCGGTCAATTTTTGAATCGCGACTCATTTACATCAAGCCTTCGCTATTTAAGCAAAAAGACGGCTTTATATCGTCTAATCCTTACGGCCTGGACCTGTTATCAGTCCATGTGCCTATGAATACCGAGCCGCTTTCAACCACATTTCCCTTTATTTCCTTTGACTTAAGTTCAAATGAAGGCATTTTATACGGCATTAATGGCCATAATAATTCTTTGGTATTATTTGACCGCTTTACTTTGGAAAATGCTAACTTAGTGGCCTTTGCCAAATCGGGGGCCGGAAAATCTTACGCTGTAAAGTTGGAAATTTTAAGATACTTGATGTGGGGCATTGATGTAGTAGTTATTGACCCGGAAAACGAATACGAATTTTTGGCCGATGCCGTGGGCGGAGATTTTTTCCGGATTTCTTTAAATTCCGACAGCCATGTCAACCCATTTGATTTGCCAACCCCGGGGCCCGACGACAATGCAGAAGATATTTTACGCTCTAATGTTATTAATTTGGTGGGGCTTTTTAGAATTATGCTGGGCGGCCTGACTTCTGAAGAAGACAGCATTTTAGATGAAGCGCTGACCCAAACCTACGCTATCCGAGACATTACACCTCAATCTGACCATTCAACTTGGCAGGCCAACACGCCTTTAATGTCTGACTTTGAAGAAATTTTAGAGAACATCACCGGAGCTGAATCCTTGGCCCGCCGGCTTAAAAAATTTACTAAGGGGACTTTTGCTGGATTTTTCAACCAAAGATCAAACATAACTATTGATAAAAATTTCATCGTCTTTGGCATCCGGGATATGGAAGAATCTTTAAAACCCATCGCTTTGTTTATTGTCATGAGGTACATTTGGAATATCGTCAGGACAAATATAAAAAAGAGGATTTTGGTGGTAGATGAGGCTTGGTGGCTGATCCAATCAGAAGATGGCGCTTCATTTTTGTTTGGCCTGGTAAAAAGAGCCAGAAAATACTGGATGGGGGTCACCACCATTACCCAAGATGTGGAAGACTTTATGAAGTCACCCTACGGCAAAGCCATTATTACCAATTCTTCCCTCCAGCTTTTACTGAAACAATCACCAGCCGCCATCGAAGTTTTGCAAAAAACTTTTGATCTGACCGAACAGGAAAAAGCCCTTTTACTGGAAGTCTCGGTGGGTGAGGGATTATTTTTTGCCGGCCGAAAACACGTGCACATCAGCGTCAAAGCCAGCTACACTGAAGACCAGATTATCACCACTAATCCCGCCGAAGTGGAAAAAATCAAGGAAGCCAGGAAGCGGTTGAAGACAGGCGCCTAAAAAATGATATAATAAAATAAAGTATGCAAAAGAAAAGAAAATTAATCCAAATTTTTGCAATAGCAGTTATTTTACTGTCTTTCAGCTTGCCGGCTTTTGCGCTGGAATTGACTTATCCTAATCTGCCCGGCATTGGCACATTAGGGGAGGGTGCTTCTTTAGCTCAATTTATCGGATACTTTTTTATATTTATTGTAGTGACGGCTGGCATTATTGGTGTCTTAGCCATTGCAATTGCCGGCGTCAATATATTAATCCATGCCGGCAACCCCACAGCCATAACCGACGCCAAAGACAGGATTTGGAACGCCGTGCTGGGCATAATACTTTTGCTTTTTTCCGTTGTGCTTTTGCGGACCATTAATCCTAATTTGGTAAATCCCAGAACATCGGTTTTGCCAATTACCAACGGCCTTTATTTTGTGCAGGATGTGCCTGTTGACAGCCAGCATCCAGACGGCAAAGATTATAAGCCGGGCCCAACTAATATGGCCAGCGCGGTTGAAACTGTTCCCGCCGGTTTTACAAAACTTTCTTACAAATGCAGCGGCGGGCCGAACCTTTTGGTGTGGGCATATGATAACCCGGATTACGTGGTGAATAATTTTGAAGCAAATGGCCAGCCAAATTTAACAACTTACTCTATGCCATGTAGTCAGACTGAAGTGCTATGCGACGGATCAAATAACACTTCTTGTAATACATTAGATCTATCAAGTAATGGTATTTTATCTTACAAAACAGATATTGAAAAACCCGGTGTTTATTTTTACCTAAACCCTGATTGTAGCGGCCTTAGCAGTCCTGTGTTGCAAAATAGCGGCGATATACCTAATTTTGCCAGTAATTTTCAAGGTGGGGAACCGCCGGTTTTGGGAGTAAGAATTGTCAATACTGATTTAGTGAATAGATACGGGGCGGTCTTAACTCAAGACTATACTTTTTTCGGAGAATGCAGCCCGCCTATTATAAGATCTGACACGGGAAGCGATTGTTACCCTGTGCCGAATGACTCAAATGGAAGCGTATTTGACCCCTACTCTGCCCATATAATAAAACAAGCCCAATGGTCTCCTCCAAATGGCGAGGTGTCTCTTTATACTGCAACGGTATGGAAAACCTTATCCTTATCTGATATAGGAAAGCACTATAGTGTTTTCCAGAGCGGCCCTGAAGGAACTGCCAATTACGACGGAACTCTAAGTGATTTTATAAAAAACGAATGGAGTGATGAATGGCGGCACCCGGCAGATGTGCCCGATGACCCAAATAATTTAACTACGGCCCCCCCGGAATGCTATGATGCAGAAACCGATAAATATATATGCTTAAACTATATATATAACATAGGAAAATTTGACATCGTGCTTTATAGTGATAATGGGGCGACAAAAACATGCGATATTTTTCCGAACGGGTTAATAGCTGATACGCCCGGCTCTGTTGATTATGAATACTTTGCAGATTATATTTTAGCTGGAGGAGCAGAATTATACAGAATGGATATTATCCCAAGGCCATACTAATTAAACGGCTCAACGCCGTTGAGCCGTTTAACCACAAAAAAGTGCAACGTCAGACGTTGCACTTTTTTGTGTAGGTTTTTACTTAGGGCTAATCACTAAATGCCTGTCTAACCCTTCGCCCTGGCTTTCAGTGGCAATGTCTTGGCGTTCGGCCAATTCTGTGTGGATAACGCGCCTCTGATAAGCCGGCATAGGAGACAGCACCTTTTTTTCTTTAGTGAAAGCAACCTCGTTGGCGATGTCCCGCGCAAAACTTTTTAAGTATTCAATTTTTTTCTCGCGGTAGTTATTGATGTCTAACTTTAAGTAAAAACTTTTTTGGATTTTTTTGGTCAAAATAACCCTTAACACTTTTTCCAACTCAAATAATGTCTGGCCGTCATGCCCGATTAAAATTTGCGGGTCTTCTTGTATCGCCACGCTAACCTCTGCGCCATCAATTTCTTTTTTATTCCCATCAATATTTTTAATTTCAACTAAAGACGGCTTTACTTCCACGGTAAAATCCAAAATAGTCATTTTCTGCAAAAATTCTTCTGTGGTCTCTTTAATTTTTTGCAATTCTTCTTGGCTAATCATGTTTTTTCAATATAAAATATTGTTGTATTATTGAAAAACCCCCACTGACGATCCAATATAATCCCAGCGCCGATGGCAATTTAAAAAGAATGACGACAGTAATAACCGGAAAAAAGTACAACATTTGCTTTTGCATTATTGAAGACATGTCATTTTGTTTGGGCACATCTTTTTTTGCCGCGGGGATTAACATCTTTGTCTGAAAAAACTGGATAATACCGGCCATTACTGCAAACCACAAATTAGGCTGGGATAAATCCACTACATTAAAAAGCATGGGATCAATATTGGCGGGATTGGCCACAAAGCTGTATAAATTTGAAAGTTCGGTTGATTTCAACCCTTTCCAGAAAACATTATAAAGAGCAATTAATATGGGCAGTTGGACTAAGGCTAAAAATAAGCCGCTGAAAGGGTTTATTTTTTCTTTTCTGTAAAGCTCTAATGTTTCTTTGGCTTGTTTTTCTTTGTCATTTTTGTATTTTTTTTGAATTTCCTGGAGTTTGGGTTGTAAATTTTGAAGGACTTTCTGGGAATTAAGAGCTTTAACTGAAAGGGGGTAAAGGATAAGCCGTATAATAATAGTAAGTATAATAATCGCTAACCCAAAGTCGTGTCCGGGCAAATAGTTGTAAATTAAAACTAAAAAATTAAAAAGGGGATAATATAAAATAACATTAAAAATATTAGCTAAAAATCCAAACATTTAAATTAGTTTTAATTTTTTAAAAGCGCTCGATAATATTTCTTTTATTTCTAAAAATTCCTTTTTTTCAATTCCAGGCAAAGTAATAATAACCATATCTATGGGTTTTTTAATATCTTTTATAATATCTGCCACTGCCTTTCTTAATCTTCTTTTAATCTTATTCCTTATAGTAGCTTTGTTGGAAATTTTCTTACTGACCACAAAACCAAACCGCGGTTTATTTAAATAATTCTTTGCCATTTTAACCAGCAAAGAATTATGTTTTATACTTTCACCCCCTTTAAACACTGCATCGAAGTCGCTCTCTTTTGTTAACCGATTTGCTTTGGGAAGCATAAAGTAAATCCTAAACGCTTAATTTTTTCCTGCCTTTAATTCTCCTTTTTTTAATGACCCTCCGGCCGGTTTTGCTTTGTTGGCGCGCCAAAAAACCATGCGTTCTGGCCCGTTTTTTCTTTTTGGGGTTATAGGTAAAGCTCATTGAATAAATATGTTAGTTAATATATAGTACGCTTAGTATAACAAAAAAATCCCAAATTACAAGCACCAAATTACAAACAATATCTAAATCCTAACTCCTAAATCCAAAACATGTTTTGGATTTTGGGAATTGGAATTTGTTTGTGATTTGGGATTTGTGGTTTGGGATTTAGTAAATTGTATTGTGCGTCTGTCATAAAAAGATATCACAACTTATCCACAATTTAATAACATATGTGCCTATTTTAGCTTCATTTGACAAAGAATGGATAAATAGAAAAAATACAATATAAATAAAAATAAATAATTAATCGTGTGGTTGGGATAAAAACAAGCTTTTTACTCGCCCCCAAGGAATCACTATGGAAAATAATGAGCTTTGGCAATCAGTATTAGCGCAAATGCAACTTCATATTTCAAAAGCCAATTTTGCGACCTGGTTCCAAAACACGGAAATTACTTTAAAAGACAATGAAAAGGTGGTTATTTCCGTACCTAATGCCTTTTCTAAAGAATGGTTGAGTAATAAATACTATAAATTAATGCTCAAAACCATGCACGATATGGATAATTCCATTAAAGAATTAGAGTTTACCATTAACCCCCAATCATTGAAAAGGTTTGTGGATAAAACTGCCGTAGAACAGGAAAAAACCGACATTGAGCAATTAAAATTTGAAGAATTTAAAGTTAATAAAGACACTAATTTAAATCCCAAATACACTTTTGAAAATTTTATTGTCGGCTCGTTTAATGATTTAGCTTACGCAGCGGCTTTGGCGGTTTTAGAAAGCCCGGGGCACGCTTATAATCCCTTATTTATTTACGGCGGCGTCGGTTTGGGGAAAACTCACTTAATACAGGCAGTGGGCAATAAAATAACATCAGATCCCAAGAAAAAGAAAGTAAAGTATATGCCTTCTGAAAAATTAGTATCGGGTATTGTCACAGCCATACGCAGTAATAGTATGGAAGCGTTTAAGGCCAGTTTATCTCCTATTGATGTGTTGATTATTGATGATATTCAATTTATTTCCGGAAAAACCAAAAGCCAAGAAGAATTTTTCCATATTTTCAATTCCCTATACGAAAAAAACAAGCAGATCATTCTTTCGTCAGACCGGCCGCCCAATGCCATCCCAGAATTAGAAGAACGATTAAAATCAAGATTTGAAGGTGGTATGAATGTTGATGTCAGCTTGCCTGACTACGAAACAAGACTTGCCATCCTTAAAACAAAACTTCAAGAGAAAAACTTAAAACTGCCCGAGGATATTTTAGAATATATCGCCTCAAATGTTAAAAAGAATATTCGGGAGTTGGAAGGAGCGCTGAATACTTTATTAATTTACTGTAAAGTCAATAATGCGCCCGATTTAGAATCGGCAAAAAAATTACTGAAGGGTTTTGTGTTTTCACCCTTTGATGTGGCAAATTATAAAAAAATCATTGAGACGGTCGCTAAATTCTACAACTTAGATGAAAAAAGCCTTTTTGACAAAACCCGCCGAAAAGAAATTGTCAGGCCTCGGCAAGTGGCAATGTTTTTATTGCGCAAAGAATTAAAATATTCTTTTCCGGCCATCGCCAGAAAATTCGGCGGCAAAGACCATACCACTGTGATTTATGCTTATAAAAAAATCTTAAAAGAGAGTGAGGAAAATAATAAATTAACTGAAGAATTAGGATTAATAAAACAAAGAGTATATAGTGGATAAAATATATAATAAAATTGTTATAAAAAATAAAAAAGATATCCCATAAAAATTTACCTTGTTTATATTTATATTTCTCAATCTTTCTATCCACAGTTTATTTTATAAAATTTTAAAAACAAATTACCTTGAAAAATTATTAAAAATTCATTAAAATCACCACACTAATAACAATTACAATTTTACATATTAATTAATATTATAAAAAGTGAAAATAGAAATTTTAAAAGAAAATTTAAAAAACGGGCTTAATATTGTGGAGAGAATTATCGGCAAGAATTTATCGTTGCCGATTTTAGATAATGTGTTAATTGACACCGAGGAGAGTTTTTTAGTTTTGATATCAACTGATTTAGAAACCGCTATAAAGCTATGGGTTTTGACGAAAATTATCAAAAAAGGAAAGGTGGTGGTCCCGGCTAAATTCCTTTCCAGTTTTACCGCGTCTCTGCCTAATGAAAAAATAACCCTTGAGGTAAAAGGCCAAAATCTATACATTGAGTGTAAAAATATTAAAACCCAAATCCAGGGCTATAGTCCAGAAGAGTTTCCCATTATCCCCGAGCTTTCCGATGGGGAAAATTTGGAAATAGACAGCCAAAAGCTCTGTCAAGGGCTGTCGCAAGTTATTGATATTACTTCCCCATCACAAACGCGTCCGGAAATTTCCGGGATTTATTTTTCTTTTTCAAAAAATACCATTAAAATTGTGGCCACCGACAGCTTTAGATTAGCCGAAAAAAACATTACATTAACCAACCTAATTAAAAAAGAACGAGTATTTATTTTACCCCAAAAACCAGCGCGCGAAATAATGAATATTTTAGAGAGCAAAGAGGGGCCGGTTAAAATATATTTTACCAATAACCAAGTGATGTTTGAGCTTGGTATGCAAGAAACCAAACACCCCCAAATCCAAATAACCTCTCGCTTAATAGAAGGTGAATACCCCAATTATCAAGACATCATCCCCAATAAATTCAAAACCCGCGTTACCGTCAAAAAAGATGAATTTTTAAACCAAGTAAAAACCGCGTCGCTATTTTCTGGCAAAATCAATGAAGTTAAGGTTTTTATAAATGCTGGGAAAAACGAGGTAGAGGTTTCTGCTAAAAGCGCTGACATTGGAGAAAACACATCAACCATTCCGGTAAAAATAGATGGGGATTCAATAGAAGTTTCTTTTAATTATAAGTTCTTAGTAGATGGTATGCAAAAAATCAAAAGCTCGGAATTATTATTTGAGATAAGCGAAAAAGAGGGACCGTGCATTTTAAGGCCGGTGGGCGACGATAGTTATTTATATGTCGTTATGCCCATTAAGTCAATTAACTAAACAAATGTAATAATAAACCCGCCAACGGCGTTGGCGGGTTTATGTACTTCTTACATAAAACCGCCCGTCTTAAAAAGTACGCGATCGCGTACTTTTTAAGACGGGCGGTTTCCTTAACTACTTGGTGTGGTTGAGGTACCAATCCAGTTTTTTACCGCTTCTTCCCAATGAGAATACAGGGGGTCGTTGGTTGGGTCTTGCGGCGCCGAGCCAAATGGATTATTTTTATCAATGTACTGCAAAATACTGTGTGGTGGGTCGCCGGCAGGAAGCTGGCCAAGTAGAATGGGGTTTGGGCCTTGAATTAGATCTGGTTTAGTGAAGTTTTCCGCCGGGCGCGACGCCAATATTTTTTGCATGATTTTATGCCAGATGGGAGCAGCCAATCCAATGCCTTCATTAGTGGTTGAAGAATTGTCGTTATTCCCTACCCACACACCCACCGATACAAAGGGAGTATATCCCAAAGTCCAGCCGTCGTTGAAGCGCTGAGTGGTACCGGTTTTGGCAGCTACTTGGTAGTTTTTAAAATATAAAGGACTATGTGAGCCGAATATTGGAGCCCTGGCATTATTATCTGACAACACATCGCTGATTTGCCTGGCCACTTGCGTGTCTAAAACCTTGGTGGCTTGTTTGGTATTTTGCTCAATAATATTTCCATAACTGTCTTCAATTTTTAAAATGCTGACCGGCGGTATTCTTTGGCCCTCGGTTGCAAAAACCCCATAAGCCGATGTCATTTCCAGTAGTGTCACTTCTCCCCCACCCAAAACTAAAGATAAGCCATAGCGGTCCGGTTCGTTTAGGGTGGTAATTCCCACATCACGGGCGGTTTGCAGGGTATCTTGCAACCCAGATAAGTATAAGAGCTCTACCGACGGGATGTTAAGGGATTGGCTTAAAGCTGACCTTAAATTTACCGGTCCCCTATATTTGCCGTCATAATCTTGGGGGTGATAACAGTCTAAATAATTTACATCTTTTTCTTGGCTGCCATCGGGATTGCATTTTATATTAAATTCGGTTTTGACATCCCATAAAATAGTATTTGGTGTGTATCCCTTTTTAAAAGCAGTGGCGTAAACAAAAGGCTTAAAAGAAGACCCCGGTTGGCGCTGCCCTAAAGTTGCCACATCAAATTTTGGGTCAAAGAAGCATTTACCGCTTGTTTTTTGGTCGCATCCTTTAGGATAAGATTTTTGGAAATAATCTTTAGACCCTATTAACGACAAAATTTCGCCGGTTTTAGGATTAATTATCACCGCGGCTGCATTATTGGCCTTAAATTGCCTATTAGTTTTATCAGCGTCTTTAATGGTTTGTTCTACATAGCTTTGCAAATCCCAATCCAAAGTGGTGTAAACCTTAAACCCCTTTTGCTGTAAAAAATCAGTGCCATACTTATCTTCTAAGTACTGCTTAATATACATGACAAAATGAGGGGCTTTAATCAGTGTAGTGGATTCGGCAAAAACAATACTTTCTTTTTTTGCTTCTTCTAATTGTTTTGCGTCAATGTATCTAAGTTGCCGCATTTTATCTAAAATGGCGTCTTTTTTTTGCAAGAGCAAATTTTTGTGGCTTCCATAAGGCGAATAATAGGTGGGGGCGGGGATAATGGCAGCCAATGTGGCGGCCTGGGCCGCCGATAAATCGGAGGCGGGCTTATTAAAGTAGGTTTGGCTGGCGGCTTCAACCCCGTAAGTATTTTCACCAAAAGGGATTTCATTTAAATACCAGTTTAGAATTTGGTCTTTAGAATACCGCCTTTCCAATTCTATACTTAAAACCACCTCCTTGACTTTTCTTGATATTGTCCGTTCTTTTGTTAAGTACACTGACCGTATAAGTTGCTGGGTGATGGTTGAAGCCCCGGTGGTGGTTTTTAAGAGCTTTAAGTCAATTAACACCGACCTGGCAATGGCCAGCAAGTCTATGCCGCTGTGCTGGTAAAAACGGTAGTCCTCAGAGGTGATCGCCGCGTTTTTTAGGTTATCGGAAATTTTGTCAAAAGAAACAATCTCTCTTTTTTCTTCGCCATAAATATCATATAAAAGCACTTTTCCAGTCCGGTCATAAATTTTTGTGGATTGAATAAAAGGATTTTCAGTAAATTTTTCAGGCCTAGGCAAATCATAGGTGTAGTAAATAAACAAACCCAATAAAAAAATAATTCCCGCTAAAAACAAAAAAACCAGCCATTTTATAATAGTTAGTATAGTTTTTAATATTTTATTTTTATCCATAAATATATTATATCTTTTATTCTTATATGCTTAAAGTCTAAGCAGTAGGTCTATTTTATGTATTTTTTATTAAAAATCAAGCAAAAACCTCGCCTTGCGAGGTTTTTGCTTGATTAAAATGTTTAATTATTCCTATTCGTCGGACACAACGTCGTCATCGTCATCTATTTCTTCATCATCTATTTTTTCTTCCTCCTCTGTGTTATCGTCTATGCCCTCATCGTCAAAGTCATCGCTTTCGTCGGTGATTTTTGCTAAAAAATCATCTTCCATAGTTTCTCAATAATTTGTTGTGATGCACAAAAGGTAAAAATAAATTAATATTTTTTACCCAAATACACCAAAACAGTTAATTTTTTATTTTCAGCCGTAGTATTTACGGCCACTTTCCCCATTATATTTTTTCACAATGTATTGTCAAGGTATTGGTTTATCCACAATACAGCTGGATCCTTTTAAGTAGGCACAGAGGGCGATGCCCAAAGCATCGGCGGCATCATCTTTTTTCCGGTCTTTTGTTTTTAAGTCAAAAGAACTGAGATCAAGAAGTTGTTTTGTCATTTCTTGCACTTGTTTTTTTTCAGCTTTGCCGTAGCCCACGACGGTCATTTTCACTTGGAGTGGGGTAAATTCCAAAATAGGTATATTCTCCTTCGCGGCCGAAAGTAAAATAACTCCCTTGGCCTGGCTGACGGGCATGGCGGTTTTTAGATTTTTGAAAAAATATAAGCTTTCTACGGCAATGAGTTGGGGTTTGTGCTTTTTAATAAGGGCGTTCATTTCAGTGTGGATGGTTAGAAGCCGTTCTCCTGCCGGACTGTCTTTGCTGGTTGTAATACACCCAAAATCAGCCACCCTTGGTTTTTCGTGGTGATGTTTGGTGTGGATAATGGCATATCCAACTAAAGCTACCCCCGGGTCAACGCCTAAAATAATCATTTGAGATTGGAGTAAATATTTTGGATCGCATCGTTTTCATCCAGCGCTTCAAAGAGTTTTTGGGCCGCTTCCTTTTCTTTTTCACTGATCATTATTTCTTCTTTAGCCACCCAATCCAAAGATGATGATTCAACTTTAAGCCCCTTTTCTTCCAGCGCCTTTTTTGTGGTCTCTAAGTCTTCCGGTTTGGTATAAATATATAACATGCCGTTTTGGTGCCTTACATCATCAGCCCCAGCTTCAATGGCTAATAATTCCCATTCGTCCTTATTTTTTTCTTCGCACAAGATAGTGATAAATCCTTTTCTTTCAAACATCCACCGTACCGCCCCCTCGCCGGCCATTTTGCCTCCATATAGGCTTAAAATGCCTTTCACATCGCCAAGTGTCCGGTTTTTATTGTCGGTAATCCCATCCATGATTATGGCAAGTCCGCCCGGGCCGAATCCCTCAAAAGAAACTTCTTCCAGATTCTCGCCCGCCAGCTCGCCCGTGCCCTTTTTAATGGCCCGTTCAATATTTTCCTTGGGCATGTTAAATTCTTTGGCCTTTTCAATGGCGGCTTTCAGTTGGATGTTGCTGGAAACATCCGGTCCTTTTTCTTTGACGGCAATAGTAATCACCCGTGCCATTTTGGAAAAAATCTTCCCTTTTTTGGCATCGTTGGCGTTTTTGGTGGCCGCGACAGTTTTAAAGTGACTATGGCCTGACATGGGATTTTTGATTTATGATTTTTAACTTTAAAAATAAAATTATGGCCGCAGAAACAATAGTAATGCCCAGGGCGATTAAAAATAAAAACCAGGGATTGGACGTAGTGGTTTCTGATTTTTGGTCATTATTAATAACGGGTTCGGCAACTGCCGCTACATATTTGGTATCAGTTTTTTGAGAATTTGACAAGGGAGAACTATTTTTTGCCAAGATTGCATTTGCAGCGCCCGCCGTTAGGTTGGAATTCCAAATCCAACCGGCGCCCATTTTTGCATAAGATTGATTTTTGGGCGCCTTTTCAAAAGTGGTGGTGTCCACTATCGCCCCATCTGGCGATATCAAATTCAATCCATCGCCTTCATTGTTTAGCAAAATTTTTGTGGCAGGCCTTTTTAAAATCAAATATGCATTGCCCGCAATGCTGGCGCCTTTTGGAAAAGCATAATCAGTTGTGGTGCCTTCTATGTCTTGCAACTTCCAGTTTTCCAAATTAACTGTTATGTTATTTGAGTTATATAACTCAATCCATTCGTCAGTTTCATCAGGCCCGGCCGGGCTGGGCAGGATTTCATTGATAAAAATACCATTCGGGTATGTTGGGACGGTTGTTGGCACTGGGATCGGCACTGGGGTCGTAATAACTTCTGGGGCGGTTTGCGGGGGGGCGCTTGCCACGTACGCCAGTCCCTGGTCTTTTATTTTTTGCAATGTTTTTTCTCCAATGCCTTTTACTTTTAATAAATCGTCAAGCGAAGAAAATGGCCGGGCGTCCACAATTCTTTGCGCCAGCACTGGGCCAACGCCAGTTATTTCATCCAATTGTTCCAGTGAAGCGGTATTGATTTCAACTTGTCCGGCCGCAAACACTATAGCCGGGAATGCCGTTAAAACCAAAAACAATATAAAAACCTTTTTCATATCAAGTTGCTCTGCTTCGTATATTTTATTCCCAAATGCTCGTAGGCTCGCTTTGAGGCGACGCGGCCTTTCGGGGTGCGCTCAATAAATCCCGATTGCATTAAATACGGCTCATACATATCCAAAATAGTATCCTCCTCTTCCATGGCGGCGGCGGCCAAAGATTGCAAGCCCACTGGCCCGCCGTCAAATTTTTCAATCATAGCCATGAGAATTTTAATATCCCCGGGCTCCAGCCCCATTTCATCAACCTCTAAAGATTTTAAGGCGTGAATGGCAATATTTTTGGTGGCAATGCCCGTGCCATGCACCTGGGCAAAGTCGCGGACTCTTTTAAGCAAGCGGTTGGCTACCCTTGGCGTAAAGCGGGAGCGCTTGGCAATAATAGCAACAGCTTCAGGGTCAATTTGGATGTTTAAAATTTTAGCCGATCGTTCCACAATTTTTTCAATATCTTCAGGCCGGTAAAAATTGAGCTGGAAAGTGGCGCCAAAACGGTTTCTTAAGGGAGATGACAGCATTCCCGGCCGGGTGGTGGCCCCGATAATAGTAAAATGGGGCAGTTTTAGCTCCATGGTACGGGCCATGGGACCTTTGCCTAATATCAAATTTAATTTGTAGTCTTCCATGGCCGGGTAAATATATTCTTCAATGGTTTTGTGCATCCGGTGGATTTCATCCAAAAACAACACATCGCCTTCTTGTAAATTGGTTAAAATGGCCGCCAAGTCGCCCGCCCGTTCAATGGCCGGGCCTGATGTCATGCGGATTTCTTTGCCCATTTCCAGCGCCACCAAATGGGCCAAGGTGGTTTTGCCTAGGCCAGAGTTTCCGTACAGCAACAAATGATCGGGGGATTGGCCCCGTTGCTTGGCTGCGGTGATGATAATCCGGATGTTTTCCTTTATTTTCTCCTGGCCCATGTAGTCGCCCCAATTTTTGGGCCGAAGGGCGGAATCCAGGATTTCATCCTCTTTATCCGGTTTTTTGTCTAAAATGCTTGACATATATGTGATATGGTGCTATAGTGGAAATATTGGGTCAAAATACCCACTTATAACACGCCAGAGGTCAAAACAGCTCTAGAGTTGGAGGCTTTATATGGGCTTATTCCGGTTTTGGGTAATCTTGCTCCGGCTCGATTATTCCCTGGATAAACCTTTACTTGTATCCCAGATACAATGACGCCTCCAACTCCAGAGCTGTTTTGATTTTAGAAAGAAGCGCCTGAAAACAGCTATTGACACCTGCTTTTAATCTGCTATACTTAAATTACAAACGGCTTCGGCCCTCTCCCGCGCAAGTGGGAGTAACTATGTAAGGAGCGCCACCAGCGCTTCTTTTATTTTTATAAATTCTTCCTCTTTTAAGGTGCCCATTTTGTACTGTAATCGTTTTGCGTCAACTAAACGAAGCTGGGAAAGAATTACAACGCTAGGACGGTCATCGGTTTTGCCGTCATGGGGAGTCAACGAAATGCGAAAGTAATATTTTCCTGTTTTGTCGGTTAGTGTGAGTGGCAGTGCCCAAATAACTTCATTGTTAATTTTTTTTAAAATAACCACCGGGCGCAAAAAATTATCTCCGCTTCCGTCCTGTTCAAATCCGATGTTTTCACCAATGGCGCAAAACCAAACCTCGCGTTCATGGAAAAATGGCCGCGTTTTATCGTTATGAATTTCTGATTTTTGCCGATGCCATTTTTGAAAATCTTTTTTCACAGTTTATATCTTGTCTAGATGCGATACGCCTCCAACTCCAGAACTGTTTTTTTAAGCATATCTCTGTTTTTATAATTCATCCGATCTTTCACTTGAACTTTCTTCTGGCTCGTTTCCTGATCGCCCTAAATTTTCTCTTAATGCTTTAACTTTTTTATCTAGTTTTTCTGTTTTAGAATTCAGTTCTAAAAATTCTTCTCTTTTATCTTTTGGTATAACAAAAGAAGCCATTATCCGCGAGCATTCATAGCCATCAGCTCCACCAAACTTAGCTCCAAAAGTTGCCATTGTCCCCAACCCTTTCTTTACAAGGGTTAATGGGTTAAGAGTAATTTTTTTAGCATGTTCCAATAGCATATTAAACCTTTCGCCCTCCATCGCTTGTAGCTTTTTTTCTAGTAATTCTAACGCTACTTCTTGTTCTTCTTCTGTTTCTTTGGGGGATTCTTCTTTAAAGGTTTTTTCTAATTTGTCTTTTTCTTCTTGAATTATAGTAGGATTTTTTTGTTCATCCTTAATTGATTCTTCGACTTTTCTATTTTGACCCCTAAGTTCGTTTTTGTTTTTTTTGGTTTCTACAATAATTGACTCAGGCTTTATAGGCTCTTCTTCAAAATTTGATTGTTCTTTAATGTTTTCCGACATGTTTTCTGCCACTTAATAGTATTATTTAAAACTATAAATTTTTTGGTTATTCATCCGCCTCCACTACTTTTTTGACTTCTTCAAGAGTAGTTTCGCCCAGCGCCACTTCAATTAATCCGGACTGGTACATGGTGACCATACCTTTTTTCATTAATAATGCCTTAATGGCGGCCACCGATGGCCCGGTCAAAATGAATTTTTCCATTTGGGCATCCACTAAAAATACTTCAAAAATTCCCTTCCTGCCTTTGTATCCCATAAATCCGCAGGCCTTGCACCCTTTATCTGAAACTTTGGCAATTTTTACTTTGTCTAAATTTTTGGGGGTGCCAGTTGCTTTTGAAACATTTTTCAACCCCTTTTTAATTTCTGCCAGCTCTTCTTTTGACGGAGAAACCATAATGGCACATTCTTTGCACGCCAACCTAATCAATCTTTGGCCGATGATGGTTTTAATGGCTGAAGCGATGGCTGGCAGTTCGGCTCCTAAATCAACTAATCGTGGGATAGTGCCGGCGGCATCATTGGTGTGGATGGTAGAAAGCACCAAGTGCCCGGTTAATGATGCTTGGAGGGCGATTTTAGCGGTTTGGGCATCGCGGATTTCTCCAACTAAAATCACATCAGGGTCTTGCCTGACAATGGACATTAATCCTTGGGCGAAACTGTAACCTTTTTCCGGGGCCACTTGGGTTTGGGAAATTCCCTGTAGGTGATACTCAATGGGATCTTCAATGGTGATGATTTTGATTTCGGGATTCTGGATTTTCACTAAAAAAGCGTACAGGGTGGTGGTTTTCCCCGACCCGGTGGGACCGGAAACAGCAATCATGCCATTGGGCCGCTTGATTTCTTTTTCCAGAATTTTGTATAAATCTTTTCTTAACCCCAAAGATTCCAAGCCGATTAAATTTTGGGGGTTTAAAATCCTCATTACTAACGACTCGCCGTACTCTGACGGCAGGCTGGAAGTCCTGATTTCAATCAGTAAATCTTCTGCGGCAACGGTGAATCTGCCGTCTTGGGGTTTTTCGGTAATGTTTAATTTCAATTTTGATAAAAGTTTTAGGCGGCTAAGCAGGTTGTGGTAAATAGTTTGGTCAAAAAAAACAGCATCTTGCAGAATGCCGTCAAGGCGAATTCGTAGCCGGACTTTTTCTTCCTGGGGCTCTATATGGATGTCGGAAGCCCCAAGATTAATAGCTCCAAACAAAATGACGTCCAAAAGTTTGGTGGTGCTTTCGCTTGCGTATTCCTCGGCTTTTTTGCCAAAGGCCTCAAGGCCGCCAGCATGTTTTTTGACATCATCAATAACTTCCGGGCTGATGGCCACACTCCCTAATATTTTTTTGGGTTCTTGTACTTCATTCATAGTATTTGATTACGCAAAATTGTATTGCAGCACGTGCAGTTGAGATAGTATTTTTTCTTTGACGGCGTCAATATCAGACCCCGGCATGGATATAAAAGCCCAATGCTCCTTGTGGTTTTTGGAAATTTTATCCAGCAGGTCCGGTTTTTTTGAGTATAAAAATCCTTTGACCATGTAATCTGAAGCGTGGCTCGGCCACAGGACGAGCAAATCATTTTGAATGCCCATCATGCGCATTTTTTCTACCGCCAGCATGGTTTCTGCCTCGGCAAAATGCTGGAAATCTTGTGAGGGAAGCATTGCCACAGATATGGCATTGTCAATGCTTCGCAAGTTTTGGAAAATGTTGGCCAAAAAATTCACTTCTTTTTCTGTCGCCTTGTATATATTTTCAATGACTTGTTGGTGGTCGGCGCCCTTTTTTATGAGTTCCCCCGAAAGCTGGAATGCTTCCGGTGTGGTTTTTGAACTTTTGAAGTTTTCGTAGTATATCATCAACCCCGCCAACAAGCAGTTGGCAGTGTTCTTTTTTATTGTATTCTGATCAGCTGATACAGTAAAAGGCCGCACTAATTCAGACAGCGACTTGTTTTCTATTATATTCACCCGGCCAAATTTCCGGTTTTCAGTGCTATTATCAAGGTTGATGATGGGAGAAGCCATTAAAAATCCAAAAGAGTCCATTTGGGCCAATTGGCTTTGCATATCATGTATGCCCAACGTGACCACTACGTCAGGCTTAGGCTCTTGGAAGTAAAAAGCAACACTTTCTTTTTTGAGGTGGCCCTTTTCCACCGTCAAATGGATTTTTAAACTCTCCTCATTTTTTTCATAGTAAATCTGGGACACGTCGGCCATGTTGCGCGGGACGGAAATGACAAAATTTTTGGGGCCGGAAATAAAATCTAGCGAAGGGACCAGGAAATTCAGCTTTTCCGGGAATTCTTCAACAATCAGGTTTACATTTTTGCCCAATTCTTTTAAAGTATAAAAAAGAGCCAAGGTAGCCGCTAAGCTTTCTGGCTCGTGTTGGGAAGGGATCAAGCAAATATTTTTTGCGTCAGTTAAAAGTTTTTTTGCTTCTTCGTTCATTACCTCCAAATTAATCTATATCAGTTTAAATGTCAACCCAAAAAATTGTTACCCATTCAGCAAACGAGACGCAAGAATTTGCCGCAGAATTTGCCGCGCAAATTCTGCGGCAAAAACCGGGCAAACACGCGGTGGTTTTAGCTTTGCAGGGAGATTTGGGGGCCGGCAAAACCACTTTTTTGCAGGGGTTCGCCAAAGGGCTTGGCATTAAAGAAAAAATTTTGAGCCCGACATTCGTAATTTTAAAGAAATTTAAAATTACGAAATCCCAAACCACAAATCCCAAATCACAAAAAAATTCAAAATTCAAAATTCTAAATTCAAAATTCTCGCGCTTCTACCATATTGATTGTTATCGCCTAAAAGACGAAAAAAATTTGGAAGTTTTGGGTTTTAAAGAAATCATTGCCAACTCGGAAAACATTGTCACCATTGAGTGGCCGGAAAAAATTAAAAATATTTTGCCCAAAAACATAACTTCAATTCAATTTAATCATGCAGAAGAAAACAAAAGAGAGTTGACGATTGTAGTATAAAATACTATGCTCTATTTAGATCCTTACCATTAACAACAAGGAATACCGCCATGGCTCATTACAAGGAAATAATCTCGGTATTTCCCAAAAGCAGAGAAGAAAAATTACGGTCCATGAAAAGGTTCTCAATGACCGATGTCTTTTTTTATCGTTCTTCTCTGTGGCACCACGCATTGAGAGTGCATTTTATCGTCAACGAACTTACAAAAATCGCACAAGGCCTTCTGCCTCAATGTGATTGGGAAAAAGCGAGCATTCTTGCTTTGGTCCACGATGATGCAGAAATGATAACCGGAGACGTCCAACTGGGACATAAGCAAGTTATGACCAAAGAGCAACTAAAAGAAGTTCGCGACAATGAATTGGCGGCCAATCAAGTTCTTGCCCAGGAACTTTCAGGGAATGTAGGGGGTTACTCTTATCGAGAGCTCTTGCAAAATGCATTAGAGAAGGACTGCATTGAAGCGGAGGTTGTCAGTTACGCCGATAAGTTTGACGCCTACTGCGAAAGCATGCACGAGGTTTTGGCCGGAAACCTATCGGCACTCCGGGCGGTAATAAACTATGTTGCCACACTAGAAAACTTCAAGGGCAAGTATCCTTCACTCGCATCACTGCTCAATCACAAGGATTCTCCGCTGACGAATGTGCACTTGCGTACGGATATGTGGCATGTTCATCAAAGCAATTACGTTTGGTTGAATCGGCCGCACACGTCCGAATCCATTAGGCAAAAAACGGAGTTTGTTTTCTACAATGTCTGGAAGCAGCTCGTTTTGGACAACCTTGGCCAAGAGGGCTTGGAAGTTCTGACCAATCAAGTAGAAAAACCATAAGGCATGTTCCATGTTTGCCAACATGGAACTTTTTTTTGTTTGTAAAAATGGTAATATACTAACATGGAAAATGAAAAACGGTTGATTATCATTGACGGGCACTCTTTGTTGTACCGGGCGTTTCATGCCTTGCCGCCGCTTTCAAATAAAAACGGCCAGCTAACCAATGCCGTTTACGGATTTTTGCTGATTTTATTCAAGGCCATTAAAGATGTGCGGGCGAATTACATTGTTGCCTGTTTTGACACCAAAAAACCGACCTTCCGCCACGAAGAATTTAAAGAGTATAAAGCCCACCGGGCGCCAATGCCCGATGGCATTGTTTCCCAAATGCCGATAATGAAAGGCGTATTGGTAGCCTTTGGCGTGCCGATTTTTGAAAAAGAAGGGTTTGAGGCAGATGATTTAGTGGCCACCATTGCCCAAAAAGCCAAAGCCGATTGCCAGGTGTATATTTTAAGCGGCGACTTGGACAATTTACAGCTGGTTGATGAAAAGATAAAAGTTTATACCTTGGGTAAAGGCATTAAAGACGGTGTGGTGTATGACGAGCAAAAAGTAGTGGAGCGGTTCGGCGTCAAACCCCTGCAAATGAACGACTTTAAAGCTTTGACCGGCGACGCTTCAGACAATGTGCCGGGCGTTCCGGGCATTGGCAAAACCACGGCGGCGGACTTAATCCAGAAATTCGGCAGTATTGAAAATTTGTATTCAGAATTTGCCACTGACACGGCGGTTTTAAAACCCAAAGTCAAAGAGGTGTTAAAAACTAACAAAGAAAAAGCTTTTTTATCCCTGCAGTTGGTCCAGACAAAAAAAGATGTGGACATTAATTTTAATTTGGAAGATTGTAGATTTGGCCGCTTTGACCAGGAAAAAGTAAAAACGGTTTTTAATGAATTGGGATTTACAACGCTGGCAGACCGGTTGTCCACAATTGTCTTTTGATGGAAATTAAGAAATAATATATAATGGAAATATGTTGAAAATCTCTTTTAAAATAGCGTATCCTATTATTTTGGCGGGAATTTTTATTATCGTTGCCTTTGTGGGGTTTAACTACGAAAATTTAAACGCCAGTTTTTACATTATTTTTGTTTTGCTGACAGTTTATACCTTTTTATTTGGTTTTGCCACCGGCCAGAATTTTGCCCGCCCTGTAAAAGAATTGCTGCAAAAAGCCGATGACTTGAGCCGGGGAGATTTGAAAAGCCGGTTTTATTTGGAAAATAAAGATGAGTTAGGAGAGTTGGCTAGGGTTTTCAATAAAATAGCCGATGAGTTTGAGCAAAGCAAAAATGCCAATGAAAGTGTGGAAAAATCAGTGGATATAAAAGTAAAAGCCAGGACGCAGGCCTTGGAAGAAACCATCAACGCTTTGGAGCAAAAAGTCAAAAACAGGACTGTTGAACTGCAGCGCATTGCTGGAGAGCTGGATAAATTAAAAGACCAGCCAAAAGAGGATGAAATTTTGGAGTTGAAAGAAAAAATAAAAGATTTGAAGAGGGAATTAAACGGACGCAAAGAAAAAAAATAAACGTCCAATAATATTTAGCCATGCCTGAATTACCAGAAGTAGAGACAACAGTAAAAGGTTTAAATAAAAAGGTCCTTTCAAGGGCCTTTGTTGATGTATGGTCGGATTGGAAAAAAATGGTTAAAAGGCCCAGAGATTTTGAATTATTTAAAAAACAGCTTAAAGGGAAAAAAATAAAAAGAATTTGGAGAAGGGCTAAAAATGTGATTTTTGAATTATCAGATGGATATTCTTTGCTGGTGCACATGAAAATGACCGGGCACTTGATGGTCGGCCAATGGAGGATGGTTGGAAAAAAGTGGCAGCCGGTCAAAAAAGGGCCAATGGAAGAAAAAATCAATATGTATTTGCATTTCATCTGGTTTTTGGATGATGGCCAAATGATCGCCCTTTCCGATTTGCGGAAATTTGCCAAAGTGGAATTATGGAAAACAGATGAATTTTTAAATGCAAAAGAATTTAAAAGTTGGGGGCCCGAACCGCTGGAAAAAAGCTTTATTTTTTCAAAATTAAAGGAAGCATTGAAAAATAAAAAAGGGAAAATAAAACAAGTCATAATGGTGCCAGAAGTGATTGCCGGCATTGGCAATATTTATTCCAGCGAAGCCTTGTGGTGGGCCAAAATCCACCCCCAAAAGGACGTGTCAAAACTTAGTGAAAAAGAATTGAAAGCGTTGTATAATGCCATAAAAAAAGTGTTGCTGGCGGGCGTTAGGCTGGGCGGGGAAAGCTTTGCCGACTACCGGAACATTTATGGCGAAAAGGGGAATTTTGACGATGAAAGAAAAGTGTATAAAAGGGAAAAAGAAAAATGTTCACGCTGCAAAACCCCTATTGTAAGGTTGAAATTCGGCGGCCGGAGTGCCTTTTTCTGTCCCGCATGCCAAAAACTTTAAAAAACGGACGTCGGGCGTCCGATTTTTGCTATGCCATATAGAAAAGTAGAGTTTGCTAATGGTGAAATTTACCACACTATTTTCAGAGGGATAGATGGGAATATTATATTTAAAGACACTCACGATCATTACCGTGGTATTTTTTCCATTTACGAATTTAACGATATTAAACCAGTAGATATTAAGGAAAGGAGAAATATCAGAAATAGATTTAAAAAAACAATATCCAAAGAAATCGGACGCCCGACGTCCGATTATTATGATAATCGGA
>CAYIJR010000002.1:0-32393 GCA_964363825.1 uncultured Candidatus Saccharibacteria bacterium | reverse complement strand
TACTATTTAATCGCATTAAGGGCCTTTTTAGGCTATTTTGTGACTAAAGACATACTTTCATTGCCCCCTGATAAAATAACCCTTCCTAAGGGCAATAAAAGCGAAAAAACCGTCAAATTCCTTGCTTTAGAGCAAGTAGAGAAGCTTTTAACCGCTGCCGAACCCAAAAACTATACCGCCATCAGGGATCGCACCATTCTTGAAAGTTTTTTTTCAACCGGCTTGAGAATCGCCGAATTAGTGGCTCTCAACACCGAACAGTTTGCAAATATAAAAGACAAGAAAGATTTTGAAATCGGCATCATTGGCAAAGGGGGAAATCCCCGCACTGTGTACTTTTCAGAAAGGGCTTTGGAATGGATTAAAAAGTATATGTCCATACGCAACTCAAAAGAAAAAGCTTTATTCTTGAATTTTCGGGCTAAAGACAAATCTGGCGGAAGGCTGACTTCAAGATCCATTGAAAGGATTGTTAAAAAATATGCTATCATGGCCGGCATACCTGTTTTTACCACTCCCCATACGCTTCGCCATTCTTACGCCACGGATTTGCTCAACCAAGGAGTTGACTTGCGCACTATCCAGGAATTTTTGGGCCATAAAAATATTGCCACCACTCAAATTTACACACACGTAACCAACAAGCGCCTGCGCGATATCCACCGTCAATTCCACAGCGGCAAAAATTTGAAATCCTAATCCCCTGCCCAATTTGTCGCACAATAGAAATCTGCAATCTAAAATCAAAAATCTTAAATCGTACTACTCCCCTCGCCCACCGATGCCTCGCCCATTTTTATTGTGCGACATCCATGATTTTGTCGCACCCCGCTAAGCGGGGTCGCACAATAAGAATCTTCTATGAATAAAAAGGCCGCCAGCAGAAGTTGCTGAGCGGCATTGTTTTTTTAGGCAGTTAGTACCCTTTTGGCGGAGAAATAATAGCGTCCCCTGTCTTAATCACACCACTCACTAAAACTTCTGCAATAAGCCCTCCGCGATCAAAGAACTCCTCTTTGAAAATTTTTTCTTTGTTTTGCGAGCTTTTTGGTTTTTCGCAAGGGTCGCAGTACTTTACGCCCCTGAAAAGAGCTTCTCCGATTTTGAACTCCCTACCAATAAGCCACATCAGCTCAACATCCTTAACGACTATATTGCGGCGGCTATCGGCATACTCAAAATCACTGCCCTCAAAGAAAATCGCATTGATGAGACTTACTTGCCTTTTTCCCTGGGCGCCTTTGTTAAAACTTCCTTCGCCTGCACAATATCGGTCTCCACTAAGGCCTTTGCCGGCGACCGCCTCAACTTCTTGCACTTGCTGCATTGGTTCGCCAGCTTTAGCGTGGACGAAAATTCCAACAACAGTGCCGTTCATTTCAACTCCCCTTCATTAAGTTTATTAAACAGTGATCAAGCACCAGATATATGCTATCAAATTATAGTAATGCAGTCAAAACTTGTCGCACCCCGCTAAGCGGGGTCGCACAATAAAAAGCCCCGCTATTTTTGCGAGGCCGTTGGCGTGGGTTGATTTATAGAAATGTTATTAAGAAAGCTCTTGCTTTACGAAAAGCTTGCCCGCGATGCGAAATATCGTTTTCTTCTTCAATGGTCATTTCTGCCCAAACTTTATCACTGCCTTCTGGCGAAAAAATTGAGCTGTAGGGCATTTTGGGTTGTGGCTGAGTCTTTGGCGCCTCAAGAATACGCCCCCTCACTTTGCCGCCAAAAAAGAACTGTTCGCCATTTGGTGAAACAAGTGCAACCACTGTTTCAAACGTAGCCGAGCGGTTATCAAAGCCTTCAAGCTGTTTTAATATCCAGTTGGTCATTTGTTCGGTTTCTTTGTGGCCACCTGACCACCGGGCGGTATTTACACCAGGCAAACCATTAAGGGCATCAATGAATATTCCCGTGTCATCAGCCATTGCCCATAATCCCGGCTGATGGGCAAATAGAGCTTTTTTTAAAGCATTCTCTTGAAGAGTTACACCGTCTTCAATTGCTTCGCCTTCAATCCCCGCCTCAGCAAGGGTTAAGATTGAAATTGGCAAAGACGCAAAGATTGCCTTAATTTGCTCTGCTTTGCTTGGATTGCGCGTTGAAAGAACTATTTGCATACGTTTCTCCTTTTTGATTGGTTAACGTAATATTATCAAAAAAATAATAATAAACAAGATATTTGTCGCACCCCGCTAAGCGGAGTCGCACAATAAGATTTGGGGATTGTCGCACAACTAATTCTTTGCTATAATAATATTATGGCAAAAGAAAATTCAACTATTACCTCTCTAATTAACAACGACTGCTGTTTTGATTTGCAATTCCGCAAAGACACAAGGCATGAAAGGACAGGCTCGCCCACCTATTACCGTTGGAAGCTGCAATTTGTAATCACCAGCCCGAAAGAAAATTCCAAAATGATGGGAAAAGTCAAAAAAATGATGGGCTGTGGAGACATACATATTATCAAAGACCAAGCGCGGTTTTCTGTCCAAGACATTGATGGCATCCATGACGCAGTTGTCCCATTTTTCAAAAAAAATAAATTACAACTGGAAAAAAAGAGACGGGATTTTGAAATGTGGCAAAAAGCGGTTGCCATTATCCATAAAAACAAAGGTGTCTATTTGGCCAAATGGCCCAAAAGTGATTTGCACACTTTGATGGAAATCCACAAATCAACCGCCAAGTACAAGCAAAAGCCGCGCCGATCAAAGTGGATAGAGATGGCGAAAACGTTAATAAAAAAAGAGGCGTAACCTCTTTTTTTATAATTTAGAATTTAAAAAATATGTTTTGCATATTTTCTAATTTCTACTTTAAATTCATGCAAAAATGATACGATCGTAGCATTTTTGCACCAATTTAAGACTATATTTTAACTATTTTCCAAAACGGCGAGTGCGCCGGTCAAATTCTTCCAAAGCCAGATTAAAATCTTCTTCTGAAAATTCCGGCCACATTTTTGGCGAAAAATATAATTCCGAGTAAGCTGCCTGCCACAAAACAAAATTAGAAAGGCGCATTTCGCCGCCGGCTCTTATGACCAAATCTGGATTTGGCAAACCGGCTGTTGATAAATAATTTTCAAACAATGCTTCATCAATTTTTTCTGGCGGAATTTTTTCTTCAGCAATCTTTTTGACAGCTTGTAAAATATCCCATTGGCCTCCGTAGCTGACAGCTAAGTTCAGGTGCAAGGCTGTATTGTTTCTTGTTTTTTCTTCAATGTCTTGTATTGTTTTTTGGCAAACCTTTGGTAATCGTTCCACCTGACCGATAATTTTTACCCGCACATTGTTTTTCTGGAACCTTTCAAGAGATTCCGCCAAACCCATGTTCAGCAGATTCATGAGATATGTTACTTCGTCTTCCGACCGTTTCCAGTTTTCGGTTGAAAATCCAAAAGCGGTAATAACTTTCACTCCCCTATTTTTGCACCATTCGCCAAAATTAATGATATTTTTATATCCTTGATAGTGGCCTTTGAAAGAATCTAATCCTTTTTCTTTTGCCCAGCGGCGGTTGCCATCGGGAAATAAAACAATGTGCTGTGGTATGTTTTTCATTTATTTGGCTTGTTGTCTTGTTGTATGTAAATTGGCTGCCTATCTTGGTATTTTGCCATTATATATCCTGCGGCAAAAGAAAACAATAAAAAAAGCATTATTACGACGGATAAAATAATCGTATCTATATGGGCTTTGACAAATTCAAATAATTTTGATAACATAATTTTATTAGAAAGTAGAAAATAGAAAGTAGAAAATAGAATGTGAACGTTTCGTATTCTAGATTCTATTTTCTAGATTCTAGATTCTCACCAAACATGAGCACAAGTAAATCAACTGGCGCGTCCAGATTAGGCAGAGATTCTGAAGCCCAGCGGCTGGGTGTTAAAATTTCTGCCGGGCAAATTGCCAAAATCGGCAACATTATTATCCGCCAGCGGGGCACAAGATACCTTCCCGGGAAAAACGTGAGAAAAGGTTCAGACGATACAATTTACGCTGTAAAAGACGGTGTAGTTAGCTTTGGAACAAAACTAAAAAAGTTATTTAACGGAAAACAAAGAATGGCAAAAGTGGTTAGTGTTGTAGAGGGTAAAAAGTAAAATTTTAAATCAGCCCGCGCGGGTTGATTTTTTTTACTTTGCCGCAACCTTAATAAATTCCTTAAACAAAGGATGGGGATCCAAGGGCCGGGACTTGAATTCAGGATGGAATTGGGTGCCCACAAAAAACGGGTGGCTGGGCAACTCAATGATTTCCACCAAGTCTTTTTCGGGATTGATGCCGGCCATGACTATGCCATTTTGCTCAAGGGTTTTGCGGTAAGCGTTATTTAATTCGTATCGGTGCCGGTGCCTTTCGGTAATAGTGCTTTTGCCATACGCTTTGCGGCTGATGGTTTTTGGCTTTAATTCGCATTCATATGACCCAAGCCGCATCGTCCCCCCGTAGTTTTTTTCTTGGAGCAAAGCTTTTTGCTCTTCCATGACATTAATCACCTTGTTTTTTGACGAAGGATTAAATTCTGCTGAATTGGCATCCTTAAGTCCGCACACATGCCTGGCAAATTCTATGACTAAAAGCTGCATCCCCAGACACAACCCCAAAAACGGGATTTTATTTTTCCGGCAATATTCAATGGTTTTTATTTTTCCTTCTATGCCGCGGTTACCAAATCCGCCGGGCACAATGATGCCGTCAAATGCTTTTAATTTTTTCAATGATGAGGGATTTTTTTCAAAATCTTCAGCTGAAACCCATGTGATATGCGGTTTTCGGTGCTGGGAAAAACAAGCGTGTTTGACTGCTTCAATGACGGAAATATAAGAATCTGCTAGCGTGAATTTTCCCGATTCAAAATATTTCCCCACAATGCCGATTTCAATGGGTTTGGGCGAATTTTTTATTATAGCCACCAAGGCTTTCCATTTTTTCAAATCGCTTTTACGGGTCCGCATGCCAAATTTTTTTAAAATTTCATTTCCCAAATTTTCTTTTTCAAAATTAATCGGGACTTCATAAATGGATTTTACATCGGGAGCGGAAATAATATCTTCTGGTAAAACATTGCAAAAATTGGAAAGTTTTATTTTGCGCGGTTCGTCAAGGGCAACGACAGATCTAGCTAAAATGATGTCTGGCTGGATGCCTGCGGAATTCAATGTCCTGACCGCGTACTGTGTGGGCTTGGTTTTCATTTCTCCAATCATTTCGGGAACGGGCATGTAACTGACCAAAACAAAAAGCATATCTTTTGGATGTGAAATTTTCATCATTCTGGCGGCCTCCAGAAATAGCAGATTCTGGTACTCGCCCACCGTGCCGCCGATTTCAATTAATACAAAGTCGGCTTTGGTCTTCTGGCCGGTTTTTTTAATGCGCAAAATAACTTCGTTGGGGATGTCTGGCACCACTTCAACGCATTTGCCGTTGTATTCCAAATTCCTTTCCCGGTTGATGACTGCTTGGTACACCCGACCGGTGGTCATGTAGTTGCCAGTGTAAATATCTTCTTCTAAAAACCGTTCGTAATTTCCAATGTCTTGGTCGCATTCAGTGCCGTCTTCGGTTACAAATACTTCACCGTGCTCAACTGGATTCATGGTGCCTGCGTCAACGTTGATATAGGGATCAATTTTTATTGCGGTAACTCCAAACCCTTTGCTTTTTAATATTCTTGCGATGCTGGCGGTGGCCACTCCTTTGCCAATGCCAGACATCACTCCACCCGCAACAAAAATGTATTTAGCCATTTTCTTTTTCCTCAATAACAATTAAGTTTATTTCTGTTTCCAAATTGTGATCCAAATTTATTTTCACCGGGAATTCACCGAGCTCCTTAATCGGTTTTTCTAAATTAATTTGGGATTTTTTGATGTTAAAACCCATTTCTTTTAATTTTTCGGCTATTTTGACATTATTTATAGACTCAAACAACTGGCCTTCTGGCCCTACTTTTACAGAAATCGATACTTCCAGGCCATCAATTTTTGAAGCCGCTTCTTGGGACTTTTTCAGGTCTTCTTCGGACTGTTTTTCCATGGCCGCTTTTTGGTCTCGAAGCCATTTTAAGTTTTGTTTGGTAGCAAGTTTGACCAGGTTTTTAGGAATTAAAAAATTCCTGGCATAGCCGGACTTTATTTCCTTTACTTCGTATTTCTTGCCCAAGTTTTCCACGTCTTCAAGAAGAATAACCTTCATATCATGAAACTTGAAACCTGAAACTTGAAACATAACGAAACAATTCGTAAAATGTTTCACGTTTTACGTTTCATGTTTTATGATTAGTATTTTACTTTAAACCCTTAACAATTTCAAGGGCTTTGTCCAATTGCGGATCCCTTTTGGCATTCGTGTCATCATCGGTTATCACCACTTTAATATCAGGATTTAAGCCAACATCTGAAATTGAGTTGCCTTTTGGCGTCAGCCATTTGGCAATGGTTACTTTCAGGAAGGATTTTCCGTCTTGCAAATCCACCACTTCCTGGACTGATCCTTTGCCAAAAGATTTTTCGCCAATTAACTGGATGCTGCGGTTGTCATGCAAAGCTCCGGCTAAAATTTCCGCGGCCGAAGCCGAGCCCTTATTTATCAAAATTACTGTTGGATATCCGACCAAACTGCCATTTCCCTGGGCTTTGTATTGCTGCTGGTCTTTGCCTTTACCAAAGTCTTCAATGGTTACTACTTGGCCTTGCGGCAAAAACCAACCGGCAATATCCTGGCAAACTTCCAAGTATCCACCTGGATTATTCCGCAAATCAACAATAATTTTTTTAGCCGGGCTGGAAATAATTTCAAAAGCTACTTTTTTAAAGTCATTGGACAAGGCCTGGTCAAATTGGCGGATGTGGATGTAGGCCACATCTCCATCTTTTAATTCCCACTTTACCGATTCAACTTTAATGGTATCCCTGACAATGGTAAAGTCTTTGGTTTGGCTCCAGCCATCGCGGAAAATGGTTAAATTGACGCTGGTTCCCTTCGGCCCGCGGATGGCATTGATGGCCTCATCGATGGACATGTCAGAAGTGCTCTTGCCATTTATTTTTATAATCTGGTCACCGGCTTTCAACCCAGCTTTTTCGCCAGGCGTGTCTTTTAATGGAGCAACAATGGTCAGCTGGTCTTTTTTAATTGCCACTTCCACGCCAATGCCGTCAAAGGTTCCCAACAAATCCTGCTGGAACATTTTTGCCTGCTGGGGATTAAAAAAGTCAGTATAAGGATCATCCGTGCTTTTGGCCATGCCGGAAATGGCGCCATAAATTATTTTTTGGTCGTCTAATTTGTCGCTATTAATAAAATGCTGGTGCAATTTGTTGTAAGCATCCCAAAAAAGGGAAAAATCAATGGTTTCTGGCTTGCAGGCTTTGCAAACCACGCTGGTTTTGCCGATGTAAAATCCGCCGTAAAAAACAATACAAAAAAGTGCAACCAGAACTAAACCATAAAATATTTTCTTTTTGTTCACGCTAAACATGGTACTTATTTTGGCATAAAAATAAAAAATCCACAAGCCAGTTTACTAGTAAGGCTTAGCCTTACTAGTTGCCTTACTAGTTTAGTTATCCTAAAAGTTTTATAACTACGCCGATAATTGCCAGCACAATGCCCACAATCCAAGCTCTCATAACAACTTTATATGCCGGCCAGCCAATGGCTTCAAAATGGTGGTGTATGGGCGTAGAAAGGAATATTTTTTTATGGCGGAATTTTTTTGATAGAAGCTGCAAAATCACAGACCCTACTTCCAGCACCAAAAGACCTGCAATTATAGGCAAGACGAAAACAGAGTCGGTCAAAAATGCCACCACCGACAACGTGGTCGTCAAACCCAAAATGCCCACTTCTGACATGTAAAATCTGGCCGGTGGGATATTAAACCATAAAAATGAAAATAAGGTTCCCGTGATAACCGCGCAAAAAGTGGCGAGGTCAACTTTACCTTGCGCAAAAGAAATAATTGTAAAAGCTCCAAAAATTGAGGCGAATGACCCGCCGGCTAAACCATCTAAGCCATCAATGACGCCTCCTGCCCAGCAGGCAACCATAACCAAAACAAAAAAGGGGATGTACCAAATGCCAATTGAAAAATGCCCAAGCAATGGAATGCTGATTGTATCCCATCCCAACTTTGAATAAAACCAAATTGCTCCCACCAGTCCTATTACCAAAACCGTCAAAAGCCTTTTTTTAAATGAAATCCCCCCTCCTATGTATTTCCCAAGCGAAGAAACAACCAGAATGTCGTCAAAAAGCCCAGCTAAAGATGCCACAATAAATGTGGCAAGCGGCAGCCATGTCTGGCTTCTTGACAAAAAATTAAAACCGGCAAAAAAACTGTCGGGAAAAATTAAAGAAATAATATAAAAAGCAAAAACAACAAAAACAGTTGTGACCAGAATTAAAATCCCGCCGAATCTGGGAACTTTGGTTTCCCTTTCTTTATGAAGCGAATTAAAAACGACTGCATCTTCCCCGCTTATGGCTTTTAAGCGAGCTTCTTTTTTCCAAAGCTTGTGCTTATATAAAAAATCAATCAGCAATGGGCACCATAAAATGGCGATGCCCGAAGCCAAAGCTGATATGCCCAAAACTTTTATCACGTTAAAGGTAAGAGTTGTGATCATTTGAATTTATATTGACCCAATCAATTAATTTTTGCATTTCTAAAAAACGGTCATTAGCCCCCAAAATAACATTTACAAAATAACTATGGCTGCCCGGAGTTTGCTGTATTACCATAAAACATCCTTTAGAAAAAATCGTCCAGCCGGTTTTGCCGCCAACAACATCGGTAATCTCGCCCAAAAACTTGTTGGTGCTAACGAGTTTGTGGTGCAGTTTGCCGTTTACATAAAGGTCAAATTCTTTCAGGTTCACAATTTCTCTGAATAACGGATAATTATCAAATAAGTAAATTGAAAGTTCGACCAAATCTTCCGCGCTGGAATAAGACTTTTCTGAAAGCCCAGTGCTGTCTTCAAAATGGGTATTGGCCAGGCCTACTTCCTTTGCTTTCTTATTCATCAAGCCAATAAATTTTTCCGGCCCCACAACCTCGGAAAGGGCAAAAGCCGCCCGGTTGCTGGATTCAATTAGTGTGATATATAAAAGATTTTTTACTGACATCACTTCCCCCATCTTTAAATTTCCTTGCTCGCCCTCTTGGGCTATTGCTGCATCGCTTATGGTTACCTTTTTATCCAAATCATAATTATCCAAAACAATGATAGTGGCCATTAATTTTGTCAAACTGGCTATTGGCAATCTCTCTTGCTCATTTTTGCTGAATAAAATATTATATTGATTATCCTGCGCCCTGACTGAAATAAAGGATTCTGAATCAATGCTTGTTGTTTCTTTTTGCTGAATTGCTGAAACTTGACCGTTTACCCATTCGGGCTGAAAACTATATGAAGCGCTGGCGGCGGCTTTTTGGTAAAAAAAATCGCCCAGACTTTTTGCAAACACATCCACTGAATAAAAAACGCTTGCCGATCCTAAGACGAAGAGCAAAAGCACTACAATACTTTTTAACACTTGGTAGAAATTCATACATTTAACTATGGCGTTAGCCTTTTTACACCGCGGTAAACAAACATGGCGTCTCTGACATTATCAATTCCGAAAAGTTTCATAATCATTCTGTTCGGCCCCATGCCATAACCGCCGTGAGGCGGGCAACCATACTTGAAAAAATCTAAATAAAATTGCAAATTTTTTATATTCACCTTTTTTGCTTTTGCCTGTGCTTTTAAAATATCATACCGATGCTCTCTTTGGGCGCCCGTGGTGATTTCAAGGCCATTCCAAAGCAGGTCAAAACTTTTGGTTAGCGATGGGTCCTTCTCATCATGCATATGATAAAACGGCCTTACGCTTACCGGATATTCTGTAACAAATACAAATTCATGCCCCTGTTTTTCTTTCACATATTCGCTCAAGCCTCTTTCTTCTTCCGGAGACAAATCCCCTTCTTTATCACTGTGAACGCCGCGACTTGAAAGAATATTTTTTGCTTCTTTCATTGATATTTTGGGAAATGGAATAGATGGGACAATAACTTCTCTGTTAAATTCTTTTTTAATCTCTTCGCCGTAAGTTTCTTTTACTTTTTGTAACCCAAAAGCAATCATCCTCTCTTCTTCTTCCATCACATCATAATGGGAATCAATAAAAGAAATTTCCGCATCATAACCGGTGAATTCAGTGGCATGGCGGGAAGTGAACGAGGGTTCGGCGCGAAAAACCGGGCCTACTTCAAAAACTTTTTCAAATCCAGCCGCCATAGCCATTTGCTTATAAAATTGCGGGCTCTGGGCAAGATATGCTTTTGTTTTAAAATATTTTACTTCAAAAACTTCTGCCCCCGATTCGCTGGCAGTGGCAATAAGTTTTGGAGAATGTATTTCTATATAATTATTTGAAGTCCAGTATTGCCTAAAAGCGGCTTCCATGAGCGTCCACACTTTAAAAACCAGGGCATTCTTATTTTTACGCAAATCAATCCAACGCCAATCCATTCTTTTATCAATATCTGTTTCTTCGGGAACCTCTTCTCCCACTGGAATTGGCGAAGTCTCTGCTTTTGACAACACTTTCAACTCCTCAACCGAAAGCTCAACCATCCCGCTTTCAATATTTTTATTAACCATATTCTCCGGCCTTTTGACAATTTGGCCTGTCAATTCCACCACCCATTCAGTCCTTACCTCTCCAACCGCCTCGTAAGCATTTTTATTGGACGGCACGAAAACGCACTGCAAAATACCGCTCTTGTCGCGCAGGTCAATAAAAATTATTTTGCCGTGCGCCCGGCGGACATTCACCCACCCGGCCACCTTGACCTTCTCGCCTATATGCTTTATTGCCTCCGTTATTAAAAATCTTTGCATGTTACTTTTCTCCTACTTTTTTAATTAAAGTTTCTAATAATTGTAAACTGTCCTGCCTCTGGGCCGTTTCGCGAAGATACGGCAAGTCAACTTCTGAAATACTTATCACTGATTCTATGTCTTCAAGCTGGCGAGTTGATTCGGTTGTCTTATACCACAAAAGTTTGCTTAAAATCAAATCTTCAGGACAGACGAAATTGACCTTATAGCCCTGGATGTCTTTGGCAACCGCCCGTTTTATTTCTTCTTCGGCAAAGTAATCTTTTACAATCCAGAAGTCGGCTTTTAACCGGGTATTTGGGTCAATAAAATTAAATTCACCTTTATGTTTTAATGCTTCTATAATTGCCTCCTTTGAAACATACACATCTTTATCAAATTTCATTAATTCTTGAACCAAGTCTTTGATATTTTTAGGCGCCAACTCAACAATAATATCAACATCGGCAGTATGGCGCACCCTTCCCCAGACAGAAACCGCCATGCCTCCGGTAATAGCATAAGGTATGCCAAGCTGGTCCAGTATCTTAGCTATTTTTACGAGAAAAGCTGTTATCTCCATTTTTTCTCCGGTCGTTTAGCGCATTTAATGTTTTCCCAAGTTCAAAAAGCTGGCCTGTCATAGTTAATTTTTGTTCAGTAGTCATTTTTTTAAAAATATCGTCTTGTTTTTTTTGGGCTTTTTTTACCCCCTCTGAAATTAAAAATCTTGCCATATTTTTATTTACCTATTTACTTAGGCACACCGCCAAAACATTGACCCTCATAGACTCTTTTCCCCTTATAACCTATACTCTCAACTTTTTGGAAATATAAGTCTATAGCCCCACCACCACTCAAATGATACGTGAAATCCCCTTCTTCAAAATAATCTGGTCCGCGTAATGGAACTATTAAATCGGGCTGCATTAATGCTTTTTTCAAAAATTTATAAACTTCTTTGGGATCAACGGCATTGTCACGAATGAGTCCCCAGTAATCCATCACCCAAATAACTTTTCCATCTTTTGAAACTACTTCCTGGCCGATAAACGGGTCGAATCCAAAATAAGTATCTACGTATTTATATCCGCCTTCTTTATATATTAATTCCCTGCCGCCGTTTTCTAATTTTCTTTCTCCGCCTTCTCCACTGCTGGCATAGGTATTCTTTTTTGCTTTTATTAGGAATTCAGCAAGTTCCATACCTACCTTAATTTAACTTTTACAAACTTTCTTTTGCCGAATTGAATAATCATTCCATCCTCAATTTTTATTTCTTCCCGCCAATCTGTAACTTTTAGGGATTGCTTCGCTCCGCTCGCAATGACGGTTACGCCTCCGCCTTCAATAACCCTTTTGGCATCATTTTTTGATTCAGCCAGACCGCTGTCGCACAATAAGTCTAAAATGGGGTAATTTTGGCGCGAGGTTTCAAAAATCGGCATTTCAGAGGGCGTGTCGTGCCGGCGGAAAATTTTATCAAAATTTTCCGCCGCTTGAACGGCCGCCTTCTCCCCATGATACATTTTCACAACCTCTTTTGCCAGCATTGCCTTTTGATCCCGCGGATTGGGCATTTTTTTAATTTCTTGCAAATCTAAATCCGTGCAAAGCTCTGCATAATCTGAAATCAATTCGTCTTTAATAGACATTATTTTGCCATACATATCATTTGGTTCATCAGTTAAGTAAATCGCGTTATTATAGGTTTTACTCATCTTCCGCCCATCAATTCCGGGTAAAAGCTTCGTTGTTAAAATATCCTTGTCTTTTTTACTACCATATGTTTTTTGCAACATTCTACCCATTAACATATTAAACATTTGATCATTCCCGCCAATTTCCAAATCAACATCCATAGCCACAGAATCATATCCCTGCATTAACGGATACATAAATTCACTTAAACTTATTGCCTTATTTTCTTTTATTCGTTTGTCAAACATATCGCGATGTAACATTTGTTGAACTGTAAAATAGGAGGATAACTGTAAAATATCTGCGAGTTGTAATTTTGCCAGCCATTGTGAATTATATTTTATTTTAACTTTTGAAAAATCTAAAATTTTCGTAGCCTGTTTTTTGTAATCTTTCATATTTTCTTTTATTTGCTTGTCAGAAAGTGGAACTCTCATGGCATCCCTACCCGAAGGGTCGCCGATTTTAGCCGTAAAATCTCCAATCAAAAGAATCACTTCATGGCCCAAATCAGATAATGCTTTCAATTTCCGCAGCACGACCGCGTGCCCCAAATGTAGCTGGCTGCCTGTCGGATCAACGCCAAAATACACCCTCAATTTATTGCCCGAGAGCAATTTTTTCTTTAAATCCTCCCTTACAATAACCTCCTGGACTCCCCTGCTTAGAATATCTTCTACTGTTTGTGGTTTAATTTCTGCCATATTCAACCTATTATACTCATATTTTGGAATTTTAAAAGTGCATAATTGACAGTGAGGGAAAAATTATATATTATTCATCAACTGCCCTTTTGAAAACTTTTTTAGGAGAATCTAAAATGAAAAAAAGAGCGATGATTAAAATAAATATTAATAAAAAATCATCCGATGATCAATGCAACTCCGACGGATGTAGTAGAAAAAGAAAACCAGGTGACGGTTTTTGCGGTCCATGCCGAGAAGAGTTGAATAAAAATTCATACGGCAACGAACGGATATCCGATCATCCGGAAAAAACATTTTACAAAACTGTCAGTCGTTAGTGCACAAAGCGAAGCCACCCAGCTTTGCTTTTTTTTAGAATTTATCCGTAAGTTTGTATACGTCGCCCGCCCCCATTATTACAAGCACTTCCCCGATTTTGATATTTTCTTTCACGAATTTTTCCGCTTCAAGAATACTTAAGTATCTTATATATTTTTTACCGATGCTTTTTACCAATTTTTTCGAATTGACGCTTTGGTTGATTTTTTGTTCTTCCCTGCCGGCAACATCATAAATATCAGTAATAATAATTTCGTCTATTTTTGCCTGCCTAAAAACTTTCACAAAATCTTTGAATAAATAAAAAGTCCGTTGGTATTGATGCGGCTGGAAAATCAGCCATATTTTTTGCTTGGGATATTTTTCCCGCGCCGCTTTCAATGTCGCTGAAATTTCATTGGGATGATGGGCATAGTCTGAAACAATCGTGTAGGGCTTAGTTTTTATTATTTCAAACCGCCGCCAGCTGCCTTGGTATTGAGAAATTGATTCAAGAGTAATATTATCTGGAATTTTTAAAATCCTGGCTACTGTCAAAACTGCCAACGCATTTGACACGTTGTGCCGGCCGGGAATTTGCAAGATTTTTTTTATTTTTTTGGCTTCTTGTTGTCCCAACGAATACGGCACGGCGGAAAATTTCCCGCGGGAAATTTTCCTCAAATTTTTATCATCGCTGTTAAATACTAAAAATCCGTCTTTCGGCAATCGCACAATAAAATCTTTGAAGGTTTTTTTAACATTGGCAAACGTTTTAAAATAATCCAAGTGTTCTTTGTCCACATTGGTTACCACAACTATTTTTGGCGAGTAATTTAAAAATGACCCATCGTATTCACATGCTTCAATTACCAAATACTTACCCCCTCCCATTCTAAAATTGCTATTGGAAAATTCCTTCAGCCGCGTGCCAACAATAACCGTCGGGTCAAGCCCGGCTTTGATTAATGCCAAGCCAAGCATTGCCGTTGCGGTGCTTTTGCCGTGGCTGCCCGAAACCGCAATGGTAAAATAATTTTTTGTCAGTTCGCCGAGTGCTTCCGGGTAGCTTTTAGTTTTTAGCTTGTAGCTTTTAGCTTGTAGCAACTCGGCATTGTCTTTGGGCACTGCGGGGCTGTAAATAATTAAATCAACCTCTTTTTTTATATTTTCTGCATTATTTCCTATTAAAATTTTTACGCCCTTATTTTTCAAAAAATCCGTCACTTCCGACTCAGCCAAATCAGAGCCACTGATTTCGTGGCCTTTTTCAAAGTAATACTGCGCCAATGAAGACATACCGATTCCGCCAATGCCAATAAAGTGGATTTTCATTCTTAATTATAGTTTTAACAGAGTATAAAAATCATATACCCTTATTCGAGCGAATTAGAGATATATTTTGATATATGATTCAGGCTTGGTGAAAGTTTATACCACATTTGGAGACTCCTTTGCTCTTTTTCTACAATATCAGCATTAAAAAGCAAATTTAAATGTTTGGAAGTCGCTTTGAAAGAAAGCTTAATTTCTTCTGAGATATCCCCCACTTTCGCTTCTTTACTTTTCTTTAAATATTTAATAATCGCTAACCTTCTTTTATTAGCCAAAACTTTAAGTACTTTTTCTACTCCCTTTATTTTATCCATAACTTTAATGAATTTAACCCCATTTAACACATCTCTAATTCGCGCGAATTAGAGATGTACTTCTTGCACTTTTATTATACTATTGAAGCTGATGCGATTCAATGGTAATGTATTGCGGGCCTGCCTGCCGCGCAGAGCTCGGCGCAGGCAGGCCGCTGCGTTTTAATTCTGACTCCATGACTTCAATGGATTCCACGGTAAAACTCACGTCAATATTTTCGGCAACTTCCGGCCGTTCTTCCGGCTCAATCTGCCGCCATAAAAACGTGCTAATCCTTGCCAATGTAACGTGGGGGTTGAATAACCTTTCTTCTAATTTAAAATTTATTTTACCCAATAACGACTCTTCTAAATTTTTCTTTAACAAAGACAATTCTTTATTTTTTCCTCCGCCGACCCACACCATGCGCGGCGGAATTTTGTCGTCGGGTCCGTAACTCACTTTATTTAAATTAATATCAAAAGAGTTGCAGTTTTTTACAACTTCTTTTGTAGCCATACAAACTTCGCCCAGTTCTTGGTCGGTCAAGTCTCCCAGAAAAACCATGGTGATATGCAAATTTTCGGCACTCGCCCACTTTGCCGGAAGCTCCGCCCATCTTTCTTGGAACTTTGCCAAATACTTTTTAACCTCGGATGGAAAATTGATGGCAATAAAAATCCTGTGTTTCTTTTGCATAGTTGAACTCTATCAAAAATCAAGCCCATTTTCACTATTGACAATATCTTGTAATAGACTTATGATGAAAGTGTGTCGAAACAGTGCCATCCTTTCGCTCACATGAGGACAGAAACGTGAAAATTCAGAAAGATACGCTCGTAGCGTACACTTGCCATGGTCCCTGCGAAGCAAATTTTGAAAGTCTCGGCGTGGTTGTGGAGCAAATCGAACCACACCCAATGAGTGGAACACCAGGTAACTTCATATTGAAGCTGGTTTACCCGCAACACAGGGTTGTGAATGAGGTTGATGCAAGCAACCTGACGCCCATAGTCCAACTCGAAGAAGGCGAAGATCCGATTGAAAAATTACCCCAATGTATCTTCAATCTCATCGGAACCATTTATGGGTTAAAACAGGCTAATTACTACCTTCGTGAAGAGAATCGAAGCCTCCGAGAAATCAATAGCCAAAGCGTTGATGGCTTCGTCCTACAACACTAAGTCTACTTGGCTCCGCTAAGGAAGACAAAGCTCGGACGCCCAGTTCGAGCTTTTTTCTTATAAAAAAGTTAATTAATAAAAAAGCCGAGGAACACACAATGTGTGTGCCTCGGCCTGAACTCGGCTTACGCCGATTCCTTTTTTTCATTTTGATCTTGGCTGCCTCCTCTTATGGCAGCTTCAAAACGACTTTCCCATTCCTTGATGTGTTTTTCCTGACGCGCCAAGGTATCTTGCAAGTGTTTGAACACTTGCCTGACTTGCTTGACCGTCACTTCCCGGTCTTGGTACTTGTCCATAAGACTGGCAAAGAGCTTGGACCGCCGGGCCGCGTTTCCTTTGGCTGTGGCGGTAAGCTGGGTGTGCAGCTCCTTGATCTTTTTCTTGCCCCGGCGGCCAGACACCCCCACAAGCTCGCGTAACTTATCCTCATCCACGCGATGCTTTGCGGCAATCTGGGGCAGGGGAGTATTGCCAAGGCGGTACTCGTCAAGGGCATCGATCAACCGGGCACGGTTGATTTCTGCCTTAGCCTGCTCCACCATGCGACGAGTCATGCCCATCGTAAACCCGATGGCTTCAGCGACTTCGCGGTGACTGGCGCCGGCTTGCACAAGATTCCGTACGGTGAGTTTCCGGTCTTCGGGAGTCGGTGGCATAGAACCGCCAAGATTGGCTTTTGAGGCCTCCGAAATAAGATCCACGTAGGTCTCATACTCGGCCACCGTCACGGCAGTCTCCTTGACTCCATGAACAGTCCAGGCCCAGTGACGATGCCGGCCATCAACTCCCTCATAGTAAGGGGTGTCGGGCAGATACCGCAACTTGCCGTTGCCCAACACTTCGTACGCCGGCGTGACCAGCATCGGACGGACATTGTCCAAAAGCTGGGGGTCGAGCGTCTTGCCCTGGTTCTGCAGGGCAACAATCTCGGCAATGAGATCCTCGAAATGCTTTTTGCGGTTGGCATCTAGGGCCTTCCTGACAAACAGGTTGGTGTGGATTTTTTCAAGCTCCACGACCAGGTTTTTCTTGATGATCTTCATGCTCATTCTCCTTGCTGTTACTGGTTACTGGTTCTGATGTTGCTGTTCATCGAGCGGCGTCACAAACCGCGCGACTTCCGCGCGCCAACCAAGGCGCTTTTTACGGATTTTTGACAATATGACGCAAGTACCAGGTTCAGGCGCGTCTTCTTCTTGCCAGACTTTCTGGTCCAGCGAAAAAGTGATTACGCCCAATTCCTTGCACCGCGCAACGCCGTAGCTTCCGTGCTTGCCGTCAACAATGACTTTGTCGACAGTTGCCTGATACTCCTTTTCTTCTTTTTTCAAGAATCACCTCCTTTCTTTTCCTCTGCCTTGAGGATTGTGTAACTCAATTCGTTGAGCTTGGCTGAAAGCCGGAGCACTGTCCCCTTTCCGCGAAGAAGGTTTTCAAACACTTCTTGGGAAAAGTCTTCATCTAGGGTGCGGAGCAAATTCTCCATGGTGACCATAGCGTCAATGCTATCAATCATCCCATTGGCCTTAACAAAAGGCTCTTTCTGAAAAAGGTTTTTTTCTGGCACACCCGGTAACGCTTGGCGGCGTTGCATTTTTTTTTGCTCGAGCACTTCCTTGCGCTCTCGCCAAATCTCCCACATCCTCTGTTCCTTAGATTCGGTTGTGCCGACATCTTCTCTAAGGATTTTCAGAAGTTGCCCGGGCTGAGAATAGGACAGCAATTGAGATCCTTCTTGAGCAGATAAGATTCCAAATCCAATAAGCTCAATAAAGTGCCTCTTGGCCTTGGACATCCTTTCCAGCTCAAAGATTCTGTAGCCAACCATGTCCAGATAGCACATCATCTTCATCAGTGATGTGCCCGCAGGTTGATACTTGGCCGCTAACCATTCGCTAATGGTGTAGATGTTTCTTCCACAAAAATCAGCGATAAAAATTTTAGCATCGACTGTTTTTTGTGCAAACTTGGGCATTTTTGCAGAAAAATCCGCTGCAAAATGCTTCAAGCATTCCTCAAACGGGCCGGAAAAAACTTCTTGTTTTTCCTCTAACGCGTTATTCACGGGAAACCTCCCTTCTTGTCAATGATCAGGATTTAGCCTAAAACATACACTGTTTTAGCTTGTAAGAACCATATTATCATACACATATACATTGTCAAGACCTTTTCGCGATTTTGTGTTGTAGTATGATAAGTTATGATGAATGATAATATCGCGGATATTTTCAAGAAAATGGCGGAGCTTTTGGAGATTAAGGGAGAATCGGCTTTTCGCATAAATGCCTACCGAAAATCGGCACGAATTTTGGAATATTTGAAAACCGATATTTCTGAAATTTACCAAGAAAAAGGGCTAAAAGGCATTCGAGAAGCCGGTATTGGCGAAAAAAATGCCAAAAAAATTGAAGAATACATTAAAAAATCCCGCATTAAAGAATATGAAAAATTGGAAGAAGAAACCGCTTTGCAGGTCATTATCCCCCATTTTTTTAAATCCAAAGGCTTGGGCTTGCAAGAATTGAAAGAAAATGCTAAAAAAAGAAAGATAATCTATTCACGATTCGTCAAACCCGCCAAACAACTGTTGGAATTGGCCGGTGGGATTGAAGCATCCAAAAAAGCTATCGATACCGTGGCCGCCTGGGCCAATTCCCGGAAATTAGATTACACCATTGAAACCGTTTTTAAAAAGTGGCTGGAGTTGGACCGCTTAAAACCCAAAGAAATCGTCAAAAAACCGTTTTACCGGGGCGACCCGATGGTAGAAAAAAACGGCAAAAAATATGTTATTTCCAAAAGCGGTGAATGGCTGCTCTACGCGGGGAAAGAAGCGGAGATCGAGTGGAGGTCAATCGAGTGAGAATATTGAATCTTGTATCTTGAAGTTGGAATAGAATATGGAATTCTGCTGGACCCAGAGGGACTCCCCGCCGGTGCTTCAGTATTCAAAATTCAATTCAAGCTGCCAGATACTAAATTCTAAATTCACAGATTATGTTAACTCACACTGACCTAAAAAAGGGGACGCAGTTTATTTTTGAAAACCAGCCTTGGGAAGTGCTGGATTCTTTGCATGTAAAAATGGCCCAGCGCAGACCGGTGGTGCAGACGAAAATCCGCAACTTAATTACCGGATCCGTCCAGGAAAAAACCTTCCAGCAAGGAGACATGTTCCAAGAAGCTGATCTGGTAAAAAAAGATATTAAGTTTTTGTATTCCAATAAAGGCCAGTATTTTTTCTGCGAGGCCAACGACCCCTCAAAACGCTTTTCTTTTGGCGAAGATTTGCTGGGCTCGCAGGCAAAGTTTTTCAAACCGAATTCTTTGGTACAGGGAATTTTATTTGATGACAAAATCATCACCGTGAAAAGCCCCATTAAAGTGGCGCTGAAAATAAAAGAAGCGCCGCCGGGAATCAAAGGCGACCGCGCCCAAGGCGGCACCAAAGAAGCCATTCTGGAAACGGGAGCCACCATCCAAGTCCCGCTTTTCATCGAAGAAGGCGATGTCATTGAAGTCAACACCGACTTGGGAGAGTATGTAAAGCGGGCAAGCGAATAGATTTAAGATTTAAGATATAAGATTTAAGACTTACGAATCCGTCCTCTGGCGGATTTTTTGTGAAAAAAAAGACCGCTGGATAAACCATGCGGTCATATACTTTCTGATTTTTTGAAGAATTAGCGGGAAGCAACAGCTTTTTCCCGTTCAACGATCTGCCTGGGAGTGAGGGGCGTGTTCTTGTAGATGGTCAGGAAGCCGAGCTTGCGCTCAAGCTCAAGGGCGTGTTCTGCTTGAGACATCTTTTTTTGTCTCTTGGTGGGCATTTTGCCACGCCCGCACTTGTCGCAGAACTTGCCAACTCCATGGCCGCCAGGGATGCCGCCCCCTTTCACCAAACCTTCGACCCAGTTGTGCTTGCACTTTGCAGCGCAAGCATTGCAGATGCGCCACTCGCACGAAGTGGAGTCAATCATTGCCACGCCGCAGTGCGGACAGTAGCCGATGGTAAAGACGACAGACCTCTGCCCGTCCACCTCGACTTCATTAAGGTAAACAAGACTGCCAACATAGCACGCGCCGTTGCGAACGCGGTTGACCTCGTGCCGGTCTTGCTCCGTGCTTCCACGGATTTTGAGTTTATGCCCACCCACGATTTCTGACCAACGGAAGCTACTTCCATTCTTGTACTTTTTCGTGCGCTCCTTCTTCTGCCACTTGCCAAAGCGCAGATGGATGTCGCAGAACCGGCGATCTTCCTTATCATCTTCCCTGCCATCGTAGTGTACCAGGTCTCCCTTCTTGAGAGTCTTGATGAGCAAAGAAAGCCATTTGACCTCGTTACTCTCCACGGGAACGAACATAAGCGTCGCCAGCTTTTCGTCGCGGATAATTTTCACTGCTATACTCCATCGTTTGGTCTTTTTACGACTTCATCAACGAGACGATTGGTAAAATAGACCGGTTTTGTACTAACGCAATCGTATCATACTTATTGTCATATTGTCAAGTTTTTCTAATTTTGTCGCACAATAAGGTAAGGGGTGGGTAGGCAGGGCTTACCCCCAAAAGTGACGATCGTCAGTTTTGGGGGTAAATTATCCGTCGGGAGTTTTGGCACGCGGGTACGAGCGGCCCTACTCCACCGTCACGGATTTGGCTAAGTTGCGCGGTTTGTCAACATTTAATCCTTTCAAGTCGGCGATGTGGTAGGCCAACAATTGCAACGGGATGACATTGATTAATGGAGACAAAATGTCTATGGTTTTTGGGACTTTGATAATGTGGTTTGCCAATTTTGAAATGTTGCCGTCGTCTTCATTGGTGATGGCAATGATATTCCCCCCGCGGGCTTTGACTTCTTCCATGTTGCTTAAAATTTTGGCATAGGTGCCGTCTTTGGGGCAAATGAAAACCACGGGCATATTTTCGTCTATTAATGCAATGGGGCCGTGCTTCATTTCGGCCGCCGGATACCCTTCGGCATGGATGTACGAAATTTCTTTTAATTTTAACGCTCCCTCCAAGGCCACCGGGAAATTCAAATTCCTGCCCAAGTACAAAAAGTTTTTGTACTCTTTAAATTTTTCGGCCAAATTACGTATGTCGCCGGACATTTTCAAAATTTCCCTGATTTTTTCCGGTATTTTTGGCAATTCTTCTAATATCCCCTTTTGCGATTCCCCTTTTTCCTGTTTAAAATATAAAGCCAGCAACGCCAAGGCTGTAACCTGACAGGTAAAAGCCTTAGTGCTGGCCACCCCTATTTCCGGGCCGGCGTGCAAGTAAATTCCAGAATCAACTTCACGCGAAATGGTAGACCCAACCACATTGATAATGCCCAATGTCTTGGCCCCTTTTTGCTTTGCCTCTTTGAGCGCCGCCAGCGTGTCGGCCGTTTCGCCAGATTGCGAAATGACAATCATCAAATCGCTTTGTCGCACAATAGGATCGCGATACCGAAATTCCGAAGCATAATCAACTTCAACCGGAATTCCAGCCAACTTTTCAATCAAGTATTTACCGATGAGCCCGGAATACCAACTGGTGCCGCAAGCAGTAATAATAATCCTTTGGATTGACGACAAGTCCAAATCAATATTGAGCTTTACTTTATTACCAATAATTCTACCCCTCAAGGTATTTTCAATGGCTTCGGGCTGTTCAAAAATTTCTTTGAGCATGAAATGCTTGAATCCCCTCTTTTCTATCTGGTCAATGGTCATGGCAATCTGATGGACTTTTTTGTCTACTAATTCGCCGTTTAATTTTTTCACCACATAGCTATCTTTGGTCATCACCGCCATTTCTCCGTCATCTAAATACACGACATTTTTGGTGTAGCCCAAAATGGCTGACGCATCAGATGCAATAAAGTTTTCGCCCTGGCCAATGCCCAACACCAACGGACTGCTTTTCCGGGCGGCAATTATTTTTTCTGAATTTTTATCCAAAATGGCCAGGCCGTACGCGCCTTCAATCAATTTTAAAGCTTTGGTAGTTGCGTTTTCAATATCCCCATCGTAGAATTTTTCAATCAAATGGGCGATGATTTCTGAATCGGTGTCTGAAATTATTTTATGCCCTTCTTGCACGAGCAACTCTTTTAATGCTTGGTAATTTTCCACAATGCCGTTATGGACAATGGCAATCTTGCCTGTGCAGTCTGTGTGGGGATGAGCGTTTTTTTCATTGGGAACACCATGAGTCGCCCAGCGGGTGTGGGCAATGCCAGCAGTACCGGCAACATTTTCTTTTTCTATATTTTTTTCCAGCTCGCTGACTTTGCCCGGTTTTTTAAGCAAATAAAAATCGTTGTTTTCTTTAACACAAACACCCGAGCTGTCATAACCCCGGTATTCCAATTTTTTCAATCCTGACATTAAAAAAGGAAGGGCTTTGTTGCTTCCTATGTAGCCAACAATTCCGCACATGCGTGATGAGAAAATAGAAAGTAGAAGTTAGAAAGTAGAATTTTTTATTATTTCGTATTCTATTTTCTATTTACTATTTTCTAATTTCTCGCTTTACAGCTTTATAAACCCTTGCAAATGCCGCAACGGCTTGATCAATGTCTTTTTGCGTGTGGGCGGCTGAAATCTGCACCCTTATCCTTGCCTTTCCTTCAGGAACCACCGGATAACTGAATGCCCGCACATAAATTCCCTCTTTAAAAAGTTTTTCTGCCATTTCTTTGGCAACTTTGGCATCGCCCAGCATAATTGGCACAATGGGATGCTCTTGTTTGGAAACTTCAAAACCGGCTTCCTGCATCTTTTGCCTAAAGCGCCTCAAATTTGCCCAAAGCGTTTTTCTTGGGGCTGAATTCTTTTTTATATAATCAACCAAAAATAAAGTAACCGCTGTGATAGTGGGAGAAAGCGAATTGGAAAAAATATAATTCCTTGATCTTTGCCTTAAAAATTCAATGTTTTCTTTAGAAGAAACAATAAATCCGCCGGAAGCCCCGCCCAACGCTTTGCCGAAGGTTGACGTTATAAAATCAATTTTATTGCCCACGCCCGCCAATTCGTGCGTCCCTTTGCCGGTTTTACCCATGAATCCCGTGGCGTGCGAATCGTCCACGACGGTCATGGCATCATATTTTTTGGCCAAATCTACAATTTCTTTCACTTTGGCAATTCCTCCCTCCATACTAAAAACGCCGTCGGTAACTATCAGCCTTAATCTTTTGTTTTTTGCCTGTAAAAGTTTTTCTTCCAAATCTTTCATGTCAGAATTTTTATAAATCAATCTTTCCGCTTTAGCCAATCTTATGCCGTCAATAATTGAGGCGTGATTTAATTCGTCAGAGATTACCGCATCTTGGTCTGTTAAAATTGTCTGGAATAACCCTGTATTGGCATCATAACAAGATGTATACAAAATGGCGTCTTCATAACCCATAAATTGGGCCAGCTTTTTTTCCAGTTCTTTGTGGATTTTTAAAGTTCCGCAGATAAATCTGACAGAAGACAGCCCGAACCCCCATTTTTCCAGCGCTTTTTTACCGGCATTGGCCAATTCTTGCCTGCCAGATAACCCCAAATAATTATTAGAGCAAAAGTTTAAATACTTTTTTGAATCCACCACAATCTCCCTTCCCTGTCTTGAAGAAATTATTTTTTCTTCCTTAAAAAGCCCCTTTTCTTTGATTGACGCTAATTCATCTTGTATGATTTTTTTGAAATTTTCGTTCATTCTATTTTTACTGGTTAACCTTGTGGCCGCTATAGCGGCCACAAGAACATGATTATTTTGTAAATTTAAAAATTACTTTTGGATTCTCTTGCATTGATTTTTCAAAATCCTCAATTTTATAATTTTCAAAAGGTAAAATTGTCCCTTCTCCTTTTTTTAACATCACGTCCCATATTTTATCTTGCACGCCATTTGATTTTTCAGAAAGCACTTTTTCTGATGTTTTCCAGGTTTCAAAAATCCGCCTTCCGATAACGCCGTGCAACGTCAGCCCTTTGGTAATAATGCCAGAAAAACCGGGAATAGTGAAATCCCCGTCTTTTATGCCAAATAAAATAACGTGCCCGCCCCTTCTTGCGCTATTTATACAAGCAATCACAGAAGAAAGAGGTCCCGCCATTTCCATTACAATATCGGCCCCAACGCCGTAAGTCATGGTTTTTACTTGCTCGGCCGCATTTTCTTTTTCATTAATCAGTATCACTTCATCCGCCCCCATTTTTTTAGCCATTTGGAGGTTTTGGCTGTTAATGTCTGCAACAATGATTTTTGAGGCTCCAAAATGTTTTTGCAATGCCACAGCAAAAAGCCCGATGGGGCCTGCCCCAAAAATCGCCACGCTCTGGTTTTTTGAGATTGCCTTTGAAACAGCATGGACCGCATTTCCAAAAGGGTCGTAAATAGCGGCAATTTCCGGCCGGACTTTTTCGGTATTAATTTTCCACAAATTTTTTGCCGGAACTTTTACATATTCAGCGAATATCCCGTCAATGGAAATTCCCAAAATAGCCTCATTAGTACACACATTGTTTTCCCCTATTTTGCATTGGTAACATTCACCGCAAGTCACATGGGAATCCCCAGAAACGCCATCTCCTGCTAATAAGCCGTACTCCCCTGCCACTTTACTGCCCGCGCTTTCAATTACGCCAAAAAATTCGTGGCCCAAAATTCTCATATCTTTGTTTTCTTTATCAAGCGAACTGTATAATAAATTTTTAAAGGCCTGGCGGTTCCAAATTCCGCGGTCGGACCCGCAAACTCCCGCGTATTGTATTTTTAAAATAACAGATAAAGCGTCTTTTGGATTTTTAATTTCGTCCAACACCGGCATATCAACTTCTCTTTTGATAAAACCTTTGGATGTTTCCCATCCGTCTTTTTGAATGTCTAATGTTAGAGCTGAAATTTTTATATTATTTTCCATTTTTTAAGTGCAAATAACAAAAATTTGTTTTTTTTATTTTAAACCCCAATTTTTTATAAAGCGAACCCGCCGCGACCCGGTCTGGTTCATAGGTTAAAAACACTGTTTCCATGTTTAGTGTTTTGGCAAGTTCAATAGCATGACGCATTAACTTTTCCCCTAATCCCCTGCCCCGATATTTTTCATCCACTATCAAATGTTCCAAAGATCCCTTCTTGCCCGAAAGTTTATGCACGGGAATTAAGGTAACCGTGCCGATAACTTTTTTCTTGTCGCACAATAAAATAACGTGGCTATGCTTGATTAAAGATTTAAAATAACCGGCATCCATTTGATATCCCGTTGCCGACCACTGGCGCAAAAGTTTATTTAGCCCTTTGAGATCATAATCATTATATTGAACAATCTCTTTTATAGAAAAATTATCTTCCTGAACCATATAGTACAAGATATCAAATTAAAACTTTCTTGTAAACAAACGCTTCAATCTATGATTGAAGCGTTTGTTAAAGCCCCAGAGTCCACCTGGTTATTATTGTATCGGCGATTGTTGGACAAACGACCGCCGGGCGATGTCTTGTTCCACCATCGCTTTGGGCTTGACGTATTTTAATTTTGAGATTTTTTTAATCGGGTCTATAATTTGGTTTCTGCCTTCTTTGGGTGGGTAGGTTTCCATTTTAAAAGGCTTAATAAGTAACTCACCTATTTTTAATCAAACCAACCTATGGGTCTCTTTGCTAATATCCAATTCCTTCATTAACTCCAGCATTTTATTTTGAAGTCCGGAACATCTTTTTCTACGGCCTTCCAAACCACTTTTAGATTTACGCCGAAATATTCATGTATCAATTTATTTCTCATATCTGCCGCGTCTTGCCATGGAATTTCTTTATGTTTGCTTTTTACCGACGAGGGAATGTTTTTTATCGCCTCGCCAATAATTTCAATGGCGCGGATAACAGCGTAAACGGTTTTCCTGTCACTCTGAAATTTTTCAAAAGTAAAACCTTCAACAAACTTTTCAATTTCTTCTGTTGAATGGTAAATATCTAAAACGTAATTTTTATACTCCCTTTTTGGTGAGCTCTTTTTCATACATAAATTACTTCGTCTAAAATACGCTTTCCGATGTATGGCTTTAAGGAATCTTTCATCACCAAATCAACTTTAATTTTTAAAATACTCTTTAAGTATCGCTCTAACCGTATAAATTCAAACAAACTTGGTTCTTCATAAAATTCAACGAGAATATCAATATCACTATTCTTTCTCTGCTCGCCCCTTGAATACGAACCGAAAATACCGATTTTTTTGACTCGGAATTTTTCCTTCAAAAAAGGCTCTGCGCTTTTTATCTTAACTTTTATTGCGTTTATTACCATCATTTTAGTCATTTTTACTATACCACAGATATTAAAAACAACCTATACTATATTAATTTATTTTCTCGACAAAATACCCCGGAGCTTTGACCCAGGGCTTTCTATTGTCATACGCAGATTAAAATTTCAATTAAGTGTTACTTGGCGGTGGCAAAGGCGAGACGAACGACCGCCGGGCGATGTCTTGCTCTACCATGGCTTTGGGCTTGCCGTATTTTAATTTTGAGATTTTTTTGATGGGGTCTATGATTTGGTTTTTGCCCTCTTTGGGCGGATAGGTTTCCATTTTAAAAGGCGTGGATGTTTTGTTGTTGAGCATCATTTTTATTACCAAACTGAAGTTGTCCAAATTGACCAAGTCAAAGCGCGAAAAGCCCGGCTCAAACTGCTTTTCCAAATATTCGGCATCTTCGGCGCCAATACGAAAAGCGCCAATGGTTCCCACGTTTCCCAGCACGGCGTTTTTAATCTGGTCGGTTAACTGGGGAATGTACTGGTGGGCAATGGTCAAATTTAATTTGTATTTTCTGGCTTCAGACAAAATGGTGGAAATGGAATCTGTAGTGAAATTCTGGAATTCGTCTACATACAAATAAAAATCTTTGCGCTGGCTTTCGGGCATCCTGGCCCGTTTCATAGCCGCCATTTGGATTTTGGAAACCAAAATCAGCCCCAAAAGCGAACTGTTGACTTCCCCGGTTTGGCCCTTTGACAAATTAGCCAAAAATATTTTACCGTTGTCCATGATTTCCGCCAAATCAAACCCCGAACGGCTTTGACCGATAATATTGCGCATCATTTCGTTTTCAATAAATCGCCCGACTTTGGAAACCACATACCCCAGCATGTCCGATCTTGTATTGCCCGTGGTCTGCGCCCACTCTTTGACCCAGAAATTTTTGACTACCGGGTCGGAAACTTTATCCAACCTTTCCTGCAAAAATGCCGGATCGGTAAACATTTTGGGAATTTCCACCAGTGTCCCCGGATTTTGCGGATCGGCCATCAAAGCCAGCATGGCGTTTCGCATGTAATGCTCAAACATCGGGCCAATGATTTCGGGCGGGAATAATTTGTAAAAAATGGCGATCATTTCCTGCACCGCAAAATCTTTTTGTTCTGGCGTATCGTATTCTAACATATTCAATCCCATGGGCCTTTCCAAGTCAAACGGCTCAAAAAGCACCACATCGTCAATCCTGTCTTTGGGAATATTGGCCAGCACATGCTCCACGGTTTCGCCATGGGGGTCCACTACCGCCACGCCTTCGCCATTGGCAATGTCCTGGTTTATCATATTTTCCAAAAAAGCGGATTTTCCGGTGCCGGTCTGTCCCACAATATAAAAATGCCGGCGGCGGTCGTCCTTTGAAGCAAAATACACCTTTTTCTCTTCTCCGCGGAATACTACTTTACCAATCAAGTTAATCCCCTTTTCCGGCAAATCCGATGGAGGCGCCGCCACTTTTGACTTCATACCCTTAATATATGGCGTTTCGGTAAACGAAGTCGGGAAATGATACATACTGGCCAGTTCTTCGGTATTTAAAATGTTCCTCTGCCTTGAGTTAAAGTTCCTGAAACTGACATCATAAACAAATTTTTTCAAAGCGCCCCCCTTGACCCAAACTGCATCCAAACTATTGGTCGCCGATAGTGAAAATTGGCTGAAAGCGCTCACCAAATGGCTGACAATGTCTTCGGCCCTTTCTTTTGTATTTGCCGAAGCAATCAACCGTATATTAGTTTCAAAGGGCTGTTTTTGGATTTTGCTTTGGATGGCATCATACCCGACCTGGTCAATCCCCTGTTCTTTTTTTTGTAAATCCGGCACGTCTTTCGGTTTTTTGGGAGCGCTCTGGAAAATTTCTGACAGCACGCCGATAAAAGGGTTTTCCATTACCTCTGATACAGCTTTCCTGACGTGCTTGCCTTCCCTGATTTTTTGCAGAGCTTTTTCCCCTTTTTTCCTCATATAAGAAGCAGAAAGCGGCCTGATAATCAATTGTATGGCCGCCCCTTCATTGGTTGCAATTTTATTTAAATTATTGGTGATGGTGGACAAAGGGTCTTTCTCCAGTTTTTGGTAAGTGCTGATGGGAAATAGGGCGCTGTCGGTTAATCTTAAATAAGCCCCGGCTGTTTGGCCAAGCGGTTCAAAAACCGTATAATCCTGCGGCACCTTGTCCACGATAGCCTGCGGATATACTCCTTGCACATACTTTTCAAAGACGGTCTCTAAATATTTTGGGACGGAAACATAAAAAGAGATATCCTGGTTGCCGGTTTCTGAAGCGATTTCTAAAGCCACTGATGGAATTTCGCCAAATAACTTGGGCTTTTTTAAATATAAAAAATTGGCCAGCACCTGCTCCATCTGGGAAATAATAAGCTTCTCTTCTTTTTGCGCTTGATCATCTTTTTTTAATTCGTTTTTTGGCATTAAAACTAAAAACAAAACTGTTTCCAGTTTTCCAAAGACCGAATTTTTTTCTGACTTTTCAGAAAAAAGAGCAATAAAAAAACCCAACAATAACAAAAAGAGAACTAAGATGAGGGCGTATATAATAAGAGGCATAAATTGGAGTAGTCGCGAATATACAAATACTCGCAAATATACGAATATATAAATCGTCGTTATTCGTATATTTGTATATTAATTTTAATTTGTATATTCGTGATTACTCTTTCATGAACTTTTTGTAGTATCCCTGTTCCGCCAATAAGTCGTGAAATTTATCCAGCACATAAGGATCGTCCATTTTTTTGGCAACATTGACGGCGTAAATCACGCCTTTGGCCCTGGCAAGATCCAATAATTTCTTCAGCTTTTTCTCTTCCTCTAATGATTTTATATCCTGGGCCTGGCTTTGGGCCTGCATATTCAAGCTGTCATCTGAATCCATATTTTCCACTTCTTTCATTAACTCCTCCTTGGAAATTGCTTCCTGGCCGGGAATAGTTTCCTTCACATCATCAAATTCTGCCAGTTTTTCTGGAGATGGCGATAATTCCTTTTCAATATCGGTTTCTTGCCCATGGTCGTCTATTTTTTTTTCTTCTTTTTTAACCATATTAGCGAACATTTAAATCCAAAAGGGCTTGATCTTTCTTAGACGAAGTTGCAGACAAAGTTAAAACCTGTATTTTCAGCTTGGTTGATTCTTTTGAAACTTCGTAAAGCCGCGTGCAAGGAATTGGGTCAAATTCGGGCTTTAAAAGGGCGCCGCATAAATCCGGAACCGGCAGCCAAAAATATGCTTGGTTGGTTATGGGTACGAAATTCCTGCCTTCTTCGTCAACAATATTGCCCAAGTCCCATGAATACTGCGGCAGATTGACCTTGCTTTTGTTTTGCGCGCCAACCACCACCCAAATGAACTTTTCGGTGGTTTTTAAATCCTTTTGGCCTTTTTGCAGGTCTCCCTTTAAAACATTCCCCAAATCAACGGCTGATTGGACGGAAAATTTCACATCTCCAAGCTGGGTTTCATAAACGGGTTTGGGCGGTTCTTCGGTCACAGAGCCATTCTGCTGGCTGGGATTTTGGACGCTTCTTGAATCAGTAATCCTGATTACCAAATACACGACTGCGACAATAATAAGAGTCACGATAGCCAAAGCCAAAAGTACCCTTGAGATTTCCCCTGATTGTTTATTGGTGTTCATAGTTAAAAATTAGATAATTATAAATCTATTGTACAACAACCCAGCGCCATTTGCCATATTGATCTTTGTGGAATTCCCAGTTTTTATAGTTATAATTTTTAAGCATCTCCTCAATCTGTATTTTTTGAATATAGTCAAATTCCATGAAAATTTTGCCACCGGGGCTCAGGAAATTTTTGGCCGAGGCCAAAAATTTCCTGATATACAACAAGCCATCTTCTCCCCCAAACAACGCCTGCTTTGGTTCGTATTTTAAAACCGATGACTGGACTTTATTTTTTCTGTTTTTTGGAATATACGGCGGATTGGCAAAAATGTAATTAAATTTCCCTTTTACATTAGAAAAAACATCTGATTGTATTATCTTATATCTTTTTTTATCAATATTATTTATTTTACAATTGATTTTTATTTGCTCTAAAAATTTCTTTTCTTTTTCGGCAAAAACCATCTGTCGCACAATAAGAATCTGACGCACCCCGCTGGGCGGGGTTGGCCCGCTTAGCTGGGCCACAATAGAAATGCCGATACATCCCGAGCCCGAAAATATATCCAAAACCCTTATACCCTGATTTTGTAAGCTTACAAAATCAGGGTATATTTCTTCTATTGCTTTCTGAACCCAAAATTCGGTTTCGGGGCGCGGAATCAAAGGTTTTTTGGACAAGTCTATTTTACAATCTAAAAACTCCGTAAATCCAATAACGTAATCTAACGGCTCATCGGCGTTGAGCCGTTTAACATCTTTATCAAAAGCCGGAGTTTTGACCCCTCCATATTTTTCTTTTAATAACCATCCAACTTCTTTTTGCATATATTATTTCTACTACAAAAAAGAATGGACCGAAAGGTCAATGATCGGCATTCCGCTTGCGGAAACCTTTATTTAGTAGGTCTTAAGAAAAAAGAGCTTCCCAAGGGGTCGCTCTTTGCTTGCGCAATCACTTCTGCCATTCTTTGAGGGGCATCAACCAAGTGCCAGGCAGAAGCGAGATGGAACATTTGGGGTGGTTGAGTCCAATGAGCCTTAAAACCTCCTTGGTGTTTTCTTTCCACCGCTGGGCGCAGACTTCCAAACATTGTGTTTTCAAGCAATCCAGCGCCATTGCTTCATCCAGAAACAATGCGACAACCCGCGAGGTCACTCCTCCCCAATAAAGACTGGCATCCACTTTCGCGACCTCCTTTTCGTACTTGGGACTCATGTGGGTGCCAACTTCCGGCTCAAAAAGAACCAATTGATTGCCAATAGAAAGTAACTTACCATTACCCAAGCAGGTGCCTACAAGCTGGTTGCTTTCTTCATTCTCCGCTATTTTTAAAATATACGGCGTCCACCGTTCGTTTCCAATGACTACCTTCCAAGCGGAGTTCATGGTGACCGCGTAGAAAAATTCCAGCGATCTTACTGAAACCTTGGCTGATTTTGATTTTTTCATAATGCTCTTTCCTTCTGTTGTGAAAAGAACTTCCGTAAAAATAAAAACTCGCGCCAAGCGAGTTTTACTTAACCTCTATCCCTACAATTTCAACTTCGGTGAATTTTTGCCTATGGCCGATTTTCCTTTTATATCTTTTCTTCGGTTTATATTTAAAAATAATCAGTTTTTCTCCTTTTACTTGGCCCAAAACCTTCGCTTTTACTTCGGCGCCTTTGACAAAAGGAGTCCCAATTTCAGTATGTTTGTTTTTATCCAATAACAAAACCTCGTGGAAAGTTATCTCTTTCCCGTCTTCTTTTTCCAGTTTTTCCACTTTAATTTTATCCCCGGGCTGGACCAAGTATTGTTTTCCGCCGGTTTTGATAACAGCTAACATTGTATAACTGTCTGGCTACGCCAGATCTCGCGTAGCGAGACAAACATTACTATGTAGTTTATCAAAAATAACCCTATTCGTCAAGATTCGGGGCAGAAACCTCGCCAATTTTTATCTTCAAGTCGCCATCGGTTATTTTCACCACATCTTTGTCCACTTTCAAAAATTCGGCCCGGGCTTTGTTAAAAG
>CAYIJR010000001.1:0-34270 GCA_964363825.1 uncultured Candidatus Saccharibacteria bacterium | reverse complement strand
GTAAATCAGCGTTATTTGCTTCATCGGCGCTGTGGGATGGCTTGCCCATGGTCTTGATAGAAGCCATGGCTTCTGGCGTCCCAATTATCGCTACTGACGCCAGGTCGGGCGCTCGGGAAATCTTAGCCCCCGACACCGATTTTAATTTTGAAACAAAAAAAATAGAGTATGCCAAGTACGGTGTTTTAACTCCCGTTTGCGATGGTAACTTTTATAAAGCGCAAGATCCCCTAACAAAAGAAGAAAAAATGCTAAGTGAGGCCATTGTTAAGGTTCTCGCGAGCAGGGAATTGAGGGGAAGTTTAATCAAGGCGTCTTCAGAAAGAGCGGCCTACTTTGATATTAAGAATATCATCAAGGAGTGGGATTTCTTGAACTTAGAGTTTGCTTCGTTTGACAAACCATAGAATATTTTGTATTATTGATAGAATCGTACATTACAACTTTACTTCGAGCAAGATTGAAGTTCAAAAATGTCAGGACTAGAAATCAGTTACTTCTTCGGTTCCACTGAAAGAGGCCTCTTTACGGAGATTTATCTTCCCAAAAGAGCTGCTTACTATGGAGCTATCTATGATGCCTTGCGTTTTGGGTATAATGAAAAGGAAGTTAAAGGATATATGCGAGAGCAGGCAGAAAACCTGTTAAACGAACTTCGCATTTTCCCCTTTCTCTTTGACTCTAACCGCTACAATGCTGAAAAACCGAGACGCACACCGGTTACACCCCAAGAAGCCCTTGAAAGGATTGAGATGTACAAATCTCATTTCAGGGGCTGGTCGGTGTATCCCGTTGACGGTGTCTTCTTTGACAAAGATGGCAATCCAATTGAAGAAGCTACTCAAATAATACGAATTATGTTTCGTTTTGAGAGCTCTTTTGTTCAACAGGCAATCGACGCAGGATGCGCCGATGTGTTGAGAGCAATCCTTTTCTGGGTTATCAACCAGCAGGGACGCCTGGAGGAGCACAGAATCTGGAGCAAGGCGGAGCAATCCCAATTCATTGCTCGCCACAGGCCTTGGCCTAAGCATAAAGAAGCTTTTGTTAAGAAAAACTTTTTTGATATTGTAAGGGAGGTAGGCAAATGGATAGATGACTGCCAGTTGTTTGTCTTCGGCTATCTCGTCCGCAAGTTCTGGGAACGAGTAGTTGAAGAGAAACTCTACGAAGAAGAAATTTGGGTGGCAAGTTTTTACAACCTGATTGTCAGCGTTGTAAAAAGAACATGACCTCATTTTTTTACCCGAGAGGAGAATGCCATGCTCAACAAGGTAACGGCTCAACTGACAGAAGAAGTGCTTGCCTATTTTAGTGAGAAATGCAGAAAAATTGCCCATGAAAACCCGGAAATCTGCCTGGTTTCCATGCTCACTCTGATCAAAAAAAGGCTGCCCTTTGTTAGCGCTACGTTAGCGCAGGCTATTGAGGGCACTACCTACGATGAACACCTCAAAGAGGCCAAAATAAAACTGGCTCAGGCAGAGGCAGAAGTAAAATCATGAATTCTTAAATCGGCACCAGTTGATTTGAGAACCACCCCCATGCGGTATCATTAATGGTACCGCTTTTTTATTTGCCAGTATTGCTCTAAATAAATCTAATCAACTGCTGTTTGTTGATAATCTAGCCTAATTATATTATAATAATGAGTTATAGAACACAAAAAGTATGTCCCGATAAATTTAATGTATTAAATTTATCGAGGATCCACGGCCATGTCGGGAGAAAAAATCGGATTCATAGAAATCAGTTTAAAAAGGAACGGCGGTTCATTGTATAACCAGCAAGTTAAGAATGCCCTAATAAAGTATTTCCGTTTGGACGAAGTAATTTTACAAGCCAAGTTTTTTCAAAAACGGAGGTATTTGAAATTTTTAGAATCGCTCTATTATCTTTTTATATTAAAGGGAAAGAAAGATGTTTGGATTAGGGATTTTTATTCAGTTTTGTCATTGTCAAAAAAGAGGACGAAAGGAAAAAATGTGGCGCTGATTTTTCATATTGATCCTTCGCAACTGCCATTACTTGCCAGGCTGCCGATGTTTTTATTGGAAAAACTTTTTTTTTGGCGGCAGCTTAAAAAAGCCGATGCCATTGTTACGATTTGTGAGTACTGGAAGGAGTATTTTTTAAAAATGGGGTATAAAAATGTGCATAAGATATATAATGGTTTTAATATGTTGGACTTTCAAATTACCGATAACGAAGTTGCAGATTTCAAAAAAAGGTTTAATTTGGGAGAAAAACCGATAATCTATATAGGCAACTGCCAAAAAGCAAAGGGGGTGCAAGAAATTTGCCAAGAATTAAAAGGATTGGATGTTTCTTTGGTCGCTTCCGGCGAAGAAACAATTAAAATCCCGGCTAAAAATTTAAATTTGGGTTATAAAGATTATTTGTGCCTGATTAAATCCTCTGATATTGTTGTAGAAATGCATAAATTCAAAACCGGCTGGAGCCGGATATCCCACGAGGCAATGCTTTTTAGAAAGCCTGTCATAGGTTCGGGCGCTGGCGGGACGGAAGAATTATTGCGGGGCGGAGGCCAAATAATCTGCCGAGATTTTAAGGATTTAAGGCCAAATGTAGAATATTTATTAAACCACCCAAAAGTGCGGGAAAAAATGGGTGAGAACGGTTATGCCTATGCCAAAGATTTTACGATGGAGAAATTTGAACAAGATTGGGTCGCCTTGATTAAAAATGTAATTAATTTAGAATAAAATGAATCAGAGAATTACTATAGGTTGGACGGGTCCGGCAAGCCCTAAAAGGTATGGCGGCACTGTTTACGGAGAACAATCGCGCCAAGTTCTTTCAAAGTATGCAGATGTGGATGTCGTAGACATTAGCGGCAAGTATTTTAAAGATAAATATTTTAGAACTTTAGAATCCTTATGGCGCCTTGCAAAACTGAAAGGGAAAAGAGATATATGGATAAGAGACTTTTTTTCTACGATAACCTGGCCCTTGGATAAAACCGAAGGCAAGAATGTGGTTGTGGTCCACCATATGGGATTTTTTACCTGGCCTCTTATTGCCCAAATTCCTTATTGGGCGCTTGAAAAAATTTTCTATCGCAATCTAAAAAAAATTGATGCGATTGTGGCTATTTCAAAGTATGGCCAGGATCATTTTTTAAAAAGAGGCTGCAAAAATGTTTATAAAATATATTGCGGGCTTGATATTAATGGCTTCAATATTCCAGACCGGGAAGTTTTAGATTTTAAAAAGAAGTATAATCTTGAGGGAAAACCCATTATTTACCTTGGCAATTGCCAGAAAGCCAAAGGTGTGGTTGATGCTTACGAGGCGTTAAAGGATTTAGACGCCCACTTGGTAACATCGGGAGAAGAGCAAGTTAAAATTCCGGCTAGAAACCTTAACTTAACATACAGAGAATATTTAACATTGCTAAAAGCATCTTCAGTGGCATTGATTATGTTCAAGGTTCCAGAGGGGTGGTGCATAACCGCCCACGAAGCGATGTTATTAAAAACTCCGGTGATTGGATCGTCCCTTGGGGCTTTGACAGAATTACTGGGAGAAGGAGGCCAGATAATTTGCAAGGATTTTAAGCAGTTAAAAGAAAAAGTGGAATATGTATTAAATAATCCAGCAGTTGCCAAAAAAATGGGGGAAGACGGCTATAACTACGGCAAACAGTTTACCAAAGAAAGATTTGAAAATGCGTGGGCGGGGTTAATAAAGAAAATAATACAAAAAAATAATAACTAAACAAAAAGATGAAGGTATTAATTACGGGCATTTCCGGTTTTGTAGGTTCGCATTTGGCAGAATATTGTTTAACGATGCCTGGCGTTGAGGTTTACGGAACCATTTTGTCGCACCACTTGGGCGATGAAATGAGAAGGATTGAAAAAATAAAAGACAAAATCACGCTTTTTGAATGCAATCTTTCTAACCGGATAGCTATTGAGCGGGTTTTGCAAAAAGTCCAGCCGGACAAGATTTTTCATTTGGCGGCCCAGAGTTTTGTCAGGGTATCTTGGGAAGGGCCGGAAGAAACCCTGTATAATAATATTATGGGCGAGTTGAATATTTTTGAAGCATGCCGGAGTTTGGGCATAAATCCCATTATACAAATTGCCGGCTCTTCTGAAGAATACGGGATGGTTTTAGAAAACGAAATCCCTATTAAAGAAACAAATCCCTTCAGGCCGTTGTCTCCCTATGCCGTTTCCAAGGTTGCCCAGGAAATGCTCGCTTACCAATATTACAAAAGCTATGGGTTAAAAACTATTTTAACCCGCGCATTTAACCATGAGGGGCCGGGACGGGGCGAGATGTTTGTCACCTCTACGTTTGCCAAGCAAATCGCCCAAATTGAAAAGGGAAAGCAAGAGCCCGTGGTGAAGGTTGGCAACCTTACCGCCCAAAGGGATTACACTGACGCAAGGGATATGGTTCGCGCCTACTGGCTGGCAACCGAAAAATGCGAATACGGAAAAGCTTATAATATTTGTTCTGGCAAGGTATGGACGATGGAACAGGTGCTTAAATTTCTGTTGAACCTTAGCACCGTCAAAGACATTAAAGTAGAGCAAGATCCCGCAAGGATGCGGCCGTCAGATGTGGAAATTTTAAAGGGCGATTATGCGCAGTTTCACGCGGCGACCGGCTGGGAACCAAGCATCCCGTTTGAAAAAACATTGGAAGATACGTTGAATTATTGGAGGGAGAGAGTGTAGATGTTAATTCTTACATAAAATATTATGCAAAACTATAATATATCTTTAGTCAAAGACACAATTTCACAACAAGACGTTCAAAAACTTATTGACTGGCTCTCAACATATCCCCGTTTGACTAAGGGCAAGTTAACTAAAAAATTTGAAGAAGAGTGGAGCAAATGGAACGGCAATAAATACTCTGTTTTTGTCAATTCCGGCTCATCCGCTAATCTTTTAATGGTTTATGCCGCGTTACTGGCCGGAAGGTTAAAAAATAAAAAAGCCATTGTTCCGGCCGTAAGCTGGGTGACTACAGTTGCTCCCTTTATCCAATTTGGTTTAGATCCCATACTTTGCGATGCCGATAAAGACAGCCTTGGGTTGGATGTGGAGCATTTTGAAAAATTATGCAAAGAACATAATCCGGCAGTGGTTATTATGGTTCATATTTTGGGCCACACGGGAAATCTTTCAAAGATTTTAGAAATTTGTAAAAAGTACAATGTCATGCTGTTGGAAGATTGCTGTGAATCCCACGGCAGCGAATACGATAATAAAAAAGTGGGGACATTCGGCGCTATGGGTTCTTTTTCTTTTTATTTTGGCCATCACATATCCACTATTGAAGGGGGGATGGTAGTGACCGATGACGAAGAGCTTTATAATATACTGCTTTCCTTAAGAAGCCACGGCTGGTCAAGGGACCTGGATAAAACCTACGCGGCAAAATTAAAAGAAAAATATACCATAGACGATTTTAGGGAAAAATATGTTTTTTATTATCCTGGTTTTAATGTGCGATCCACCGATTTGAATGCCTTTTTGGGTATAGAACAGTTAAAGAAACTTGATGATATAGTTAAAAAAAGGGAAAAAGGTTATAACATTTACAAAGGCAGATTGGAAAAACACTATTGGATGCAAAAAAGCAACGCCAGCCGTGTTTCTAGTTTTGCAATTGGCTTGATTGCCGATGATCTGCCAAAAGTAATTGGCGCGCTTGAAAAAAATTCCATTGAAACCCGCCCCCTTGTTTGCGGTTCCATGGGAGAGCAGCCATTTTGGATTGACAGGTTCGGCAAGCAAATTCTGCCCAATGCCACGCGTATCCATAATAATGGGTTTTATGTTCCCTGCAATCAAAATATAACGGAAGAAGAAATCAGAAAAGTGTGCGATGTTTTAATCAGTGCTACAAAATAGATGAACATATTAGATTTTTTTTCAAAGAACCAAAAATTAATCATACTCGGTTGTTTGTTGATAGCGGTGCTTTTTTTTATTGATAAAACATTGAGCGCCGCAACATTGTTTATTTTATTTTTAACCTCGGTTTCTTTATTTTTTATTGGCGTACTAAACATTAATCCTGAACGCTTTGAAGGACAAAAAGACCCAAAAGAAAGAAAAGCAATAAGTGTGCTTTTTTTAATTGTTTTTGCCTTGCATATTTTAATTGTTTTTTTTATATACTACACTAATTTCCAGCCATTTAGCGGGGGCGGGGGGGACTATACTGCTTATCAGCATGGCGCAGAGCTTGTGGCCCAAAGGGTTAGCCAAGGAAACTCTTCCTTGCAAGGAACGGGCTTTGACCATTTTTATCCAGTTATTCTTGGATATATTTATGCCTTTACTATTCCAAGCATGCTGGTTGGCCAGCTGTTTAATGCTTGGCTGGCCGCTCTATTGATCATTTTTGTTTATTTAATAGTGCGCCAAATAGGCGGCACTTCCAAAGACGGTTTTTTAACTGGACTGGCAGCGGGCTTCTATCCAAGCCTGGTTTTTTATGGAAGCTTATTATTAAAAGATGCTATGGTTGTCTTATTGTGTATGATAGGGTTGCTGCTAACGTTAAAAATAACTAAAAACTTTTCTATTTTTAAATTTTTATGTTTTTTTATTATTTTAACCGGCTTAATCCATTTTCGTTTTTATGTTGGTTATGCCCTTATGTTCGGGTTTGTAATTTCCTGGTTTTTAGCATCAAATTTAAATATAAAAAAGAGAGCTATGTACGGAATAATCATGGTTTTTCTCTTGGGGTTTTCTCCTCAAGCTACAGGTAGCGGTTATTATGGATTTAAAAATTTAAAAAGTTATTTAACGTTTGAAAAAATTACTTTTTACCGGGAGCTGGTATTTGTTCCGCCGCCCCAACGTCCCCAGCCCCAGCTAGAACCATCACCACAGCCATCGCCGATGCCAACACCGACGCCAACACCACAACCAGAACCAACGCCAGTGCCAACGCCAACGCCAAAACCAGTGTATCGGCCAGAACCCAGCAAAGTTGAACCTAAGCCCGAGCCAGAGGTCTCTTTAACGCGGGGAAGAGGTTCTTCGGTGGTAATAAAAACAGGGCTTGAAAATCCAATTACTTTTGTAAAAAATACTTCAATTTCTTTTGTGAGCGTTCTTTTTGGTCCCTTTCCGTGGCAGTTGACAAAGATTAGCCAACTATTAGTTTTGCCGGAAATTATTGGTTGGTATGTTTTTATGTTTTTTATTGTAAAAGGAATAGTAAGATTCATCGAAAAGAGGGATATAATTGTTTTCCCTTTGGTTATTTTTAGTATTTTTGTCATCGGAGTGCTGGCTCTTTTTATGAGTAACTTTGGAGTAATTACGAGGATTAGAATGCCGGCATTTTTGGCTCTTTTGTGTTTATTTACTTTTGGGCTTTCAAAGTTAGAAAATAATTTTTTGGAAAAATTTTTCGCAAAAATACCATTTTGGGATAAACTATTTAACTTATAGAAATTACTTCGTAATTTATATAATTAATCACTCGGTCGGAATATGAAAATGCGTTTTCCTATTCCTCCCTCCTTCATAATTATGAAATATTTAGTCACCGGCGGAGCCGGATTTATCGCCAGCCACCTGGCCGATGCATTATTGCAGGAAGGCCACCAAGTGGCAGTGATTGATAATTTATCAACCGGAAAAAAGGAAAATGTAAATAAAAAAGCTGTTTTTTACCAAGCAGATATTTTGGATGCGGGCATTTGCGATATTTTTAAAAAAGAAAAACCGGATGTTGTTTTTCACTATGCCGCCCAAATTGATGTCAGAAAGTCAGTTAATGAACCGGTTGAAAGCGCCAAAACCAATATTTTAGGAAGCGTGAATATTTTAGAAAATTGTAAGAATTTTAGAGTAAAGAAAGTAGTTTTTGCTTCAAGCGGCGGAGCTGTATATGGCGATGCAAGTGTTATTCCTACCCCGGAGGATTATCCCGCAAAGCCGGTTTCTCCCTATGGCATAGAAAAATTAACGGTTGAGCATTATTTGGATTTTTACAAAAAAGAGTATGGTTTGGATTATTTAATTTTACGGTTGGCCAATGTCTATGGGCCCAGGCAGAATTCAAAAGGGGAGGCGGGCGTCATAGCCATTTTTTGCGCGAAATTAATAGGGAGGGGCCAGCCCATAATCAACGGTGACGGCAAGCAGACGAGAGATTTTGTTTTTGTAAAAGATGTAGTGCGCGCCAGTGTTCTGGGAATGCAAAAAAATAAAAGCGGAGTGTTTAACATTGGAACAGGAGTCCAAACAAACATCAACGATATTTTTAGAAAACTTAAAGGATTATTTAATGTAGAAATTAAAGAAATTCACGCGCCCCAAAAGCAGGGCGAGCAGAAAAGAAGCTGTCTTGATATTGCAAAAGCCAAAACAGAACTAGAATGGGAGCCAGAGTGTGATTTAAATAAAGGCCTGAAAGAAACTGGAGAATGGTTCAAACACCATGGATTTTAAAAGTTTATTTTTTAAAAATATAGGCATTAGGCAAACGGTTATTAAAAATATTTTTTGGTTGGCGGTAGGCGAGGGGATATTGGGAATATCCGCCCTTTTATTGACAATTTATGCCGCTCGGATTTTGCTTCCCGTTGAATTTGGAAGATTTACCTTCGCCTTGGCTGCAGTTTCATTATTTGTTATTTTTTCGGATTTCGGCCTTTCGGATATTGTCACAAGGGATTTTGCCCGGGACAAAGACGACGAAAAAGAATTTTCCGCAATTATTTCTCTTAAAATCATTTTGGGTGCCGGGACTTGGCTTTTAGTGGTAGCCAGTTCTTTTTTTATTGCTTCCAACCCGTTCTTGCGTATGATGATGTGGTTATTAGGGGGATACCTTATTTTAAATAGTTTTATTGATATTTTTGTCGCTTTTTTTAGGGCCCGCATGCTCATGGAGTATGAGGCCTGGGTTAAAATAACCCAGGCTATACTTGTAACTGCCGCGGGTTTTTATATAATTTTTAATTTTCCCTCGGCCGTGAATTTAAGTTACGGGTATCTCGTTACTTCTTTTGTTATTTTTGTTGTTACGGTAGTGTTATTTTATCTGCGCATCCAGCCCATAAGAGTTGTTTGGAATGTAAAGGTATGGAAGAAATTTTTGGGAAGATCCTGGCCCCTGGGATTTGCCACGGTTTTCGCAACAGTTTATTTATATATAGATTCGGTAATGTTGGGTTTTTGGGGACAGATTACCGAAGTCGGATGGTATAACGCCGCTTATAAAATTACCTATGTTCCTCTAGTCGTGATGGCCTTGATATCTATGGCTTTTTATCCTGCCTTAAGCAAATTCTTTAAAGAATCAAAGGAAAAACTTCAAAAATTCTGGGATTATCAAATGGAAATAATGATTGTATTGGCAATGCCCTTAATGGCCGGAGGAATATTTTTATCCTCAAAAATTGTCACTTTTTTCTATGGCGCAAACTATGCGCCGGCAATACCTGTTTTTAGATTGCTGGCGTTAATGGCTGGCATTAACTTTCTTTATGTGTCTTATAATATGATATTGGTCGTATTCCACCAGCAAAAAAAACATCTTTGGATTTGCTTGATTGCGGCAGCGGTAAATATTATATTAAACTTTACTTTAATTCCTCGCTACAGTTTTTACGGGGCCGGATTGGCGACGCTGGTAAGCTATGTGGTTTTGTTTGTTTTGGAGGTTGAGTTTTCGAGGCGTTTTACGTCTATTGCCATTTTTAATGCAAGGTTGGCTAAGGTTTTGGCGGCAGCCATCATTTCAAGCATAATAATGGCCTTAATTATTCGCCAGCCCTTTATTTACGGTTTAAATTTTATAATTGTTTTTTTAATAGGAATGGCGGCTTATTTTGCCATACTGGCCTTATTTTATAAATTATTGAAATTATATGCTTATCTTATCCCATAGGGGCATAGAATACGCCCCCAATTCTTTAAGGGCGCTTAATGAAGCCTTAAAGCGCGGATTTTCTCTTGAGACAGATTTGAGGCTTTCTAAGGATGGAATAGTTATGATTGTCCACGATCAAAATCTGAGCCATAGCTTTGGCATTGATGTCAACGTACGTGATTGTGAGTATCAAAAATTAATCAGCAAAGATAAAATATTTCAAGAGCTTATTCCTTCGTTTGAAGGCTTTGCAGGGAGGTTATCAGATTTGCTTAAACCTGGCCAAGTTATTGCTTTACATATTAAAGATTACGACAATCTTGATCTTATATACAAGGCCTGCCAAGAAATTAAAGACCATAAGTTGGAAAAACAAGTATTTATCTTCAATGTTCTTTTAAAAGATATACAATTAATAAAAAAACGCTACCCAATGTGTAAAATCGGCGTTTCAGTGGGAGAAAAAAATTATGGTCCCGCTGTTTATACGTTTTTAGATATAAAATCATATTTAGAATCCATTGATATTATATGGGCTGATGAGTGGCAGGAAGGTCTTTACAATTCTGACTTTTTCAACTATTGTAAAGATGCAAAAAAGGAAATATATGTTATTTCACCAGAGCTTCATAAAGGAGAACGTCACCCTTTTTCTGGTAATCCGGAGGCATTGTGGAACAACATAGCATCATATGAATTTGACGGGATTTGTACTGATTTCCCCCAAAAAGCCCTAACTTTTTTTAATAGACCTGTTGCGAAATAAGGTTAGTAAGCGAAATACAGAAATTTAGGCACAAATTCTTATTTCGCAACAGGCCTAATAACCAAGAATATGATTAAAGCAATACTGTTTGATTTAGATGGGGTGCTTGTGGATATGCCTCAAGGTCATTTTGAAGCGCTTAACAAAGCGCTGGGCTATTTTGGCGTCCAAATAAACGAACAAGAACATAAAAATTACTTTAATGGTTTGCCAACCCGTAAAAAAATTGAAGAATTAGAAAAACAAGGAAGATTGCCTATGGGTCTGCGAGAATTCATTAATGGCGTGAAACAGCAGCACACCAAAGATATTATTCCCAAATACTGCGTGCCGGATTACTCAAAAATTATTCTTCTAAAACACTTAAAAAAAAGAGGATTTAAACTTGCTTGTTGTTCAAATTCTATTAATGAAACTCTCTCGCTGATGTTAAAGTCAGCTGGCCTCTATGATTTCTTTGATGTTATTATTGGCAACGACCAAGTGCAAAAACCCAAGCCAGATCCAGAAATTTATCTGAAAGCATTCCAAACTCTTAACCTAACGCCGCAAGAGTGTATCATTGTAGAAGACGCTCCCCATGGGGTAGCCGCTGCCAAGGCTAGCGGCGCGACGGTTTTTGAAGTAAGGGGCTGCCAAGATGTTGATTTGTCACTTTTTAAAGATATACTATTTAATTAACTTATACATCCTATGGAAAATGAGAAAATATTAAACCTTGTCATACCAATGGCCGGGCGCGGACAACGTTTTAAAGATGCCGGCTACACCTTTCCCAAGCCCTTAATTGAGGTTGGCGGCAAAAGTATGATCGAGCTGGTGGTCAATAATTTAACTCCTGCAGTAAAGCATAAATTTATCTTTATTTGCCAAAAAGAGCACCATGACACCTATGACCTCTATAATGTGTTAAAACGGGCCAGTAATAATAACTTTGAAATAGTAACTGTGAATGGGATTACCGAGGGCGCTGTTTGTACCGTACTTTTGGCTCTGCAGCACATCAATAATGATAACGATCTTTTAATTGCCAATTCCGATCAATTGGTTGATATCAATATTAACGATTTTATTCATGATGCCCGAGAAGGAGCAAAAGACGGCTTGATTATGACGTTTAACGCCAATCATCCCAAATGGAGTTATGCGCGGACCGATGGCAGTAAAAAGGTTTTGGAGGCTGCAGAAAAAAAAGTCATTTCCAACGATGCAACAGTTGGAATTTACTATTTTAAAAAGGGAAGTGATTTTGTTCAGTCATCCCAGGCAATGATAGAAAAAAATATCCGCTACAACAATGAATTTTATGTGTGCCCGGTTTATAACGAGCTGATTCTCCAAGATAAGAATATTTACATTCACCCGATTCCTGTGGAAAAAATGCATGGATTAGGTACGCCAGAAGACCTAAATACATTTTTAGGGAAATTAAATAAAGGCGAAATAAAAATATAGTTAAACAGAAAATGGAAAAATATGCTTATGGATTTTTTAAAAAATTCTCAAAACAAAGTTCTTGTTTGCATCCCTGCTTACAATGCCGAGGACTGTTTGTTGGGCACAATTAAAAGTATTTTACGCCAAACTTTTAAGCAGTTTGACGTTCTTGTTATTGACAACCAATCTACTGACCATACGGTTGATGCCGTTCATCAATTTAATCTTGATTTGGAAATGGGTCACAAAATCCATGTTATTGAAAATAAAGAAAATCTCGGCCGTATTGGAAATTGGAATCGATGCATAGAAATATTCAGACAAACTCATCATCCTTATTTAAAATTTGTATTTGCTGGAGATACGATAGAGGATAACTGTTTAGAGACGCTGATACATGTTTTTCAAAACAATCCAAAGCTTGGGCTTGTGTCTTCCGGATATTATATCCACACTTCTGGGAATAAAGTTGAGAAAAAAATTTCTTTTAAAAAAAATATACTCTTTATTCCCATAGAGGCCCTCAAGGCCTTTGTCCAGATTGGCAATTGGGTTGGAGCTCCGATTGCCTGCATGTTTTCTCGGGAAGCGATAAACGGGATTAAATTTTCAGAAGGGATTGAATGGGCATCAGACTGGAAGTTTTACGTTGATGTCGTAAAAAAATTTAATTCTTTTTACATTAATGAGCCGTTGGGCAATTTCTATGCCCAGCAAAGAAAATACTTTGCTAAGCACGAGTCAGATCCTGCTGCAAAAACAGAAGAATTATTGGTTAAACAGCACGTTTTAAAAAAACTTGAAGAATTAAATCCGGCTGCCGCAAAAAACCTTAGAAAGAATTTACATAAGATAGAAGGGGAGTATATATTCCAAAATCTTTCTTTATGGGATATCGGAGCGCTCACCATTTACAAACTGGCAAAGATTTTTAGGAATATTATTAGAAATAACAGTTTTTAATCCATATTTTTTATGATTGCCAAACAAAAAGAAATATTAGAAACTAATCGGCTATTCCATAATCAAATCGCTCATCGCCACGATAAGGTTAATTCATATATTTCTAAAAATAACTGTAAAAAGTTTTACGAAAACCTATTTCTTAGAATTATTGGAAAATCAAATATGGAACTGAAAAAAGCTAATGTTTTAGAGCTTGGCTGTGGAACCGGCAATTTTTTAGGATTTCTATTAACGCAAAACATCGATAGCTATATGGGTATTGATATTTCTGAAAAAATGGTTGATAGGGCGCGAGAAAAATCCTTAAAGCCCAATTCCTCTTCAGCGCGCATCAGTTTTTACGCAAAATCAGCGGAAGATTTTATTGAAGAGATGCAAATGAAAAATAAAAAATTTGATGTGATTTTCTCTTTTTCTTTTTTGCACCATTTATTTGACCCGAAGATTTTTTTGCATGGCCTTGAAAACATTTTATCCCCGGGCGGCGTTTATATTGCTTTGCACGAACCCAATATATCTGCCAGGAATGAGCCAGATTTTTCCAAATATATTGATGCCCGGGCGGCTTATCTTTTTGGTTATGATACAACTGATATCAGTGTTTTACTGAGGATAAAAAAAATAACCTCCTCTTTTTTTAGAATGTTATCAAGGCGAATGATAACCTCCTTTAATGAAGAGAACAAAGCAAAAGTTTTTGATTATGTTGATTATCAGCTGAATTTTATCAACTTTAATACCTCAAAAATTATTGAGGACATTGCAAGCCAAAATGTCCGTACATATACGGAAAGTTATAATTATTTTGTGTTTGATTTTCTGAAAAAAATTTGTAAACCCTCTAATAATTATTTCTATTTAGTAGTAAAAAATAAAGGCAATTCATAAACTCCTCATGAAGATCGCAGTCCACAATCCAATGTTTAGCGGAGCGGCCGGAGTAAACGGGTGGATTTTGGAATTTATGAAATTATACAAACCGGCTATTTTTGTATCTGATATTAGGTATATTCCAAGATTGCTTCACTTTTTTTATCGATTCAGGCTGAACCCGTTTGATTACAAGATTATTTTTTCTTTAAAAAATTTGAATAAAAACGCAGATGTTTTAACCTGCTTTAACGGGTGGCCTTACATGGAACAAAATAAGCCAGCGAAAGGTTTTAGGGGCTTTAAAATATATCATCTGATGGATTATACGTACTTTCCAACGCAAAGCAACAATATTTTACGCGAAGCCGGAGTTGATTTTGTTTTTGGATATGCCCGCCACGACAAATATTGCCCCCTTTTTCAAGAAAAATATCCCCAGTATAAGGATAAAGTTATCCCAGTGCCGTTCGGTTTTGCTCCGAGATTTAAAGAGGCGGCTGCATTTGGCAAAAGAAAAAATAAAGTAATAGCGCTTGGATCGGTAAACTCTTTTATTGACCCCTTGCATGCTGTAGACTCGTTTGAAGAGGTAAATAAGTTTTTTTTAGCTCGCGGTGAAAAATTTATGCATAAGTTCCGGCGCATGCTGGTTGAAAATGAGGCCCATTTGCCAGAAGTTATGGATAGCAAGCTTCCGCATTTTCCCAAAGTTAAAGATTTTGATTATGATATTGTCCAAGTTTTTAACCAATACAAGATGTTTGTCAGTTGCGAAAGCCTTCAGTATTTTCCCCCGGCTAAAACATTTGAAGGGCCGGCTGCAGGCTCCGTATTAGTTTGCTCCCAACACCCTTGTTTTGCCGATTACGGGTTTGAAGATGGGATAAATTGCATTAAACACAAAGAATTTGATATCAATAACTTCAAAGATAAAGTTTCCTTTTATATTAATAATCCCGATAAGCTTTTGCAAATCCAAAAACGGGGCATGCAATTTGTTAGAGATAATTATAGCCATAAAAAAGTAGCTCAATATGTTTATTCGCAAATCGAAAAAATAGTAAAAAAATAATTGCATGCATGATAATCCATTAGTTTCGGTGGTGATGGCTACTCATAACCGGGCAGAATATCTAAAAAAAGCTGCTGACAGTGTCTTTGCACAAACTTATAAAAACATAGAATTAGTCATCGTTAATGATGCTTCAACGGATAAAACTCTTGAGGTTATTTCGGAGCTTGCCAGAAAAGATAAGCGAATTATTGCTTTAACAAATGAAACTAATTCAGGATATCAAAAAAGCTTAAATAGGGGGGTTTCCCTGGCTCGTGGAGAATATATTGCCAGAATAGATGACGATGATACTTGGCCAGATCCCCAGAAATTAGAAAAACAGGTGGGATTTTTACAAAACCGTAAAGATTATTTTTTAGTCGGTGGAGGGGCAATATGGATAGATAAAACCGGAAAAGAGATTTTTAGATATTTATCACCCAAAGAAAACAAAGAAATAAGAAAACAGATTCTTTTGAAAAACCAGTTTGTCCACTCCAGCGTCGTTTTTAGGAAAAAAGATTGGGAAAAGGCTGGGAAGTACAGCGAAGAGTGGTTATACTGCGATTGGGCGCTATGGCTGGAGTTGGGCAAAATGGGTAAACTCTATAATTTTCCCGAATATTTCGTTAATTATTTAAAGTGGGAAAACAACATTACTAATTTTAATGTAAGGAAAAACCTTAAAGAGGAGATTGCAATACGAAAAGAATACCGTATGAACTACCCAAATTATAGCAAGGCGATTATTTTCGGGTGGATGCATTATCTATCTTCATTTTTGCCATTTAAAAATAAAATCCGGTCAGTGTACAATATAATTAAGAAGCAATATGAATAAAAAAATATTAATCACCGGTGGCGCAGGGTTTGTGGGACACCACTGCATTGATTACATCTTAAGAAATACCGATTGGGATATTGCGGTTTTGGATTCTTTGAACTATGCCGGCAATATGAATAGGATTGCTAATTCAAAGCGGCTAACATTTGTTTGGCACGATTTAAGGGCGCCGATATCAAAAACTACCAGCGGTTTTTTGGGAAAATTGGATTACTGCGTCCATTTTGCCGCTGAATCGCACGTTGATAGAAGCCTTCAAGACAGCATCCCATTTATTATGGCCAATGTTTTAGGAACGGCTAACTTGCTGGAATACTTTAAGCATTACCAGCCCAAATGCAAAACGGTGATTTTCTCTTCAGATGAGGTATTTGGTTCTTCTTTAAAGGGGCATTACTTTACAGAGGAAGATAGATTTAAGCCGTCAAATCCTTATGCCGCCAGCAAAGCGGGACAAGAAATGATATCTTTTAGTTTTGCCCACGCATTTGGGCTGCCAATTTCAATTATCCGTTCAAATAATATAATAGGGGAGCGCCAAAATCCCGAAAAATTTATTCCTAAAACAATTAAGTCAATTTTAAGCAATGAAAAAGTTATTATCCACGGCTCTAAAAAAGACTTGATTTCAAGGCATTGGATCCATGCAGAAAACATTGCCAGCGCGGTCATTTTTTTATTAAAACAAGGAAAAACAGGCGAATTTTATAATGTTGCCGGAGAAGAAAAAACGGTTCTGCAAATGGCAAATTTAATTTGTAAAATAATCAAATCAAGAAACTTAAAAGATAGTGAAATTCAGTTTGTTGATCCCATTGCCGCCCGCCCGGGCATTGATAAAAGATACGGCACTTCGGGAGAAAAAATATTAAAAATGGGCTGGCAGCCGGCCATTAACTTAGAATCTTCTCTTAAAAAAACCGTCGAGTGGACGGTGAAAAATAGGCAGTGGCTGGGATTGCAAAAATAATGATATGGAATCCTCTAAAAGATTGAAAATTTGCTATATTGTTAGCGTTGATATTACATTAAAATTTATATTATTTAATCAGTTAAAGTTTCTGCAAAAAGAGGGTTATGATGTTTATGTTGTTTGCTCCCCCGGAAAATGGATAAAAGATATAGAAGAATATGGCATAAAAGTAAAAACCATAAAATTTAAGAGAAAAATCAGCCCTATTTCTGATGTAATTTCTTTCATTAAATTATTTTTTTATTTGAAAAAAGAAAAGTTTAATATTGTTCATACTCATACTCCCAAGGCCAGCTTAATCGGCCAATTAGCCGCTAAGATGGCCGGTACACCCATCATTGTGAACACTATTCATGGTTTTTATTTTCAAAAAGAGGACTCTTATTGGAAAAGAGCCATTTTTATTTTTATAGAGAAGATTATAGCAAGCTGTTCAAGCCTTATTTTTTTTGTAAATAGGGAAGATATGAAAACGGCAATTGAAGAAAAAATTTGTTTCCCTGATGTAATAAGGTATTTTGGCGGAGGGATTGATATGCAAAAGTTTAATCAGGAAAGATTTTCTGAAGAATTTATTCTTGAAAAGAAAAAACAGCTCAATATAAATCCGAATCATAAGGTTATTGGGATTGTAGCAAGACTCGTAAAAGAAAAAGGATATGTAGATCTTTTTGAAGCATTTGAAAAAATTATCAGCCGTTTTCCGGAAATCACCCTTTTGGTAGTCGGTTTTTTAGAGCCGGGGAAAAAAGATATGATAAACACTAATATTATTAAAAAATATAGCATAGAAAAAAATGTCGTATTTTTAGGAGAAAGGACTGATGTTGATGAAATTTATGCTCTCATGGATATTTTTGTCTTGCCATCCTACCGAGAAGGACTGGGAATTTCAATCATTGAAGCTTCGGCTATGGAAAAACCAGTGATAGCCACCAATATCAGGGGTTGTCGAGAGTCAGTTGAAGATGGGGTAACTGGAAAATTGGTGCCCCTGGGCAATTCTCTTGAATTATCAAAAGCCCTTATATATTTAATAAATCATCCCAAAGAAGCGAAAGAGATAGGAAAAAACGGCAGAATAATAGTTATGAGGAAGTTTGATGAAAGATTGGTTTTTGATAGAATAAAAAAAGAATATCAAGGCTTATTAGAGAAAAGCTAACATGATTATTTATCCAGCCCAAAAAAACGACGCATTGGCTATTGCAAAAATCCATAAATCAGAAATTAAAAAGGGATTTTTAAGCACACTGCCGATCTCTTTTCTGGAAAAGTTTTACCTTGCCCTAATAAATTCTAACTATAGTTTTTGTATTATTGCCAAAGAAAACGGCCAGCCGGCCGGCTTTGTTTCTGGAATCACAGATATGAATAAGTTTTACAATTACTTCCTAAGAAAATATTTTTTCTATTCTCTTTTATTGTTTTTGCCAAAAATAGTAAGTTTTTCTTTTTTCAAAAAAGTTTTTGAAACACTGATATATCCCTCAAAGGCCAAAGATTTACCAAAGGCGGAGCTTTTAACTATTGCTGTTGACCAGAAGTTTCAAAACAAGGGGGTGGGCAGCTTAATGTTTAATGAGTTTAAAGGTGCAATGAAGAAAAGAGACATTAAGTCTTTTAAAGTTATTGTGGGTGAATTTTTAAAGCCCGCAATTGCTTTTTATGAAAAAAATGGCTTTGTTTTTGCTAAGAAAGTTTCTGTTCATGGCAGGGACTTATCAAGAGTATATATCTTTAATCTTTAACATATGAATTTTTTATTTTTCCCCCTCACATCTTTCCTTACTGCGGCCGCTTCAGTAGCAGTTTTAAAAAAGTTTTCAGAGAAGACTGGTTTTTTGGTTGATGTCCCGGAGGGCGATTTCTTAAAAATCCATACTCAAAAAATTCCCCTCATCGGAGGGTTGGCCATTTTAATTTCTTCAGCAATCAATCTGTCTTTTGTTTTATTAAAATACCAGGATTTTAAAATTATTGCCTTATTATTTGGGGTGGCAGTAGTTTTTGCTCTCGGCTTTTGGGATGACTTAAAATGGAAGCACATTACCACAATAAAACCATTTATAAAATTTGCTCTTTTAATTGTTGCCACATTAATTCCCGCCATAACTTTGTTTTTTGTCGGCATAACATTCAACTTTCTGCCTTACTATGCCATTTCTGTGCTGTTAAGTTTTTTCTACATTTTCTTGGTAATAAATTCAGTGAATTATCAGGACGGAATAGACGGGCTGGCCGGGGGATTGGTTTTTATTTCCTTAGCTGGATTTTTTGTCCTTAGTGTTTTCCTTAATAACTTTTTTGCCATCTATATTTCCCTGATATTTCTCGGCGTGGTGCTGGCTTTTTTGGTATTTAATTTTCCGCCCGCAAAAATATTTATGGGCGACTCGGGTGCGTACGTTCTGGGTTTTATTTTAGCTATTTTGGCAATGGTTTTTTCAAAGCCTTTTAATATATATAGCGCTTTGGGCCCTGCTTTTATAATTGGCTTGCCCATATTCGACGGAATATATACGAATATCAGAAGACTTCTATTGGGTAAGTCAATATTTTTTGGCGACAGGTCTCATTTTTACGACAAGTTAATCCAAAAGGGTTTTTCAGTCAAAAAGACCCTTGCCATCTGCTACAGTTTACAAATAGTATTTGTCATACTTGGAATCTTAATTTATAAATAATATGCCGCTTGTGAAAACGAGCGGTTTTTTATTGATTAAAAGGATAAATCTGATAGTATTTATAATATGAAGGATAACATTCCTTTGTTTAAAATCTATTGGGACCAGGAGGATATCAAGGCCACCAATAAAGCTATAAAATCCGGCTGGGGTTGGGCGATCGGCCCCCAAGTGGAAGAGTTTGAAAAAAAATTAGCCCGCTATATTGGCACAGACTATGCGCTTGCCTTTAGTTCGGGCACGTCTGGGCTCCACGCCTTATTACTTGCTTGCGGCATCAAAGAGGGAGATGAAGTGATTGTGCCATCATTTAGTTTTATATCAACAGCAAATGCTTGTCTTATGGTTGGAGCCGTGCCGGTATTTGCTGAAATTGAAAAAGAAACCTATGGGCTTGACCCAAGGGATGTAGAAAGAAAAATAACTAAAAAGACGAAAGCTATTATGCCGATCCATTTTGCCGGAATGGGATGCCAGATTGGTAAAATAAAACAAATAGCAGATGCCCACAATATAATATTATTAGAAGACGCCGCGGAATCTTTAGGGGCAAAGATTGAAAATAAAATGGTAGGAACATTTGGCTTGGCATCAATGGTCAGTTTTTGCAGCAACAAGGTGATAACCACCGGTGAAGGCGGGGCGATTGTGACCAATTCAAAGGCGCTGTATGAGAAATTAAAATTATTACGGTCGCACGGCAGGGCGGAAACCGCCAATTATTTTTCTTCGTCAGAATACATGGATTATGTGCAGCTTGGTTATAATTTCAGGATGTCAAACATTACCGCTTCTTTGGCTATCAGCCAACTGGGAAAAATACAAAAAATAATCGGTTTGCGCCGCGCCAACGCCAGTTACCTTGCAAAAAATTTAGAAGGCGTTCAGCAAATTGGAATGCCCCAGGTTCCCAAAAATTATTTCCATATTTACCAGATGTTTGTCATATCTGTAGAAGGCGGGAAAAAGGTGCGGGATGGCTTAAAAGATTACTTGAATAAAAAGGGCATTATGGCCAAGGTGTACTTTCATCCGATTCATTTAACCGATTTTTATCGTAAAAGGTTTGGTTATAGAGAAGGGTGTTTGCCAGAAACCGAACGCATATCAAATAATGTTTTAACGTTACCGATGTATCCAGGGCTTACTAAAAAAGAAATGGATCGTATCGCCCAACAAGTTAACACCTTTTTTAAAAAGCATGTATTTATTTAAAAAAACCGCGGCAACCAGGACACTGTCTTTTATCGCAGCCGACATTTTTTTTATTGCCCTTTCTGTATGGCTGGCTTTTTTATTAAGGTTTGACGGCAGCATCCCGCAACAGTACGAATCTTTTCTTATAAGGATGATTATATTGGCCGTTATTTTTATCGTGCCGGTTTTTTACTTCCAGAAATTGTATTCTTTTTCCTGGTCGTATGTGTCAGCCAGCGAGCTGGTAGCTTTATTCAAAGCCACTACCATTTCATTCATATTTTTAAGCATTGTTATTTTTCTGTCTAATTACTTTCCCCGTTTTGTGAATTTCCCGCGCTCCACGATTTTTATAAGTTATATATTAGTATTTATTTTTGCCAGCGGTGTCCGTTTTGCAAAACGAGTCTATTTCCAGCAGACAGGATTGAGCAGGATCAAGGGGCAGGAAAGAACGTTAATTGTGGGAGCTGGGGACGCGGGTGAACAGATTTTAAGGAGCATCCTATCTTCAAAGACCTACGCTTATTTTCCGGTTGGTTTTGTTGACGACAATCCCATGAAAAAAGGAGTGAAAATACACGGCCTTCATGTATTAGGGAAGATTTCTGATATTCCAGCCATTGCCAAAAGCCATCAGATAAAACAGTTGATTATTGCGCTTCCTTCGGCTAGTTCCGCCATGATAAAAAACGCAATTTCCCTGGGAAAAAGCGGGGGCATACGGAAAATTAAGATTGCCCCGCCATTAAATGAAATTATACGCGGGGAAGTATCTCTAAAAAATTTAAAAGACATCGGCATTGAGGATTTATTGGGGCGCAACCCGGTTTCTTTGGATAAAAAACAAATAGAATCTTTTATAAAAAATAAAACAGTGCTAATTACCGGAGCGGCCGGATCCATAGGTTCTGAACTTGCTTTGCAAGTAGCGAAATTCAAGCCGCCGTTGCTGGTGGTATTAGACCAGGACGAAACGGGCATATTCAACCTTTTAAGAACGATTAAAGAAAAGTTTGACGATGTTAAGGTTGAGCCCATAGTGGCCGACATACAGGATAAAGGAAAAATTCAAGATGTTTTTAAGCGCTTTTCTCCAAAGATAGTGTTCCACGCGGCAGCTTACAAGCACGTTCCCTTAATGGAAGCCCAGCCTGACGAAGCCGTAAAAAATAATATTTTCGGCACCAAGGCGCTGGTCCAAACAAGCATTGATGAGAAGGTGGAAAAATTTATTTTTATTTCAACAGATAAGGCGGTCAACCCGACTTCGGTCATGGGAATAACCAAGAGGGTGGGGGAAATGATTTGCCAGGCGTATAACCAAAAAAACAGCACTAAGTTTGTTTCAGTGCGGTTTGGCAATGTGTTAAACAGCAGGGGCAGCGTCATTCCTATTTTTAAAGAACAGATACGGCGTGGAGGTCCGGTCCAAGTGACTCATCCTGACATGAAACGATATTTTATGCTGACTTCAGAAGCTTGCCTGTTGGTAATGCAGGCAGGGGCGATGGGCCAGGGAGGGGAAGTGTTTGTGCTGGACATGGGCCAACCCATAAAAATTGTGGATTTGGCAAAAGAGATGATACGATTATCGGGATTTGAACCGGATAAGGATATTGCCATTATCTTTACCGGCATGCGTCCCGGAGAAAAGTTATTTGAGGAAATTTTGACGGCAGAAGAAGGCATTATGGCAACCCAAAACCAGAAAATTTTCGTGGCAAAGTTTTCACCGATAGATTTTGGCAAGCTTTCCGAAAATTTGAAAATTTTAGAAGATTACGCCCAAAGTGGCGATAGCCAAAATATAAAAAAAGCTTTTCAAGAGATTATTCCTTCATATAAAAAGTAATTCCGCCATAGATTTTTTGTGGTATAAATATGGATTGCAGAAAAAAATATAAAAAATTAATTTTTATTGCCGTCATTCCGCTGTTTTTCTTGTTTGCCAACAGCGCCGGCGCTAATAGCCAGAGCGATGTTTTGAATTTCAATATTAATGAAGATTTTGATGCCGCGCAAAGGTCTCAAGTGCCGTCGGTGCTAGTAAAAACTTCTTCTAATCTTTATTTTTACGTTGAAAAATCTTGGTGGGATTTGCAGGTTCCGGCCGCAAAAAATGAAATTTTGGCCAACTTTGACGCTCTTTCCAATGAGTTTGATAAAAACATTTATCCCATTCTGACTTCGGTGTTTGGTTCTGAATGGAAGCCCGGGGTTGACGGTGACAGTAAAATTACCATTTTTTTCCACGCGATGAAAAATAGCACGGCAGGGTATTTCCGTTCAACTGATGAGTACTTAAAGCTCCAAGTGCCCGATTCAAATGAACGGGAGATGCTGTATATTGCTCTTGCCCATATTAATGAGCCGCAGCTGAAAATATTTGTGGCCCACGAGTTTGTGCACTTAATAACTTTCAACCAAAAAGACAGGATTAATAACGTCCAAGAAGAAGTTTGGCTCAACGAAGCCAGGGCGGATTACGCTTCAACAATACTCGGGTATGACAGCGCCTATGAAGGAAGCAACTTGCAAAAGCGGGCAAAAGACTTCTTAAATTCGCCCTCGGATTCTTTGACAGAATGGCAGGATTCAAAATATGACTACGCTGCAGCAAGCATGTTCATGCATTATTTGGTGGATCACTACGGCATTAATATTTTATCAGATTCCTTGAAATTAAAATTGGTGGGGATCGCCAGCATCAATGACATTCTTGCCAAGAATGGCTACCAAGAGGATTTCGCCCAGATTTTTACCAACTGGACAATAGCCATGGTCATCAATGAATGTTCCCTTGATATAAAATATTGCTATTTAAACCAGAATTTAAAAAATTTCAGGATAAACCCCTCCCTTAATTTCCTGCCTCTGTCTGGAAACAGTTCTTTGTCGGTGACCAATGTCACGAAAAACTGGTCTGGCAACTGGCAAAAAATCATCGGGGGCAGCGGAGACCTTAAGCTTGACTTTTCAAGTTTGGCCGGTTTGAAATTTCAGGTTCCCTACATCACTGTTACTAAAGATAATAAGTATGCAGTACATTTTTTAAAGCTTGATAGCAGCCAAAAAGGGCAAATCACTATTGAAAGGTTCGGCGACGAATACAGCTCTTTAACTATTATGCCGTCATTGCAGACAAAAACCGCCGGCTTTAATGGGCTGGAATTTACCTATCCTTATACGTTCACCGTTTCCATTACCGGGGCGGTCCACGTAGAAGATGCGGTAGTAATCCAAAAACTGTTGGAGCAGATTGAGTCTTTAAAAAAACAAATTTCAGCCCTTCAGGCCAAAAGCGGCGGGCAGAATCCGGGAAACAATTTATGCGGCGCGCTGAATTCCAATCTGTATGCCGGCGTTTTAAATAAAGCTGATGTAAGCTGCCTCCAGCAATTCTTGAAACTTCAGGGGGCTGATGTATATCCTGAAGGTCTGGTGACGGGAAACTTCAGATCCCTTACCAGAGCCGCCGTTATTCATTTTCAGAAACAATACGGGATTTTACAGACCGGATTTGTCGGCCCTTTAACCCGCGCCAAAATTAATCAATTACTGAATGGACGATAATATTTTTGCAATATTAAAAAAAGAACTGCCGGGCGTCAAAAAAAACGAGTCGCTCAAAAACCACACCACTTTCCGCATCGGCGGCCCGGCCGAATATTTTTTATTGGCCAAAAAAGAACAAGAAATCCTTGAAGCCATCATTGTTGCCAAAAAGTTAAAAATACCTCTTTTTGTGATGGGCGGGGGCAGTAACTTATTAGTTGCAGACAAGGGGATTAAAGGGTTGGTTGTCAAAAACCAAGTTACAACGCCCATTGTTTTGAGAAAAAATATGCAGAGCATATTTTCGTCGCGCGTTCGGGGAAGCAAATCAAGATCTTCTTCCCCTCACTTGCTAGAAAATAATATTGTTGAGGCTCCGGCCGGAGCAGTTTTGGGGAGCGTGGTTGATTTTTCCATCAGTAAGTCTTTGCAAGGACTTGAGTGGGCGGGGGGCTTGCCAGGGACTTTTGGCGGAGCCATTCGGGGAAACGCCGGAGCTTTTGGCGGGGAAACCAAAGATGCCATTTTCAAAGTAAAAGCGCTGGACAATAATTTTAACGTCAGAAATTTGTCCAACAAACAGAGCCAGTTTTCCTATCGTTCTTCAATTTTCAAGAAAAAAAATTGGGTGGTGCTGTCTGCCACGGTAAAGTTAAAAAAGGGAAACAAAAAAGATTTGCAGGCTATTGCCAATTCCCACATTAATTACCGGAAAGAAAAACATCCCTTGGAGTACCCCAACGCCGGAAGTATATTTAAAAATGTGGATTTTAAAAAAGTGCCTAAAAAATTCCAGAACGTTTTTGCCGACAAAGTAAAACAAGACCCTTTTCCCATTGTGCCGGCCGCATGGTTTATTATTGGCGCCGGTTTGGCGGGTAAAAAAATCGGCCAGGCGCAAATTTCAACCAAACATTCAAATTACATTGTAAATTTAGGAAATGCCACGGCCCAGGATGTTTTGAGCCTTATTGAATTTGTCAAAAAAAAAGTTAAAATAAAGTATGGCATACTTTTAGAACAAGAAGTACAATATTTAAAATAACATGAATATAACCATCAAAACAAAAAATATAGAACTTACTTTGCAGCTGGAAAACTTCATTAATAAAAAAATCGGCGGGCTGAAAAAATTCCTGGGAGTTTTCCAAAAGCATGGCGCGCCTGTCACCAACGGCCGGGATTTATTTGATATTTTTGTTGAAGTGGAAAGGGAAACTAAGCACCACAAAAAAGGCGATATTTTCAAGTCCGAAGCTAAAATTTATCTGCCGGGCCGTAATTTATTCGCCAAAACCCACGGAGAAGATCTCATGAAAATCATCAACGAATTGAGCAAAGAATTGGAAAGGGAAATTAGAAAATACAAAACCAAGGTAATTGAATTCCCCCGCCGCCAAGCTAAAAAATTCCAACAGCGATAGTTTTTACAAAACCGGCTCTGCACCGGTTTTTGCTTGATATTTCATATAATGTATGTAATATATAATCAACTCGCTCTTTCTACGGTCAATAAGGAGAAATCCAATGCAGCAGTGTTTTTCTTGCCAAAAGGAACTGAACTATCTGGTCAATAATTTCTGCCCTTTCTGTGGCACTAAAATTCCGACCGCTGAAAAATTCCAGAATGCAGTTGAGGTAGCGGGCTGGGAGCAGGATTTTCTGGAAAGACAAGAGGGGCAGCTAGGTACGCCAGTGTTCATTCACGATCTGCCAATGACCTGCACCGACGAACTGCATCTGCGTATGGCAAAGATTCAAGATGGTTTCAGAAAGGAGAGGGAAGCATATCCCGATATTGCCCATCTTGTAGCAGAGCCATCGAGGTTTTGCCACAACTGTGGCAAGGAACTGCCTGTGGTCTAAAACACCTCTACCAAAAAACAATAAACCCAATCGTCCTTTGGACTTTTGGGGCTTTTTTATTGCTAAAATACCGATTTTTGGTTAGAGTTAGACTATGTCAATATTCAAAAAAATCTTCGGCGATCCGAATGAAAAATATATCAAAAGCCTCCAACCCGTGGTTGAAAAAATAAATTCTTTTGAAGCAGAACTGCAAAAATTATCAGGCCAGCAATTAAAAGAAAAAACAGCAAAATTCCGCCAGCGGCTCGCCGAAGGCGAGCCGCTGGATAATTTGTTGCCCGAAGCTTTTGCGTCGGCACGGGAAGCAGCCAGGCGCACTTTAAACCAGCGCCATTTTGACGTGCAATTAATCGGCGGAATTGTCCTGCACCAGGGAAAAATTGCTGAAATGCGCACGGGCGAAGGCAAAACCTTGACGGCCACCTTGCCGGTTTATTTGAATGCGCTGGAGGGCAAAGGAGTGCATGTGGTCACTGTCAACGAATACTTGGCCAAGAGAGACATGGTTTGGATGGGGCAGATTTATGATGCCTTGGGGATCACCGTGGGTTGTATTACCAATGCCACAGGGTATGTGTACGATCCTTTGCACAAGAACCAAGACAAAGAACGGGATGTGATGGGAAGTTTTAAGGTGGTGGAAGATTTTTTGCGGCCTACGACTAAAAAAGAAGCGTATGCCGCTGACATCACGTACGGCACCAACCACGAATTCGGTTTTGATTATTTGCGGGACAACATGGTGTATGACTTGGCCCAGCAAGCCCAGCGGGGCCATCATTTTGTCATTGTGGACGAAGTGGACTCCATTTTAATTGATGAAGCCCGCGTGCCCTTGATTATTTCGGGTGAAGCGGACCGGGCCACCGAAAAATATTACCAGTTTGCAAAAGTGGTGGCGCCATTGGAAAAGGACAAAGACTACGCCATTGATGAAAAGTTAAAAGCTGTCCATTTTACCGAAGAAGGGCAAAACAACGTAGTCAAGCGTTTGGGACAAGATCCGTGGGCGGAAAACGACATTACCGCAACGCATCAATTAGAATCTGCCCTGAAAGCCAAAACATTATTTTTAAAAGACCGCGATTATGTGGTCAAAAACGGCGAAGTCATTATCATTGACGAATTCACCGGCCGCATGTTGCCCGGACGTCGCTGGTCTTCTGGTTTGCACCAAGCCGTGGAAGCCAAGGAAAATGTCCAAATACAGCCGGAGTCAACAACCTTAGCCACCATCACCTTCCAAAATTATTTCCGCCTTTATAAAAAAATTGCCGGCATGACGGGTACGGCCCTTACTTCGGCCGAAGAATTTGACAAGGTTTACAAGTTGGAAGTGGCTGTGGTGCCAACCCACCGGCCCATGGCGCGCCAGGATGCGCAGGATAAAATTTACAAAACCGAAGAAGGAAAATTCAAGGCAGTGATTAAAGAAATAAAAGACTTGCACCAAAAAGGCCAGCCAATTTTGGTAGGAACGCGGTCAGTTGAAAGAAACGAGTATTTGGGAAAATTATTGGAAACCCAAGGAATCCCGCACCAGATTTTAAATGCCAAAAACCATGAGCGCGAAGGAGAAATCATCGCCCAGGCCGGCAAAAAGGGGGCGGTAACCATTGCCACCAACATGGCCGGCAGGGGCGTGGACATTATTTTAGGGGGAAACCCGCCTAATCTTGACGAATCAAAAACCGTCAAAGAATCGGGCGGCTTGCATGTCATTGGCACCGAGCGCCACGATGCCCGCCGCATTGACAACCAGCTGCGCGGCCGGGCGGGCCGGCAGGGGGATCCGGGATCCAGCCAATTTTTTGTTTCATTGGAAGATGATTTGATGCGCATCTTTGGCGGAGATAAAATAAAAAATTTAATGACTGCTTTGAATGCGCCGGAAGACGAACCCATCCAGGCGGGATTAATTTCGGGGGCGCTTGAATCAGCCCAGGGGAAAATTGAAGGGTTCAATTTTGACGCCCGAAATCATTTGTTGGAATATGACGACGTCATGAACAAGCACCGGGAAATCATATACAAGAAACGATTTTCGTTTCTTGCAAATTCTAAGTCCGAAATCCTAAATTCTAAACAAATTCAAAATCCAAATTTCGAAAAAGATTTGGAAAAACGGGAAAAGGAATTGGGTCAAGAAAATTTTGCCCTTTTGTGCAAATTAGTCGGTCTAAAAGTCATTGATACCTTGTGGCAAGACCACCTTTCCAATATGGAGCATATGCGAGATTCAGTAAGGTTACGGGCTTACGGTGGCCAAGATCCATTAGTTGAATACAAAAACGAAGGCCGCAAATTGTTTAACCAATTATTGCAGGAAATTGATAGAACCATCGCCGACAACATTTTGAAAGCCAGCCTTAATGTAAATAACCAAGATACAAGAAACAATAACCAAACAATACCCAATAACCAAAATTCCAGTATCAAAATTGGCCGTAACGATGAATGTTTTTGCGGTTCGGGTAAAAAGTTCAAAAAATGCGGGATGTTGAATACAGAGGAACATAAAAATAATATGGCAAAAAAATAAAATGAAGGTATTTATAGAAAATGAGGCTGGTTCTGACCAGAAAAACGTATATAACGAGAAAACTTTGGAATATCGTGAAACTTTTACGGTTTCACGCAAGTATCCATTTCCCTATGGTTTCATCTTAAAAACGACAAGTGGTGATGGCGACAACCTGGATTGTTTTGTCATTACTGAACAGAAGTTAAAAAAAAGGGCAGATTATAGAATGTGAACCAATAGGTCTTATGCAACAAATCGAAGATCATAAGGAGGATCACAATATTCTTGCCAAAATACCCGGAGAAGAAATAGTAGTGAACGAAGAAATTGAAAAGAAGTTGGCTAAGTTTGTACTGCATGTTTTTGATCATCGCATTAGTAAAGTAGTTAAGGTGGGTAAATTCCTTGGGAAGAACGAAGCGGTGGAGCTTATTAATAAATGCTTAGATGAAAAATAAACAATTACAAGAAATTGTTGATTACTTAACGAAAAAATACTCGCCACTAGCGATTCTCATGTGTGGTTCAAGGGTATATGGTAAACCAAGGCCAGATAGCGACTGGGATTTGTTACTGATCACCGAAAAAAGAAAAGATCGAATTAAAAAGACATGGAAAGGTTATAATTTAGATGTGCACGTGGTAAACGAAAATTACTTTAAACATAATTTTGCGCCAGATTGGGCTCCGCCTATTGCAAAAAGCATTATCCTAAAAGATACTGGCAATGTCGGGGAAAAATTAATATATTTTATGAAGAAGTTTCTTAAATCTGAAAGGTTTTTAAAGTATAAGAGAGAATATGCAAGAATAGGAAATAAAAAATAAAAATTATAAAAAATAAATGCCGCGTAATTTGCTCCGTAGCATGCTACGGAGCATGCTACGGAGCAAAAATAATACTATGAAAAAAACATACATAAGAAAAGTTACGCGTACGGGTAGGAGAAGCTTGTCTCTGGTGATTCCCGCTGATATTGTTAATAGACCTGTTACTTGATAAGACTTCAACTGCAATTTACATATTTTGGTTGAAAATTCGTAAAAATGCGTCGGCTTGCCGTATGGCAAACCTCCTTATTTTTCCAGATTTTCACCTCAAAATCTGGAAATTTCGCTAATTGTCTTATTAAGCAACAGGTCTAGTGAATTAAAAATCAAGGAAAAGCAAAAGTTAATTGTAACCTACGACAGGAAAACCATTACCATTAAGGATTGGAAAAGCAAAAAGAATAATAAGTAGTAATGGAAATAATCAAGAAAAAAATTTGGCCAGAGTATTTTGACGCAATTGTTTCAGGCAAGAAAAAGTTTGAGCTCCGCCTTAACGATTTTGATGTTGCTGAAGGCGACAAATTAATTCTTGAAGAATGGGATCCAAAAACTAAAGAGTACACCGGCAGAAAAATAGAGAAAAAAGTGACATATGTTTTAAAATTTAAAACAGACAAATTATTTTGGCCAGAAGAAGAAATTAAAGAGAAGGGATTGCAAATTATTTCTCTTGAGTAAAAAAAGTGGTAAGATAAGGGTAATATGCTAAAACTTAGGACAATCATTTTAACCCTGATACTGGTTGGCCTGGCTTTTTGGCTAGGTTTTTTATTCAAAGATAACATTTTAAATGTTTACAATAATGTGGGTGAAAATTTGCAGAAATTCCAAAAGACTGATTTGGGAAACGTAATAGACCAGTTTAAGAAAGAAATTTTCAGCCCGCCGCCTTTAAATATTGGCGGAAAAGCCAACGACACGGTTTTAACCAATTCAAAAATAGTGGCGGAAACAAACATTCAAAGGTACAACAATGGAATGTTGCCCCCATTGATTGAAAATAAAAAACTTGATGCCGCTGCCAGAGCCAAAGCTGATGATATGTTTTTGAAACAATATTTTGACCATGTTTCGCCATCTGGCGTCGGTCCGGGGGAATTAGTGAAAAATGCCGGTTATGATTACGTGGTGACGGGAGAGAACTTGATTTTGGGCAACTTTTTAAGCGAAAAAGAGGCGGTCCAGCATTGGATGGACAGCCCGGGGCATCGAGCTAATATTTTAAACAACAGGTTTTCCGAAATTGGCGTGGCCTTTGTTAAGGGAGAATACAAAGGAGAAACGGTGTGGATTGGCGTGCAGGAATTCGGCTTGCCGCTTTCGGCTTGCACTCAGCCGGACGTAGGACTGAAGGGTAAAATTGAAATAAATAAAAGCCAGTTGGATCAGTTGTCTCTTAAAATTGACGCCAAAAAGAGGGAGATTGACAATACCAATCCAAGATCTTCGCAGTACAATGTTTTAGTTGACGAGTACAACGCGCTGGTGGCAGTGTACAACTCATTAAACCAGGAAACCAAAAATCTCATTGTACAGTACAACAGCCAGGTGAATGTCTTTAACCAGTGCGTGGCGGGTAATTAACATGAAATTTGCTATTGTGTCAGACACGCATGACAATATGGCCAACTTCAATAGAGCCATTGGTTTTTTGAATAAAGAAAATATTACGGTCATGCTCCATTGCGGCGACATTTGCAGCCAAACTACCATTGACGAGGCCCAAAAAAGTTTCAAAGGGGGAATAACTTTTGTGCGGGGTAATGGGGATTATCAATTAGAAGATATTTTGGAAACCATGGATGTTGAATTAGGTGGCAAAAAAATTGCCCTCATCCATTACCCTGACAAAGCAATGCAATTAGCGCAATCGAGAAAATACGACCTGGTTTTTTACGGCCACACCCACCGGCCGTGGGTTGAAGAAATAGGCGACTGCCGATTGGTCAACCCCGGAGAAGTAGCAGGGCAGCGATTCAAACCTACCTTTGCAATTTACGACACGGAAAAGGATAAACTAGAACTCAAAATTTTAGAGAAAGTATAAAGAATCGTAATTAAAAAACACATGATAATTATCTTGCGTTTTTTTATAAAACGTATTAAGATAAAAAATCATTTAAATTAATTTTCCGCGTATTTCTGCGTGAAATTCTGCGCAGTTCCGCGATTTTTTACGAAGTAAAAAATGAATCAAAAATATTGGATTTTCATCGGGGTGATTGTGCTGGCCGTGTTGGCCGGCAATTTTATGTACCCGGATTATTACAATAAGGCAACCGATTTTATCAATGGGAAATTTGGCTGGCGCTTGCCTCACTTTTGGTCAAAGCCCTACGTGCTGGGGCTGGATTTGCAGGGCGGAGTCAACTTAATTTACCAGGCGGATTTGAGCCAAGTCCAAGACAAATCTAGCGCCATGCAGGGATTGAGAGATGTCATTGAAAGAAGAGTTAATTTATTCGGCGTGTCCGAGCCGGTAGTCACCATCCAAGGCCAGGACCGGCTGATGGTTGAATTGCCCGGCGTCAAAGATGTCAAACAAGCCATAGAGATGATCGGCCAAACGCCTTATTTGGAATTTGACGAGATCAGGCCGGAGGCAGAATCCCAGCCGATTTTAGATAAAATAAAAGAGGTGCAGGCCGCCCAGGAAAAAGGCGAAGATATACAAAAAATCAAAGATTGGGAATTGGCGTTGCAAAACCCCTACATTAAACCAACTGAATTAACAGGAAAATACCTATCAAAAGCAAATGTTATTTTTGACCAGACAACCTATCAACCTCTTATTGAACTGGTTTTCAACAGCGACGGGGCAAAAATTTTTGAAGAGATTACCGCCCGCAACATCCAAAAACCGTTGGCGATTTTGCTGGACGGCGCCTCCATTATTGATACCACTGGTGATAATATTATTGATGAAAATGATTTATACGCCCCAGTTGTCCAAGATAAAATAACCGGTGGTAAAGCGGTAATTTCAGGCAGCATGTCATCTAAAACCGCTAACGACATTGCCCGCAGATTGAATTCAGGAGCTTTGCCGGTAAAAATCGGCAGCCCAATTTCACAAGAAACCGTGGGGCCGACACTTGGCGCGGCATCATTGCAGAAATCTTTGTGGGCAGGATTGTATGGCCTTTTGGCAGTAATCTTATTTATGATAATTTTTTACCGATTGCCCGGATTTTTGGCTTCTATTGCTTTGATAATTTACGTAGCTATTACGCTTTCGATTTTTAAATTAATTCCGGTTACCTTGACATTGGCTGGTATCGGCGGGTTTATCCTATCTATTGGCATGGCTGTGGACGCCAACATTTTGATTTTCGCCCGCATGAAAGAAGAAATAAAGCAGGGCAAAGAATTGGGAGCAGCCATTAAAGAAGGATTTTCCCGCGCCTGGCCGTCCATCCGCGACAGCAATTTGAATTCGTTGATTGTTTGCGCCATTTTATTTTTATTTTCCACCTCATTTATCAAAGGGTTTGCCTTGACCTTGTCACTGGGCATTGTAGTCAGCTTGTTTTCGGCTATTTTCATCACCAGGATTTTACTGATGGTTTTTGTCAGCAAGTGGGCAGAGAAGGTAAAATGGGTGCTATAAAACTAAAATGCAAAAACCAAATACCAAAACCACAAACCAAAGACAAAAAATTTAAAGGTTTTTAACTTGTGGTTTTGATTTTTGGTATTTGGTCTTTGGATTAACATATGAATTTTCCTTTCACAAAATATTCTACAATCTACTACATCTTTTCCGGCATTTTAATTATGGCAGCCATTGCCAGCCTGGCGATTTTTGGCTTGAAATTCGGCATTGAATTTACCGGCGGCAGCAACATGGAAATTAATTTTACCCAAAACAGGCCTTCCAACGAAGAAATTTCAAAGAAGCTTGCCGATTTGAATTTAGGCGACATTATTATCCAACCAACGGGAAGCCATGGAGCTATTTTAAAATTCAAAGGGGTTGATGAGGTAACCCACCAGCAGATAATTACAAAACTAAATGAATTGGCTCCTTTAGAGGAAAAAAGCTTCCAGTACATTGGCCCATCAGTCGGGCAGGAACTGAAAAATAAAACCCTTATTGCCATTGTTTTGGCGCTTTTAGCCATTACCATTTACATTGCTTTTGCTTTTAGGAAAGTTTCGCGGCCAGTAGCTTCGTGGAAGTATGGTGTCACGTCTTTAATTGCCTTATTCCACGACATTTTAATTCCCTTGGGCGTGTTTTCGGTGCTGGGAAAATTTTACAACGTGGAAATCACCATCCCCATCGTGGCCGCTTTGCTGACCATCATCGGATTTTCCGTCCACGACACTATTGTCATTTTCGATCGCATTCGTGAGAATATTTTAAGAAAAGGCATGGCCCAATTTAGCGAAACGGTGGACTGGAGTTTAAACCAAACGTTGGGCAGGTCCATTAGCACAGTCTTTACGGTGTTGTTGGTAATGGCGGCATTGTTTTTCTTTGGGGGAGAGACATTAAGATACTTTTCTCTGGCATTAATCATCGGCATAACCGCCGGCGCTTACTCCTCTATTTTTATTGCTGGCCCCTTGCTTGTAACATGGTATAAGTTTGATGAAAAAAGAGCGGTGAAACGTTAAAAACCATCAGGACTTGACACGCAATTGATATTATGGTAACCTTAATTATTAACATATAAAAACAATAAAAAAACATGGATAAAACCAATTACGCACAACTTTATGCCAAGCTCACTAAAGGCCTGTCGCCAAAAGCCAAAGACATTTTTAACAGGCGTTTTGGAGTCAAATCTG